>JASHOP010000050.1 GCA_030041075.1 Thermoplasmata archaeon | reverse complement strand
CGCGGCGCCGGGCGTCGCGGGCTGCGTCGCGGCCGTCCGTCCGCCGCGGTCGGCTCCCCCGGCTCGGCGACCTCGCCCCGCTCCTCGGGCGTCACGTCCTCGTCGCGGACCCTCAGGACGCGGCGGCGCCACGGGTCGGCCAGGTTGAGCCGGGTGATCACGAGGTGCGCGGTCCGGATCGAGAGCGGCTTCATCTTCTCCTCGGCGGTCTTCAGCGTGACGTTGTCGAGCGTCACCGAGTACGACCGGCGGTCGATCTTCGCGACGCGCTCCTCGCGCCCGACGAAGCTTCCCGCGAGGATCCGGACCGTGTCGCCCTGGCGGATCGGCAGCGCCCGGAGCTTGAACCGCCCGCGCAGCTCGCGCGACAGCGGCGCGGTCATCCGCTTGCGACGCTCGAACGGGTCGGCGCGGTAGAGCGCGCGCCGCTGGCGTCTCGGGGAGCTGGACGTCGTGCGCATCCGGCCCCTCCTAGATGATGATCGAGGACGCGGCGGCGATCCGCGGCCAGCGCTCGGCGGCTTCCTTCGCGACGGGCCCCTTGATCTGGGAGCCCTTGATCTCGCCGGTCTCGGTCGTGATGACCGCGGCGTTGTCCTCGAACTGGAGGCGGGTCCCGTCCGCCCGGCGCGTCGGGACCCGGGCGCGGACGATCACCGCGTGGAGCACCTGGCGCCGCATCTCGGGCGTCCCCTTCTTCACGGAGACGATCACGAGGTCCGCGACGCCCGCGCGCGGGTAGCGCCGGTGCGTCCCGTGCCAGTTGCGCACCGCGATGATCTCGACGACCTTCGCGCCCGTGTTGTCGACGCACTCGAGCCGAGCGCCCTTCGGGAGCCCGCGGCTGCGTCGGCCCGCGAGGCCCTTCATGCGGCCCCCGGGGCGGCCGGCTCCGCCGCGGCGCGCTTCGAGTCCTCGCCGCGGACGCGTCGCGCCGACCCACCGAGGTCGGCGACGATGCAGAACGAGACGACCTTGGAGAGCGGCCGGGTCTCGGCGATCCGGACCCGGTGGCCGACCTCGACCGCGAGGCACGGCGGCGCGTGGGCCAGGTAGCGGCGCCGGCGCTTCTCGTACCGCTCGAACTTCGGGGCGTAGTGGAGGAGGGTCCGCTCGACCACGGCGGTCCGCTGCATCGCCGTCGAGACGACCGTCCCCTCGAGGACCAGTCCGCGGACGGGAAGCCGGCCGTGGAACGGGCAGTGGCGGTCGTCGCACCGCGCCTTCGGGGCTCGGACGTCGAGCCCGATGTCGCGGGCGCGCGGGGCGGTCGACGTGCGGGCCGGGGTCATCGGAACCTCCGAGGACCACCGGCGAGAAGCCGCTTGGTGCGATCCTCGGGACGCACGCGAAGGAGCTCGCCTCTTAACGGTAACTCTCCGACCGGTAGGACGATCGTCCCCTCGAGCCGGTCCTTCGCGACGCGCACCGTGCGGGATCGCCCCGCGAGCCGTATCGTGAACGTCGCGAGCGACTCGTCCACGATCGTCCCGCGGATCGGCCTCGGCAGCGCGCGGGAGGCCGGGAGGTCGACCGTGGCGCCGAGGAGCTCGCCGGCGAGGGCCTCCCGCTCGACGCGGGAGAGGCGGGACGCGGCCGTCGACTCGTCCGGCATCGGCTCACCTCGACGCCCCCTGCCGGCGCCGGCCGGTGGCGGGGGCGAGCGATCGCTCGTTGAGGACCGTCAGCGCCCGCGCGACGTTCGTCCGCAGCGCGCGCATCCGCCCCGGGCTCGGGGGCGCGCCGCCCATCGCGGCGACGCCGCGCTCGCGCAGGAGGTCGTTCTCGGCCTCCGCGATCCGGCGGCGGAGGTCGTCGTCGGGGAGCGCGCGCAGCTCCTTCATGCGCAGGAGCGTCACGGCAGCTCCGGTGTCTCGACGGGGGCGGGGGCGGCCGGGGCGTCCTCGACGGGGGGCAGCTCGACGGGAACCGGCTTCGGCCGGGTCTCGACGCCCTTCACGGTGATCTCGTCGGGGAGCTTCGCGAGCGGGTTCATGATCCAGACGTTGACCCCGATGACCCCGGGCTTGAGCCGGGCCTGGTAGAACCCCTTGTCGATCCAGAGATGGACGGCCTCGCCGCAGTACTTGATCGTCCCAGCCTTGAACCGCTCGGTCCGGTGCCGCTCCCCGGTGAGCTTCCCCGACAGGATCACCTGGCACCCGCGCGCGCCGGCCTCCATGATCCGCCGGACGGTCGAGTGGCCGGCGCGGCGGAAGTGCCAGCCGCGCTCGAGGGTCGACGCGAGCTTCTCGCTCATCAGCTGCGCGTTGAGGCTCGGCTGGCGCTCCTCCTGGACCTCGATCTGGGGGTTGTCGAGCTTGAACCGGGCGTGGATGTCCTCGGTCAGGCGCTTGATCAGCTCGCCGCGGTGCCCGATCAGGATCCCCGGCCGCTCGCAGATCAGGGTCACGCGCGTCCCCATCGGGGTGCGGGTGATCGAGAGCCCGCCAAAGCCGGCGCGCGCGCTCTCGCCGACGAGGAAGTCCTTGAGGAGGACGCGGCGCGTCGACTCCTGGATCACCTTGCGCTCCGAGCTCATGCCGACTCCTTGAGCTCGGCGAGGACGATCTCGACGTTCGTCGTCTGCTCGTTCCACGCGGTGCTCCGGCCCTGCGCCCGGGGCATCATCGCCTTGCGGATCCGGCCCCGGGCGCACGCGGCGACCTTGACGAACAGGCGATCGGCGTCCAGGCCCTCGTACTCCGCGTTCTCCTCCGCGTTCGCGAGGACGCTCAGGACGTTCCGCGCGACCTTCACGGCGTACCGTCCCGGGCCGGTCCCGCGGTGGTGGGCCGTCTCCTGGTTGTAGCGGCGGAACGGGATCGCCCGCCGCATCGCGACGGCGTCCTCGAGGACGATCCTCGCCCGGGCGACCGGGAGGCCCCGGATCGCGTTCAGCACCTCGTAGGTCTTCTTCGGCGACATCGGGAGCTCGACGCCCCGCGCCCGCGCGACGCTCACGCCGGTCTCGCCCGCGTAGGTGTAGCCGCGCACCGGACCGACCTCTCCCTCACTTGAGCGGCATGAACTTCGACGACCGCGTCGCGCCGACGCCGGGGCCGGAGTGCTTCTCGAAGCGGCGGGTGAGCGAGAACTCGCCGTAGTAGTGCCCGACCATCTCCGGGCGGACCTCGATCTCCTTGAACTCCTTGCCGTTGTGGATCGCGACCCGGCGACCGACGTGCTCCGGCAGCACCAGCGCGTCCCGGCAGTGGGTCCGGACGGTCTTCTCCGGCGGCGTCGACCGCATCCGGTCGAAGAACCGGGTCGTCTCGGCGTTGAAGCCGCGCCGGATCGACCGGCGCGCGCGGGCGTTCAGGACCTGCGCGAGGTGCTCGAGGTCGAGCGCGCGCAAGTCGGCGAGCGTCCGTCCGCGGTAGGTGAACTCGCGCTTGCGGCGCGCCTCGACCTTCTTCGCCCGCTTCGCCTTCGGCATCGTCACGCCCCCGTCGCGCGGCCTCGCAGCCGCTGCTTCCGCCGCTGCGAGCGCGAGAACCGCCCGACCTTCGCCCCGGGCCAAGCGCCGCTCTTGACGGTGCTCGGTCGCCCGACGTGCTGGTGGGCCCCGCCGCCGAACGGGTGGTTGACGGGGTTCATCGCGACCCCGCGGACCTTGAACGGGGCGCGCGCGAGCGAATGCGTCGTCCAGACCTTCTTACCGGCCCGGATGATCGGCATCTCCCCCCGCCCGCTGCCCCCGACGCCGCCGACCGAGGCGCGGCACGTGGCGAGGAACACCTTGAACGCGCCGGACGGCAGCTGGACCGTCACCTCCGAGCCGACGTGGGCGACGACGAGCGCGCTCGTCCCCGCCGACCGGACGAGCCGGCCGCCGTCGAACGGGTTGACCTCGAGGTTCGAGACGAGGGTGCCGTCGGGGATACCCCC
>JASHOP010000049.1 GCA_030041075.1 Thermoplasmata archaeon | reverse complement strand
CGGCGGCGACGGCGTTCTCGGCCGCCTCGGCCTCGGCGCGCCGTCGGGCGAGCGCCTCCTCGGTCGCGCGGTGCGCGGTCCTCAGGCGCTCGTCCCACTCGGCTTCGGCGGCCTTGATCCGCTTGAGCCCCTCGAGCGCCGCGGCGTCCGACGGCGCCGCGCCGGCCTCCGAGGTCACGCTAGATCCCTCCCGCGAGCCGCGGCGCGAAGTAGAGGAGGACCGCGAGCGCCCCGAGCTTCGCCGCGACGCTCGCGGCCTGGACGGCCGTGAACCGGCGCAGCGCGCGGAGGCGCCCGTCCGGCCGTTCAGGCGGGAGCGGCACGCTCGGCCTCCTGCTCCATCTTCCGCTTCACGGTCTTCAGCATGCTGAACGCGTCCCTCTCCATCTCGTCGAACCGGAACTTGATGTACCGCACGGTCCCCTCGAGGCGCGGGACGAGGACGTTCTCGATCGCGCTCGCCCGGCGCTTCGTCTTCTCGATCTCCTTGAGGAGACGGCGGAGCGCGTTCTCCTTCTCCGCGATCTCGAGGACGACCTGGTAGATCCCCTGGAACCGGACCACCGACTCCTCGATCGAGGTCGGCAGGTCGAGCAGCGAGGCCGCCGGCACCGGCCGGTACGTCGCCCGGTCGAGGCGCGGGGTGCGCACCCCCATCACGTTCTTCGTCGCGACGGCGATCGCGGGGAGGTCGGGCAGGAGCATCGCGACGTTCTCGAGCCGCGTGGGACCCTCGATCGTCTCCGCCATCCGGATCGATTCGTACCCGCGCGCGATCCGCTCGCGGAGGTCCCCGCGCAGGCGCATCGCCTCCCGGGAGATCGCGAAGAACTCGGCGATCAGCGCGGATCGCTTGAGCTTGAGGAGCTTCAGGCCCCTCCGCGCGACCACGATCCGCCGGCGCGTCCGCAGGAGCTCGAGGCGGGTCGGTCGCACGTTCTCGACGGCCACGATCCGCTCCGGGCGACTACGTCGCGCCCGCGGCCGGCGGGTGCGCGCGGTACTGCTGGACGAACTCGGGGCGGATCCGCTTGAGCTCGGCGTCGGGCAGGTCGGAGAGGATCTCCCAGGCGATCGCGAGGCTCTCGTCGATCGACCGGTCCTCGTCCGGCCGCTGGTTCACGAACTCCTTCTCGAACCGGTCGGCCGCCTTGAGGTAGAGTCGGTCGGTCGCGCTCAGCGCCTCCTCGCCGACGATCGCGGAGAGGGCCCGCTGGTCCTTCCCGGTGGCGTAGGCGGCGAACAGCTGGTCGGAGACGCCGCGGTGGTCCTCGCGGGTCCGGCCCTTCCCGATCCCGAGGTTCATCAGGCGGGAGAGGCTCGGCAGGATGTCGATCGGGGGGTAGATACCCTTCCGCTGGAGGTCGCGGCTGAGGTAGGTCTGGCCCTCGGTGATGTACCCGGTCAGGTCCGGGATCGGGTGCGTCACGTCGTCCGCCGGCATCGTCAGGATCGGGAGCTGGGTGATCGACCCCTTGCGGCCGTGGATCTTGCCGGCGCGCTCGTAGATCGTCGCGAGGTCGGTGTACAGGTACCCGGGGTAGCCGCGCCGGCCCGGCACCTCCTCGCGCGCGGCGGAGACCTCGCGGAGCGCCTCGCAGTAGTTCGTCATGTCGGTCAGCACGACCAGGACGTGGAGGTCGCGCTCGTACGCCAGGAACTCCGCGGCGGTGAGCGCCATCCGGGGCGTCACGACCCGTTCCATCGACGGGTCGCTCGAGAGATTCAGGAACGCGACCGTCCGCTCGAGGGCGCCGGTCGACTGGAACTCCTTCAAGAAGAAGTTCGCCTCCTCGCTCGTGATCCCCATCGCCGCGAAGACGACCGCGAACCCCTCGGACGAGTCGCGGAGCTTCGCCTGGCGGACGATCTGGGCGGCGACCAGGTTGTGGGGAAGGCCCGCGCCGCTGAACAGCGGGAGCTTCTGGCCGCGGACGAGGGTGTTGTTGACGTCGATGGTCGAGATCCCGGTCTGGATGAACTCGCTCGGCTCCTCGCGCGAGTAGGGGTTCATCGCATTCCCGACGATCTCGCGCCGGGTGGTGCTGACGATCTTCGGGCCGCCGTCCCTCGGCTCGCCGAGGCCGTTGAACACGCGGCCGAGGAGCTCGTCCGAGACGGCGAGGGTCGCGACCTCCCCCATGAACTTCGCCGAGGTCTGTTCGACGTTGATCCCCATCGTCGCCCCGAACACCTGGACGATGGCGAGCCCCTTCCTCGAGTCGAGGACCTGGCCCTGCCGGCGCTCGCCGCTGGGGAGGGCGATCTCGACGATCTCCCCGTAGGCGGCGCTCGCGACGTCGCGGACGAACAGGAGCGGGCCGGTGACCCGGTCGATCGTCCGGTAGTCGACGAGGACCTCGGTCGGCGCCTCGCCCTTCGGCGCTCCCCGCGACGCCACTAGCTCCCTCCCGCCACGGCGAGCGAGTCGACGGCCTCCCCCATCTCGAGCTCGAGACGGTCGAACTGCTCGACCAGCTCGGCCTCGGGGATCCACTTCATGCGCGAGAGCTTCGTGCGCACGGGCAGCTTCTGGAGCTGCGCGACCGTCGCACCCTTCTCGATCGCGGTTTGCTCGCGGTCGGAGAACGCGAGGATCGCGCGGAGCATCCTCACCTGCTTCCGGATCGAGGTGTAGGTGTCGACGTCGTCGTACGCGCTCTGCTGGAGGTAGTCCTCGCGGAGCATCCGCGCGGCGTCCAGCGTCGCCTTCTCCCGCTCGGGGAGCGCGTCGACCCCGACCAGCTGGACGATCTCCTGGAGCTCCGACTCCTTCTGGAGGATCTCGAGCGCCTTCTGGCGCAGGCCCACGAACTCTCGCGAGAGCTCGCCCACGTACCACGGCTCGAGGTCCCCGAGGTAGAGCGAGTAGCTCTGCAGCCAGTTGATCGACGGGAAGTGACGGCGCGCGGCGAGCGAGGCGTCGAGCGCCCAGAAGACCCGGACCGCGCGCAGGGTGTTCTGGCTGACCGGCTCGGACGTGTCGCCGCCTGCCGGCGAGACCGCGCCCACGACGGTGACCGACCCGGGGCGACCCTCGGGCGAGAGCGTCACGACGCGTCCGGCCCTCTCGTAGAACTCGGCGACCCGACGTCCGAGGTACGCGGGGTAGCCCTCCTCGCCCGGCATCTCCTCGAGGCGTCCCGAGATCTCTCGCATCGCCTCCGCCCAGCGGCTCGTCGAGTCCGCCATCAGCGCGGCATCGTAGCCCATGTCGCGATAGTACTCGGCGATCGTGATCCCCGTGTAGACGCTCGCCTCGCGGGCCGCGACCGGCATGTTCGAGGTGTTGGCGATGAGCACCGTCCGCTCCATCAGCGGGCGCTTCGACTTCGGATCGACCAGCGTCGGGAACAGGGTCAGGATCTCGGTCATCTCGTTGCCGCGCTCGCCGCAGCCCACGTAGACCACGACGTCCGAGTCGGCCCATTTCGCGAGCTGCTGCTGCAGTACGGTCTTCCCGGACCCGAAGGGTCCGGGGATGCACGCGGTGCCGCCTTTTGCGACCGGGAAGAACGTGTCGACGACCCGCTGTCCCGTCACGAGCGGGATCTCCGGGGGGAGCTTCTGGGCGACCGGGCGCGGGAGCCGTACGATCCAGCGCTGGCTCAGGAACAGCGGCGTCTTGCCCGCCGAGCCGGTTACGCTCCCGATCGGGTCGCGTATGGTGTAGCTGCCGCTCGCGAGCTCGATCAGCGTGCCGCGGAGCCCGGGCGGGACCATGATCTTGTGGAGGATGAGGCTCGTCTCTTGGACGGTCCCGAGGACCTGGCCGGAGACGACTTCCGTGCCGACCTTCGCGGTCGCCGTGAACTCCCACTTCCTCTTCTCGTCGAGCGGGGGCGCCACGGTCCCCCGCGTGATGAAATCCCCGACGCCCTTCTGGATCACGTCCAGCGGCCGCTGGACGCCGTCGTAGATCGACTGGAGGAGACCGGGGCCGAGCTCGACGCTCAGCGCCTGGCCCGTGTTCTCGACGGGGTCGCCGGGTCGTATCCCCGTCGTGTCCTCGTAGACCTGGACGGTCGCGGTCCCCCCGACCAGCCGGATGATCTCGCCGACCAGGCCGAGGGTGCCGACGCGGACGACATCGTACATCTTCGCGTCGTCGAGGCCGTCGGCGATCACGACCGGACCCGAGACCCGCCCCACGGTCCCCGGCATGCTCTCTCCTCAGTTCGGGAGGGCGAGGGTGACGCCGAGGACCCGCTTCGCCAGCGTCCCGATGCTCTCGACCTCGAACTCCCCCGCGGGCGTGGGGACGAAGACGACGAGCGGCCGCAGCGAGGCGTCGGCCTGGGCCCGCTGGTTCTCCGACAGGCGCGGGCGGATCGATTGGCTCGCGATCACGAGGTTGAACCGCGGGTCCGCCATCGCCCGCTGGAACTCGCGCGCGGCGGTCTCGGGCGTGACCTCGACCACGTCCGTGAGCCCGATCAGCCGGAACCCGATCGCGAGCTCGCGCTCGCCGAGAACGACCGTGCGGCCCGGCTCCTTCGCGACTTCGGGCACGGCCCCGTCGGCGGGGTTCCGGCCTATTTAAGGGCTGCTCCGGCGACGCCGCCGGAGCCCGCGGCCGGCGCGTCGTCGGGTCCGTCGGGCGGTCCCGGTCCCCAGGTCCCGGGCCATCGCCCGTACCAGCATGTGCCAGAGCGCGACGTCCTCGTGCCTGAGCGTCCGGCTCATCGCCGCGACCGCCCCGGGGGTGGGGGTCCGCGCGAAGCGCACGAGCTGGAGCCCCGTGAACTCGAGGCGCGACGCCCGGTGTCCCGAGGGGGTGATCTCGTAGAAGAACTGGGAGTGGACGAACGGCCCCGAGAGGTGCGTGTTCGTCCACGACCGCCGGTTCGGGTAGAGCCTAACGAGGCGCGTCTTCGCCTCACGGGCCCGGCCCTTCGCCGGCACGTCGACGAGAAGGGCCGTGTCGGGAGCGAGCCAGGTGACGGTCCGGGCGCCGCGACCGGCGGGCACGAGGTCGTCCCCGCGGAAATCCGTCGCCCAGCGGAACGCGGCCCGCGGCGGGGCCGGGAGGCGGGCGGAGAAACGGTACCGGACGGAGACGATCGGCATGGTCCGCTACTTGTACGTCGAGTGGTGGACGTGGCTCTCGTCGTCGGTGATCAGGATGCACTCGCCCTCGCACTCGAACAGGCACGCCTCGCAGACGATGCACTCGGGGCCGTTGACCGAGAGCGATTTCTCGCCGCGGAACTGGAACTTCGCGGCGACGGCGGGGTCGTCGACAACATCGGGTACCTCGTCGCGCGGACGGAGCTCGAAGACGTTCACCGGGCAGACGTCCTTGCAGTGGGAGCAGCCGGTGCATTTGGCGATGTCGATATCGACCTGCACCATGCTCGACTGGCCAGCGACGTCGCCCGGCTATTAGGGTTGCGCGGGACGCGGGCCCGGCCCCGGGAGGGTCGGGCCCGGCGACGCCAGCCGACCCGTTCCATGGTCCCCCGCGGTCGGCTTTAGGCGGAACGGTGCGTGCCGTATCGAGGCGGGCGGTGGCGGAGATCCGGCTCGGGACGAGCGGGTGGGACTACCCGGAGTGGGTCGGCAAGGTCTACCCTCCGGGGGGAGCCTCGGACCGGCTTCGCTACTACGCGGGCCTGTTCTCCGTCGTCGAGGTCAACTCCACCTTCTATCGGCTGCCGGCGCCATCGGTCGCGGCCTCCTGGGTCCGGAGGACTCCGTCCCGGTTCCGGTTCGCGGCGAAGTTCCCGCAGACGATCACCCACAAGCTCCGCCTGGTCGCCACCGAGGAGGAGCTCGCCCGCTTCCTCGCGGTGCTGCGCCCGTTGCGGGAGGCGGGGCGGTTCGTCGCCGCCCTCCTCCAGCTCCCTCCCTCGCTCCCGTTCGAGCCCGGCACCGTCCGTGCGTTCTACGCCTCGCTCCCGAGCGACCTTCCCGTCGCGGTCGAGTTCCGCGAAGGCTCCTGGCTCTGCCCCGAATCGTACGCGCTGCTCCGCGAGTTCGGGCTCGCGCACGCGATCGTCGACGGCCCCCATCTCCCCATCGCGCTCGAGACGACCGCCCCGTTCGCCTACATCCGCTGGCACGGCCACGGCAACCCCTTGTGGTACGACTACACGTACTCGGCGAAGGAGATCGCGGACTGGGTCCCGCGGATCCGGGCGCTCGAGGCGAAGGTCGGGGCGATCTACGGGTTCTTCAACAACCACTTCCGCGGGGACGCGGCGGCGAACTGCCGGACCCTGGCCGAGGAGCTCGGCCTTTCGGTGCCGGCGGGGCCGCGCCGTCTCCTGTAGCCGGCGAGGACGCCCTCCGGCGCCGGCGGCGCGCTCGCACCGGGCGCGGAAACGCGTCGTTCTCGGGGCCGTTTCAAACTCTCCGGAGCGGCCGCTTTAGAGCGGTTCCGCCGGTCGATCCCGGCGGGTCGACCGACCGTGACCGACATCTTCGCCGTCGGGCCGCCGCTCGCGCCGGACGAGGCGGAGCCGATCGAGCCGTCCGGGGCCGGCGGGCCCGTTCCGCCGCGTTCCGCCGCGCCGGTTTCGGTCCGTTTCGCTCCCCGCTCCCGCCGGGTCCACCCCGTCCCGATCCTTCCGCCCGAGCCGTCGCTCTTCCCCTGGCTCGCCCGACGGTTCTCCCCGGGCGAGGCGACCGTCTGGGTCGGGTCCGCGCTCGCGGTCGAGCCGGTCCTCGAGTCGCTTTATGTCGGAAGCGCGCTCGCGCGCGGGCGGATCTCCCTTCTCGAGGGCGCGAACCGGTTCCGTCCGTATCGCCTGGGCGAGCTCGGCCGGGCGTTCGGCCTCGACGCGGGCGAACCCCTCCACCGGATCCGCCTCGCCCGGGCGTTCACCGCCTACCAGACGGTCGCGTTGGTCGAGGGATGGGCCCGGGAGGCCCGACGGCATTCCCCGACCCTGCTGGTTGGCCACGACCTTCCGGCGCTGTTCACGGCCGACGAGGTCCCCGAGGACGAGCGGGATGCGCTCCTTCGCCACATCGCCCGAACGCTCCGTCGGCTCCTGGACGGTCTCCCGACGCCGCTCCTCCTGACGCTCGGTCCCGACGGCCTCGGCCGGTTCCCCGGCCTCATGGACGAGGGTCCGCGCTGGTGCGACCTCGTAGCGTTCGAGCGGGGGCCCCGCGCGCTTCGGATCCGCTCGGTGCGGGACGACGCCCGCCTCGCGCTCGTTCCCCGGGCGCCCGGCCAGCGGGGGATCGAGGAGTTCGGCGACCCCGCTTCCGAGGAGGTGATCGCGTGGGACGTACGGCCCCGACGTACCGCCAAGCGCTCGAGGAGCGGATGAGGCGGTGGGACGCGTTCGCCCGTCTCCTCACGTCCCCCGAGGAGCGCGCCGCGTTCGAGCTCGTCCGCACCGGGGCCCGGCGCTACGCCGCCCAGGCGACGTACGTCGGGAGCCCCGACCTCCTCGAGTCGATCCTCCTCTCCGTCCTCACCGACCTCGCGGTCCGGATCCGGGCGGACGACGCGGCCCGGCCGACCCGGCCCTGACCGTGGACGGGGCGGCCCCGGCGCCCGACGGGTGGCTCCTCGACATCACGGAGAGCGGGGACGGCCGCTCGGTCGTCCTCTGGGTGAAGGAGCGCCGCTCGGGCCGCGTGCGCCGCACCGCGGTGGAGTACCGCCCGCCGTTCCTCGTCAGCGGCCCGCGGTCCGAGCTCGCGGAGCTCCGCCGTGCCCTCGCCGGCTGGCCGGCCGTGGCCACGACGCGCCTCGGGACCGGGCGCCCCTCGATCCACGACCGGAGGACCCGCTCGCTCCTCGCCGTCGTGCCCGCGCGCCACCGCGTCCGACGCGCCCTCGCGCGGGCGATCGACGCGCGCGGCGGCTACGTGCGGTTCACCCTCTACGACGTCGACCTCTCCGTTCCGCAGCTCTACCACCTGAGCCACGGGCTCTACCCGTTCGCGCCC
>JASHOP010000048.1 GCA_030041075.1 Thermoplasmata archaeon | reverse complement strand
AAGTCGATCGCGATCCGCGGCGGCCAGACCAGCTACCGGGGCCTGCTCCACGTCGCCCCCGGCGCGACGGGCGTGAAGGCGGCGGTACGCTGCGACGCGCTGCTCCCGGACGAGCTCGGCCGGTCCGACACGTATCCGTACAACGAGATCCACGAGGAGGACGCGACGATCACGCACGAGGCCGTCGTCGGGAAGATCGGCGAGGAGCAGATCTTCTACCTGATGAGCCGGGGCCTCAACGAGTCGGACGCGATCCACCTCATCCTGATGGGGTTCCTCGCGGAGTTCGCGAAGGAGCTCCCGATTGACTACGCGCTCGAGTTGAACCGCCTGATCCAGCTCGAGATGACCGGCGCCGTCGGGTAGGCCGCCGCCGGCCGCGGCGTGCCTTCGCCGGCTAGGTCGCGGACGTCTTCGCGGGCCGGGGGGCCGGCACCCTCGGCACGTCCGTGTGCGACTTCACGAGGTCGATCGCCGCGAGGAGCACCGCGTACGCCAGGTTCGCCTCGGCGGCCAGGGCCGCGCGGTCGAGGGGGCCCGGGCGGTCCAGGATCGCCCGGGCGCTCCTCAGGAGCTCGCGGGCGGTCTCGAGGCTCGCCGGGTCCAGGACCCGGCCCCTCGGGTGGAGAACGAGCTCCTCGGTCTCCGCGAGGTCCTCCCGCAGGGAGCGGACGACGTCACCGAGCACCGTCTCGGAGATCGCGTCGGGGTCGAGAACGAGCGGCACGGGTGGGGGAACCCGCCTAGCCGGGTCCGGTCTTTAGGGCTTCGGGCCCGCGGTCAACCCCGGCCGCGCGGCCCGGGACCCGGCATCCTCAGCGGAGCTTCGCGTCGAATCGCCACTCGGGAGCCCCCTCGGTCCCGATGACCGACAGCGCGGGGAGCGCGCGCGACCCCGACGGATCCCAGACGATGTCGGCGCCGTTCCAGCGGGCCTCGACCGAGGGGTAGAGTCGCTCGAGGAGAGCGTCCACCGGCGCCCGCTCGAGGACGTACGACAGGAACCCCTCCCCGATCATCCGCACGGCCTTCGAGGCGTCGAACCCCCGCGACTCGAGGTAGAACACCTGGTCGGGATCGACCGGGTGCACGGACGTCGAGTGGGTCGCCTTCACGTCCCGGCAGAGGATCTCGAGGATCGGGATCGTGTCCGAGCGGGCTCCCTTCGAGAGCAGCATCGCGTGCTCCGAGATGAAGCTGAGCGTCCTCCGCGCCGGGGGCTCGATGCGCACGAGACCCCGGCTCATCCCGCGGGCCTGGTCGGTGAAGACGCCGCGGGTGATCGACTGGCCGTGCGTGTCCGTGCCCGCGTGGGTGAGGTGGACCGAGCTGTCGAACGACTGGTCGCGGGCGCCGTAGAAGATCTGGAGGTCGTCGACGACCGAGCCGGTTCCGGCGAGGGTGGTCGCGTTCCGCACCTTCGACCGGAATCCCCCGAGCCCTCCCCAGAACCATGCGAGCCGGGCACCCGCCGCCAGGGTCGCGCTCCGCTGGTGGAGCGCGACGGTCCTGAGGTCGGGGGTGTGGACCGTCAGGACGACCGACTTCGCCCGCTCGCCGAGGACGATGTCGGTCGTCGACGACGCGAACCGCTGGGAGCCCGGGTCGGCGGCCGTGCTGAACGTCTCCTCGGTCAGCAGGAGCTGGGCATCGGTCCCGAGGCGCAGCGCCCGCCGCACCGAGAGCGACTCGTGGGGGCGCGACAGGAGCGTGACGTCCTGGACCCGGATCGGGGTGGAGAACCCGTCCGGCACCTCGAGACGGTACCCCCGGTTCAGCAGGGCCAGGGAGAGCGCGGAGAGCCGGTCGGGGGGATCGTCGGCCGGCGGGACGAACGCGCCGGCCGCCTCTGCGCCCGCCTTCCAGATCTCGGGGAGCGTGACCAGCCGGACGCCGGCCCGGTCGAGCTCCGGGGGGACGAACGACCGGGTGCCCGCCCCGTCGTGGACCACCTGGATCGCCCCGGCGAGGGGAGCCGGCGCCGCGATCGCCGCCGCGGTGCGGACCGAGTCGAGGTCCGAGAGGTCGACGTTGCTGAAGTAGCCGTATCCCCGGTAGAGCGGGTTCGGCTCGAGCGGTAGCTTCAGGAACCGCTCGAACGCGTCGGCGCGTCGCTCGGCGAACGTCGGGGGATCCCCGAGGCTCGCGGAGAGCTCTCGCACCTGGGACGGCGGGAGCCACTCCGCGGGACGGACGACGGCCGAGGCCATTGGATTTACGCACCGATAGGTGTTTATAAGTTGAACGAGGGTGAGGGACCTGAGGTCGGGACGCGAGCGATGGGACGGGTCGCTTCGACTTCGCTTTATAGCGCGGGACGGTCTCGAGATCCTCGAGGTCCCGATGGCCTACGACATGTACCAGGAGGGGATCCTCCAGCACTACCGTCATCCGAGGAACTTCGGGCCCCTCGAGGGGGCGGACCGGGTGGGGGAGGAGTCGAACCCGCTCTGCGGCGACCATATCACGATGCGGCTCAAAGTCGATCCGGCTTCGCGCAAGATCGCCACCGTCCGCTTCGAGGGGGACGGTTGCGCCATCAGCGTCGCGTCGACGTCGATGCTCACCGAGCGCGTGGCGGGGTTGACCCTCGACGAAGCCGGCGCGCTGAGCCAGGACGACGTCCTGCAGCAGCTCCACATTCCCCTCTCTCCCCTCCGCGTGAAGTGCGCGCTGACGGGGTTCGTCGCGCTCGGCCACGCGCTCCACCCCGCGTCGCCTCCCGCGCCGTCGTGACATGCCCCGGCACCGCTCGGGGCCCGCCGTCCGTTCCGTCCCGACGCCCGGGCGCCCTACCCCACGGCCCGGAGGAGCTTCGGGACCGTGATCGTCGTCGACCCGGACGTCTGCGTCCTGTGCGGCCTCTGCACGGGCGTCTGCCCGCCGAACGCGCTCGAGCTCGAGCCGACGCGCCTCCAGGTGCTGCCGAACTGCACCGACTGCGGATGGTGCGTCCCCTACTGCCCGGTCGGGGCGATCTCGGGCGGGCGCACGGTCCGCCGCGCGGAGCGCCCCGATGAGTAGCCGCCCGGCCGCCGTCGACCCCGCCTCCCGGCCCCGGGTCCTGCTCGTCGACCCGTACGTCGCCCGCGAGGACCCGATGGAGCGCAAGTTCATCGAGCTGTACCCGTCGCTCGGACTCCTGACCCTCGGCGCCTACCTCCGCCAGCACGGGGTCGACGTCGCGATGGTCGACCTCACGTTCGAGCGCGACGCCCGGAGCGTCGACCGAGCGATCCGGTCGTTCCGCCCGGACCTGGTCGGGGTCCACACGAAGACCCTGACAGCCGCCCGGGCGTTCGAGATCGCGCAGCGCGTCCGGGCGTCGGGGGCGGTCTCCCTCGCCGGGGGCCCCGACGCGGCGACGCGCCCCGGGGTGTACCTCGAGGCCGGTTTCGACGCGGTCGTCCCCGCCGAGGGCGAGGCGGCCCTGGTCGACGTCGCCCGCCGGGTGCGCGCCGGGGCCTCGGTCGCGCACGTCCCCGGCGCGGTGGTCCTCCAGGACGGCCGGCTGGTCCGGGGTCCCCCGCGGCCGTTCCTTGCGAACCTGGACGAGCTCCCCTTGCCGGCCTGGGACCTCGTCGACATGGACGGCTATCTCGGGCGGTGGGAGCGGGAGACCGGCGAGCGACGGGCCGCGGTGCTCACCTCCCGGGGGTGCCCGTTCGACTGCTCGTGGTGCTCGAAGCCGACGTTCGGGCGCACGTTCCGCCAGCAGTCGCCCGAGCGCGTCCTCGAGGAGCTCATCGAGCTGAGGCGCCGGTACCGGGTCGACTACGTGCGGTTCTGCGACGACGTGTTCGGCGTCTCCCGGGCGTGGCTCGAGCGGCTCCTCGACCGGATGATCGACGAGGACCTCGGGCTCAGGTTCGAGTGCCTCGCCCGGGTCGACCTCCTGAAGCCCGACCTCCTCGAGCGGATGCGCGCCGCCGGGCTCGCGCGCGTCTACGTCGGGGTCGAGTCGGGAAGCCAGCGGATGCTCGACGCGATGAACCGCGGGACGAAGCTCGCCCAGGTGGAGCGGACCGCCGAGGCGCTGCGGCAGGCGGGGGTCCGCCAGTTCTGGTTCCTGATGCTCGGCTATCCCGGGGAGACGATCGAGGACATCGAGGCGACGCTCCGGCTGTTCCGCCGGTTCAGCCCCGAGGAGTACTCGGTCTCGATCGCGGTCCCGGTCCCCGGCACGCGGTTCTACGAGAAAGTGAAGGACACGATCCGCGGCACGCGGGCCCCGTCGCGTCGGTCGGGGGGGACGAGCCTCCTGTTCGAGGCGGCGTACGGCGAGCGGCTCTACCGCTGGGAGCAGGCGCGGTTCGGTCTCGAGGCGGCCCTCGGCAAGGCCCGCCGGCGGTTCCAGCCCCGGGTCGTCGAGACGATCGAGCGCGTCGCCGACCGGTTCCACGACGAGGTCGCCGCGCCGTTGCTCGTCGGCCGCCGGACCGGCCCCCGGGCGAGCCGGCCCCGCTAGGCCGGTTCGGTCCGAGGGTGGACCGGGCACGGCCGCTTGAGCCGGCAGAACCGGCACTTCTCCCGGGGCACGGGGGGGATCGGCTTGCGCAGCCGCCCGTACTTGCGTCGGGGCATCGGAACCGTCGCGCGGCGAGGCGACGCTCGCTCTTCAACCTGACCGGCGATGCGGGGGATCCCCCGCCACGCGAGGAGGATTTACGGCCCCGTTCGGTGCGCCGGGCGATGGCGCTCCCGGGTCGCGCCACGCGCGAGGGCACCCACCGGTTTCGTGGCCGGTCCGTCCGGGACCGCGCGCTCCCGCTCGAGCATTTCCGCGACGCGCCGGACGGCCTCGGCCTGAGCTCCGTCGGCCTCGGGACCTACATCGGTCCGGCCGACGCGGCGACGGACCTCGCGGTCACCGAGGCGGCCACGATCTGCCTCTCCTCGGGGCGCGTCAACGTGGTCGACACCGCGATCAACTACCGCCACCAGCGCGCGGAACGGTGCGTCGGCCGCGCGATCCAGCGCCTGGTGGCCCAGGGCGGGCTCGCTCGCGACGAGGTGTTCGTCGCGACGAAGATCGGCTACCTCGCCCCCGACGCCGAGTCGAAGACGCCGGTCGACCGATGGGTCCTCGAGCAGCTCGTCCGGCCGGGAATACTCGACCCGGCCGACGTGGTCGACGGGTCGCACGCGATGAGCCGTTCGTACCTCGCGGACCAGTTCGCCCGGAGCCGAGCGAACCTCGGGCTCGCGACGGTCGACCTCCTCTACGCCCACAACGCCCCGGACGCCCAGATCCCGGCCGTCGGCCGGGAGCGGTTCGTCGAGCGCCTTGAGGAGGCGTTCGCGCTGTTCGAGACGTTCCGCGACGCCGGGACGCTCGGGTCGTACGGTATCGCGACCTGGGAGAGCCTGCGCGCGCCGCGCACCGCTCCGCACTACTTCGCGCTCGAGTCGGCGGTCCGGGCCGCCCGGAAGGTCGGCGGCGAGGACCACGGTTTCCGGTACGTCCAGTTCCCGTTCAACCTCGCGATGCCCGAGGCTTGGACGGTCCCGAACCAGCCGGTCGCGGGCACGCTCCGCCCGCTCCTCGTGGCGGCCCCGAAGCTCGGGCTGGGCTGCTTCACGAGCATCCCGCTCCTCCAGGGACGCCTCGCGCGCACGGGACCCCGGCGCCAGGGGCTATCGCCCGCGCAGACCGCGCTGCAGTTCGCCCGCTCGGCGCCCGGGACGCTCGGTCCGCTGGTCGGCCAGAAAGGGGCGGAGCATCTCTCCGAGAACCTGGAGATCGCCTCGCGGCGGCCCTGGGACGCCGCGACGTTCGCGTCGCTCCTGGCGTAGCGCGGACCGCGCCGGGCCGGTCACCGCGCCGGGGGGCTCGGGCTCGTCGCGCGCGTCGGCCCGGACGGCTCCGCGCCCGGGACCGTCGGAGAGCCCCGGTCGGCCCCGTCGGCCGCCACCGACGATCGGCCGTTCGTCTTCACGACGCGCAGGCTCCGGTCGGCGATCGACGCCAGCTGGCTCTCGTGCGACACCAGGATCACCTGGGGGAGCCCGAGCTCCTCGAACAGCTCGCCCAGCCGCACCATCTGCTCCGAGGAGAACCCGTCGGTGGGCTCGTCCAGGATCAGCGTCTCGAGGCGGACTGCCCCGAGCGACCGGACGATCGAGGCGAGGGCAAGGCGGAACGCGAGCGCGAGGCTCGTCCGCTCCCCCCCGCTCAACGCCTCCGCGGGCGTCGGCTCCCCGTCGATCGCGACCTCGGGCGTGAAGTCGGGGGCGGTCCGCGCCACCAGGCCGGGGTCGTCCACGAGCGACGCGAAGAACCGGGCGAACTCCCGGTCGAACGTCGCCTGGGCGTGCGCGAGCACGTCGCGCTCCATCGCGAGAAGGTGGATCCGGAACGGTCCCCCGGCCCACTCCGCCTTCGCCTCGAGCTCGATCGCGCGGGCGAGCCGGTCCGCGCGCTCGGACCGTCCCCGCTCCGCGAGCGCGGCCCGACGCCGCTCGCCGTCGAGGCGGGTCTCGGCCCGTACGAGCGCCTCCCGATCGTCGTTCTCGCGCGCCGAGGCCGCCGCGAGCGCCGCGTCCGCGGCCGCGAGCTCCGCGGCCGCGCTGCCGCCTTCGGCGAGCTTCTCCCGGAGGACCGCGATCCGCCGCGTCCGGTCCCGGCGTCGGCCCTCCGTGGCCGACAGCTCCGTCGCGAGGCGATCGATCTCGGCCGTGATCGCGACGACCGCCGCGGCCGCCGACCGGGCCCGTTCGTCGGCGACCGTGCCTCGCTCGACCGCCTCCCGGCGCCGCGCGGCCTCGGCCTCGAGCTCCTCGACCGCCTTCCGCCGCCGTCCGGCCTCCTCCTCTACGGGCTTAAGCCTCTCGACGTCCCGCCGCGACGCCTCCGCGCGCGCGAGGGAGTCCCGGTGCGCGGACTCGAGCGACCGGACCGCCTCTTCGCGCCGCTCGAGGGTCTCGCGCGCGGTCGTCCGTCGCGCGTCGACGGCCGCCCAGCGCTCGTGGGCGCGCTCGAACCGCTCGCGCGACCGACGCGTCGTCTCGAGGTCGTCGATCGCCGTCGCCGCGGCGGCGCGCGTCGCCTCGGCCCGGGCGAGTCGTTCGGCCGCCTCCGCCTGGTGGCGGGCGAATTCCGCAGGTCGGACCGTCTGGCCGCAGGTCGGGCAGACCCCGGCGTGGAGCAGCTCCTCGACCCGGCTCAGGGTCCCGCGCGCCCCGGCGACGCCCTCCACGGCCCCGCGCTCGCGCTCGCGCGCCTCGGCCAGGGACCGCTCGATCTGGGGTAGGTCGAGGGGGGTCGGAGCCAGCGGCTCCCGCGACGGCCCTTCCGCCATCGCCTTGTCGGTCTCTGCCGCCGCGGCGTCGCGGTCGTTGCGGGACCGCTCGACCAGCGCGATCTCCTCCGCCGCGCGCCGCTGGGCCGCAGCCGCCTCGGCCCGGGCGACGGCGAGGGCCCGGAGGTCCTCGTCGCTCCGCGCGAGCGCCTCCCGGGCGTCCCGGAGCTCCCGGTCGGCGACCTCCGAGCGGTGGCGCACGGCGGCCAGGTCGAGGCTCTCCCTCCGCGCCTCCTCCGCCTCGCGGGTGCGACGGGTGAGCTCCTCGACCCGCTCGTCCCGGACCCGTCGTCGCTCGGCCACACCGCGCTCGTCCGCCGCCTCCTCGCCGGCGAGGCTGTCGGCCTCGCGGCGATCGGCCTCGAGCTCCTGGGCTCTCTTCTCCAGCGACGCCCGGCGGGCGGTCGCCGCCTCCCGGACCGACGCTCGCTCGGCGATCGCCCGCTCGAGCTCGGCGCGCTCGGACCGTAGGCGGTCCGCCGCGCGCGTCGCGTCGTCGAACTCCGAGTCCCAGTGCGCCAGCCGGTTCGCCTCCTCCCGCGCGTGGCGCGCCCCGGTCCTCAGGTCGGCGGCCAGGAGTTGCGCGTTGTCGTACGCCGTCCGGTACCGCTCGACCCCGAGCGCCCGGCGCACGGTCTCGAGCCGCTCCTGGGGCTTCGCCGAGAGGATGTCGCGCATCCGCTCCTGGGGCACGTAGACCGCCCACCGCCACAAGTCGGAGTGGGACTGCGGGTTCGGGTTGTCGGGGAATCCGAGGAGCTCGATCACCCGCTGGCGGACCTCGGTCGCGGAGTACGACGTCGCGACGCCGTCCTCGCGGAAGGTGATCTTCTCGGGCTCGAACGACACCCGGCCCCGCCGCCGGACCCGGCGCAGCCGGCGCGAGAGGTCGTAGGCGTGGTCGGCGTCCTCGAACCGAACCGCCACCTGGGCATGGCCCGCGCCGTGGCGGACCAGATACTCCGCGTCGACCTCGGCCGCGCCGAACAGCGCCATCTCGATCGCGTAGAGCAGGCTCGTCTTCCCGGCCCCGACGTCGCCGACGAGGAGGGTCGTGCCCGGGCCGAACTCGACGTGCGCGGACTCGTAGCTGCGAACGTTCGAGACGTCGAGCTGGCGCAGCTGCACCCGCCGTCCTCCCTACGCCGGCCGTTCGGGACGGAACCCGAGGACGGTGCGGGCTGCCTCGAGCCGTATCGCCTCGTAGTCGGCACGCGCCTCGCCGTCGGCCTTCGGCACGCCGAGCTCGCGCAGGAGACCGCGGACGATCCTCTCGCCGTCCGGTCCGTCCAGCCAGGGGGCTCCCGGACGGGTCTCGGCGAGGAGCGCCTCGATCTCCCGGCCCTCGATGTCGACCTCGTCGGTCCGCAGGCTTCCCTCGAGCCCCGGCCCGGCCACGTCCCGCACGTCCCAGGTGACGGCGCCGTCCTCCGGGGTCGCCTGCCGAGCGACCTCCGACAGCGCGAGCGCGGCGAGGCCGCCGTCCGCGAGCGTGCCGTGGACCCGGGGGAAGACGAGGGCGCCCCGGCGGCGCTTCTCGGCGAGAGCCCGATCGAGCTCGACGCGTGCCTCCTCGGCGGTCCTTCCCGAGACGTCGACGTCCACGAGGCAGACCCGGTCGGTCGGGGCCGTGTCGACGAACTCGACCGTCGTCCGGCCGCCGTCGACCGTTGCCACGGCCAGGCCCTGATGCGTGCGGAGCGCGGCGGCGTTCTCGAGGTCGGTTCGGCTCGTCCCGAACACCGCGCCCGGATTGACCAGCACACCGCCTCCGGGACCCTCGCCCTCGTACGTCACGTGGATGTGGCCGCCGGCGTAGTAGTCGCACGCGAGCGGCAGGTCGTCCCGCCGGATCCCCGCGATATGCTCCTGGAGGCCGGCCGGGAGGAACTCCTCGACCGCCGCGTGGAACTGGAAGATCTTGTACCCCGGCTCGGCGGAGAACGCCGCCGAGTCGACCGCACGGAAGTACTCCCGGTCGAGCCCGTGGGAGCGCCCGGAGATCCCCGCGATGCGGGCCCCCGTGCCTCCGTCGATGACGAACGGGAGCGTCCAGCGCGTCCCCTCGGTCCGGACAGCCTCGGGAGCGACCTTCACGAAGACGCCGGCCGCCGCCAGGACGTCAAGCCAGCTCGTCCGGTGGGCCACGTAGTCGTGCGAACCGTAGATGGCGTAGACTCTCCGCCCCCCGTCCACCAGCCGCTTGAGCGCCGCCGCCACCGGCGCGACCTCGGTCGGGTCGGGGACGGGCGTATGGAACAGGTCGCCCGAGATCAGGAGGAACTCCGCCGACCGCTCCTCCACCACGGAAAGCGCCCGGAGAACGCTCTCCCGCAGCGCGGCCCGGACCCGGGGGGCCCGGGGCCAGGCCCCGACGTGCGCGTCGGCGAGGTGAGCGAAGACGAACCGGCCCGCCACCTCGGACTCCCTACCGGGGGGGGCTGCCCGCGCCGGCGGGGCGCCGCCCCTCGGGTTCGGGGGGTGGGCTCGAGAGCCGCTTGGCCATCGCCGCGAGCACGCCGGCCCCCGCGCCCATCGCCAGGAGCCCGACCAGAAACAGGTCGTCGGACGCGGCCGGGACGGCGACGCCGGGCGGCGGTCGCGGCACGGCCGGCGCCGACGGCTCCGGCGGGGCGGCGCTCGCCCGAAGGGCAGCGACCCGGGCGAGCTCGCTGCTGCGGAGCATCGCCTGCATCAGCCCGAACAGCTCGGTCGCCTCCTCCATCGTGATCTCGCGCGTCCGCAGCCTCCCGACGAGGTGCGCGTACCGCGCGTTGCGCTGCGCGTCGGAGGGGGAGTCGACCGGGGGTCCCGCGGACATCGCCAACGGCCAGCCCACGCCACGCCTCCTCTTGAAGCGCTCGGGCGTTTTCCGCGCGTGGCCGAGGGGTTATAGCGACCTCCGACCTTTCGAAGCCGATGGCGGAATCCTCCCCTCAATCCGGCGACCGGGCGGCGGACGACAAGGACCGGCACCTCCACGTTCGCGTCGCCGACGACAAGAGCTCGATCTTCGACTTCATCACCGAGTACCTCCAGGCGTCGGGGAAGACGCCGGACTGGTACTGGCGCACCGCGGGGCGGCTCGAGGGGAACGACGCGGACAACCTGGAAGAGCTCCTCTCGAGCGCCTTCGAGGCGGGGGCGTTCATCGCCCACGACCATCCGCAGGACCTCGAGTTCCTCTGGGTCACCGAGGCGGAGTGCGAGAAGGAGCGTAAGCGCGAGGAACGCGGCGAGGAGCGCGAAGCCGCCAAGAAGGAGCGCTCGAGCCTTCCCCACTACGCGTAGCGAGCGGGGTCCGTCCGGCCCTCAGTCCCGGCGTCGACCGGCTCTGGGCCGGCCCCGCGGGCACCGGTCCGAGCGCCCCGGCCGGGCCGGCCACGCTCGGCTTCGGGGGGGCGACGAGGTCCGGGGTTGGACCCCTACGGCTTCTTCTTGGTCTTGCAACCGCACGTGTCGCACACGGAGCCCCGCCTCGAGAGTTCGAGGCGGCTCGTGCTACATGAACCTCGCGTTGGTGCCGCTCCCCGCCGCGGAACGGCGCCCGGTCTACGGGAGACGGGCCGGCCCGCCTAGATCCCGTGTCCGGGCAGGATCGCGTGGGCCACGATCAGCGCGATGAACAGGATCGAGATCGTGTTCACGACCTTGATGAGGGGATTGATCGCGGGACCCGCCGTGTCCTTGGTCGCGTCGCCGACCGTGTCGCCCACGATGGCAGCGCGGTGCGCGTCCGAGTGCTTCCCGCCGAAGTGGCCGCTCTCGATGTACTTCTTGCCGTTGTCCCACGCCCCGCCCCCGGTCGTCATCATGATCGCGAGCGGGAACCCCGAGAGGATGACGCCGAGGAGGAGGCCCGCGAGCGCGACGGGTCCGAGGAAGAACCCGACCGCGAGCGGGGTCGCGACCCCGATGATCGCGGGGACGGCGAGCTGGCGCAGCGCCGTGAGGGTAACGAGGTCGACGCACCGGCCGTACTCGGGCTTCCCGGTCCCGTCCATGATGCCGGCGATCTCCTTGAACTGCCGGCGGACCTCGAAGACGATCGATTGGGCCGCGACGCCGACCGCGTTCATCAAGAACGACGTGAAGAAGAACGGAAGGATCGCGCCGACGATGAGCCCGGCGACGACGAGCGGGTTGTCGAGCGTGAGCTGGGCGGTGAACTGGGACCAGGTGTGGCCCCCGCCCCACTGCTGGGCCGCGGCGAACGTGTAGGCGGCGAAGAGGGCGAGCGTCGCCAGGACCGCGGAGCCGATCGCGTAGCCTTTCGTGACCGCCTTGGTCGTGTTGCCCACGGCGTCCAGCGGGTCGGTGACATCACGGGCCTCGGGCGGCAGACCGGCCATCTCGGCGATCCCGCCGGCGTTGTCGGTGATCGGGCCGAACGCGTCGATCGAGATGATCATCCCGGTCACGGCCAGCATGCTCGCGGCGGAGAGCCCGACGCCGTAGAGACCCTCGGCCGCGATCGGCGTCGCCGTCCAGCCCTGCCACCCGGCGGCCACGTAGCTCACGAGCATCGCCGTGACGATGACGAGTCCGGAGGCGAAGACCGACTGGAGCCCCACGGAGAGCCCGGTGATCACGGTGGGGCCGGCCCCGGCCTGGCTCGACTCGGCGATCCGGTGGACTGGGGAGTACTTCGCGCTCGTGTAGTAGTCGGTGAAGAAGACGATGAAGATCATCACCAGAAGGCCGGCGACCGTGGCGACGAAGAAGCCGACGTTGCCGCCCATGAACGCCACGTCGAGCACGTAGAGGCCGGCGATCCCGACCGCGGTGGTCGCGCCGAGCCCCTGATAGAGGGCGCCCATGATCGATCCGCCCGGTCGCATCCGAACGAACGCGATACCGATCAGGGTGGCGACGATCGCCCACGCGCTGATCAGGAGGGGGAAGAGGACGGCGTTCGGATACCGGGCACCGAAGTCGAACTGGGGGATGATGGCATTGTGTTCGATCAGGTAGGCGAGAAGCATCGCGCTCACGGCCGTCACGATGTACGTCTCGAACAGGTCGGCGGCCATCCCGGCGCAGTCGCCGACGTTGTCCCCGACATTGTCCGCGATCACCGCCGGGTTCCTCGGGTCGTCCTCGGGGATCCCTGCCTCCACCTTCCCGACCAGGTCCGCGCCGACGTCCGCTCCCTTGGTGTAGATGCCGCCGCCGACGCGCGCGAACAGGCTCATCAGCGACGCACCGAACAGGAGCCCGACCATCGAGAGGACGTTCCCCCCGAACAGGACGAAGAAGCCGACCAGCTCGAGCAACGCGAGGCCGGCGACGGAGAGGCCCGTGACGCTCCCGCCCCGGAACGCGTAGCGCATCGTCGACCCGAGGTCGCCTCCGCGGGCCTTCGCCGCCGTGCGCACGTTCGCCCGCACGCTCACGAACATGCCGACCGCGCCGGCGAGCGCGCTGCCGGCAGCCCCGAGGAAGAACCCGGCCGCGAGCCGCGGGCCGTTGGTCGTGATCCCGAAGGCGAACGCGATGACGATCGTGAGGACCGCCGCCACCGCGAAGACGAGCGTGTACTCCCGCCGGAGGAACGCGACCGCACCCTCCTGGATCGCGCGGCCGATCGACCGCATCTTGTCGTCGCCTTCGTCCTCGCGCAGGAGGAAAAACGACTGGAGACCCGCGTAGACCAGCGCGGCGGCCGCGCTCGCGAAGATCAGCAGTTCCAGCTGGCCCAGGGAGAGATCCATCGCTGCCGGGAATCTCCTCGCCGGCTCACGAGGGTCCGCTAATAAGATTTGCCGCGGCGCCGCCGGCGGCCGGCGTCCGTTTCGGCTCGGACGGCGGGTTTTTAGGGGCCACCCTCCGAGGGCCGGGCGTGCACGCGCCGGTGCCGGTGGGTCTGCCCGAGACCGGGTCGCGTAGGACCCGGGTCAGCTGCAAGCTCTGCGCGCGCTCGATCGTGATGGTCCGGCTGCGCGAGCACCTCAGGGCCGAGCACCAGCTCGACACCGCCTCGGTCGAGGCCCGGTACCAAGCCGCCCAGCGGGACGTCCGCCGGACCCAAAGGTCGCGCGCCTGACTCCGTCACCGTCCGGCGACGCCGCCTCCGTCGGAGCGAGCTACCGGACGCCTTCGGATGCGGAGGGCGCTAGGGCTCGAACTCGCGGCGCCGGACCTTGCCTGCGACGTGGGCGAGGAACTCGGCGCGGGACATCGACTGGGCCGCCTTCGAGCCGCGGAGGCGGACCGAGACCGACCCGTCCGCGACCTCACGATCGCCCACGACGACCACGTACGGGACACGGTCGAGCTCGGCCGCGCGCACCCGCTTCGGGAGCGACTCGTCGCTGGGCGCGACCTCGGCGCGGAGACCCTCGGCCGAGAGCTCGTCGGCGACGCCGCGCGCGGCCGCACCGTGCGCGTCCGTGACCGGCAGGACGCGGACCTGCACCGGGGCGAGCCACGGCGGCCAGCGACCGGCGAGGTGCTCGGTCAGGACGCCGACGAACCGCTCCCAGGTCCCGAGGATCGTCCGGTGGATCACGACCGGCGTATGGAGATGCCCGTCCGCGCCCTGGTACTCGAGGCGGAACCGCCGGGGCATCTGGTAGTCGAGCTGGATCGTCCCCGTCTGCCAAGGACGACCCAGGCTGTCCCGGACGTGGAAGTCGATCTTTGGCGCATAGAACGCCCCCTCCCCGGCGGAGGGGCGGAACGCCACCCCGGCGCCGTCGAGCACGCGGGTGAGGACGGCCTCGGCCCGGTCCCAGTCGGCGGACTCGCCGAGGAACGTCGCCGGCCGCGTCGACAGTTCGGCCGACCAGTCGAGTCGGAACGTCGCGTACGCCTCCTTGATCCAGGCGAGGAGTACCCGCATCTCCGGCTCGATCTGGTCTTCCGTCACGAAGAGGTGCGCATCGTCCTGCACCAGCTCGCGCACCCGCAGGAGCCCATGGAGCGTCCCGCTCGGCTCGTACCGGTGTAGCGGCGCGAACTCCGCGAACCGGAGCGGCAGCTCCCGGTAGCTCCGGGCCCGCGACCCGAAGATCAGCATCGCTCCGGGGCAGTTCATCGGCTTCCAGCCGTACTCCTTCCCCTCGATCGCCGACACGAACATGTTCTCGCGGTAGTGATCCCAGTGGCCGCTCGTCTCGAAGACCGACCGCGCGAACAGGAGAGGGGTCCGGATCTCCGAGTAGGAGGCCGTTCGGAGGTGCTCCGTGACGAACTTCTCGAGCTCCCGCACGATCACCATCCCGTTCGGGAGCCAGAACGGGAAGCCCGGCGCATGGTCGGCGAAGACGAACAGCTCCTGTCGCTGTCCGATCACCCGATGGTCCCGGGCTGCCGCCTCCTCCCGGATCTTGAGGTAGCGCGCGAGCTCCGCTCGGGTCGGGAAGCCGACGCCCCGAATGCGCTGGAGGGGACGCGACTCCGGCCGGTCGGGAGTGATCGCCGAGAAGCCGAGCAGGTGGACGCCCTCGAGCCAGTGGGTGTCGGGCACGTGGGGGCCCCGGCACAGGTCCGTAAACCCCCCGGTATCGTAGACCGAGACGGGCTCGCTGGCGGGCGCCTCCGCGAGGTAGCGGAGCTTGTACGGGTTCTTGGCGAACAACGCCTCGGCGCTGGCCCGACCGATCTCCCGACGGGCGAATCGCTCTCGTCCCTCGACCGACCGCCGCATCGCGGCGTCGATCGCGTCGAGGTCGGACGGGGTCAACGGACGGACGTCGAAGTCGTAGAAGAACCCGTCGTCGGTCGGCGGTCCGTGGGTCGGAAGAGCCTCGGGGATCGTCTCGACGACGGCTTTGGCGACCAGGTGAGCCGAGGAGTGTTGGAGGATCTCCCAGCCGGCCCGGTCCTCGAACGTCAGCGGTGCCAGCGAGCCCGCCTCCTGTACGCGAAACGCAAGGTCGACCGGCTTCCCGTTCCACAGCGCCGCCAGGGCGACACGGGCCTTCTCGGGCGACCAGGTACCGAGCAGCTCTCCCACCGAGATCCCCGGATGCGCCGGGAGTCTACGGCCGTCCGGGAACTGGACTTCCACGCTCGAAGCCGCGGCCATCGGCCCTCGACGCGGACCGACCCCCGGTCGGGGAAAACGCTGGCGGTCAAGTCGAGCCACGCCAGCCCGGCTGGCTCAGCGGAGCCGCAAGGCCGTCCGCACACGGACCCGTGGGCGACGGCGAGGGGATCGGCTGGCCCCATCCCACGGCCGCCCGGCGTGGCCTTCTCCCCCGCACAGAGTCCCGGGGGCCCGGCCGGCCGCATGGACCCCGGGCCGTCGGGCTGGTGGAACTGCTCCGGCGGCTGCGGGCCGGGATCGAGCGCCCGCTTCGCCACCTCTCCGTCGCGTCCTTAAGCAGAAGACAGACTCCTTGCGCCCGGGAGATTCATGGACGCCTACGTCGAACGTCCAGCGACCGAAGTGCTCCGGGTGGGCGCGGAGACGAAAGGAGGCGGGCCGGCCGCAGCGATGGCGCTGCTTGAGTCGAAGCTGCCTTCGCTGAAGGGTCGGAAACTCTACGGGGCGTTTCGCCTACTCGCCGACGGCGAAGAGTGCCGTACAGCAGACAGTTGAACCAAGTCCTTCCGCTTCCAAGAGTGACAAGGGTCCCGCGGTCCGCGCTCATGACCCAAGCAACTAGCCGCGGACCTCTGCCCGCCGACGGATGAACAGGATTCCTAACGTCAGGGTACACGCTGTGACAACGGCCAGCAGTGCCCCGAGCAGCCATGCCCGGGCGAGGAACGACAGGACCGTCAGTGCCCCGAAGAACACCGCGAGGGTGAGATTCACTCCCGCGATCTGCTTCGCCGTGAGCGAGCTCCACCGGTAGTACCACTCCCCCTCCTCGGAGGATTCGGTGGGAGTCCACGTGGCGCGAATCCGAAAGCCCCACGCGAGAACTACGGCGCCGACCCCCACGAGAAGCGCGGACGTGGCACCCACCACCCCCGATCGGTTTCTGGCCGGGGCGGACAGGAAACTCACGAGGCCGCTGAACACGAGGAAGCCCCCGGCCAGCGCCACCCCCCACGTCCAGGGAGGTGGGGCGTCTTCCGGGTCCAGTTCGGTGGCCGGCTGAACCTCCATCTACACAGGACGGGGCTGTGTCAAAGCCGGCCACCGCTTTAACGGGACTCCTGTGGGAGGGTACGTCCCTCGACAGGTCGGCACACCGGGTGGTTCCGAGCGCGGGGCTGAACCTCGGCCCTGGCACAGAACGTGGGGTAGGGAACTCCTCGAGCTCGCGTGGGCATGGCTCTCCGGCCCCGCTCGCCGCGAAGGGTCAAGGCCCCACTGATCCTAGGTTGACCGCAGCTCACTCGGCGCGGGGCCGGTGGGGGAGTGCGGCTCCGAAGGGCGGCGAAGGGCCTCGCCGCGGGCTCCGGCCGGGCATCGACGCCGTTCTGTTTCGACGAGCGCCGGCACCCGAGGGGAGTCACGGCCGCCGTGGCTGCCCACGCTCCCACGAAGGACATCGGCTCCTCGGTGGATACGCCTCGGTCCACGGCCGAGACCCTCGACGCCACCCGCCACGTCCTGTCCCCCGCTCCGCTCGCGGGAACGGTTGGACCCGGGATACGGCCGGTACCGAGCGTGCGCTCAGCTCGCCCATCACTCATCATCGTTCAGCTGGTTCTCGTTTTCATCATCGCGCGGCGCGGTACGTAGGGCGGCGGTCGGGGTCGTCGCGGCCTGATCCTCGGCGAGGAGGTCGCCAATCTGAAAGATACCCCCCGCCGCCCCGCTCTCAGCGAGGACGGCCGCGTCTTCGAGCGAGAACGTCCCGCCGACCCAGGTCGGGCCGGCGCCCGCGACCCTCCGGACCTGGCTCCAGTCCGGGTCGGCGGCCTGCGGGGCGAGGATGATGTGATCCGGCCCGACCGACCTCACCGCACCGGCTAGCACCGCCGGGTCCGTGGCGTTCCAAGTGCCGGCCGGCAGTACCTTTCCCGAGTCGGTCTCGATCTCGAACACGAACTCCGTGGACAGCTTCCAGGCCCTCTGGAGCTCATCGGGTCCCTTCAGCGTCGCGCTCGACAGGACCGCGCGACGCGCGCCGGTCACGAGGGCGTCGATCGCCTGGTCGGCGGTCCGGACCCCGGCGTTGACCCACAGCGGGGCGTCGCGGGCGAGCTCCTGGAGGTAGTCGAGCTGGGGCTGCCCCTCCTCGACCCCATCGACGTCGAACAGGTAGATGA
>JASHOP010000047.1 GCA_030041075.1 Thermoplasmata archaeon | reverse complement strand
GGCCCGCGCCGCCGGCGAACCCGACGCGACGCGCGGTCGCGGCTCGACCCCCGCGGGCCGCGGCCGCGAACCCGTTCGCCGCCGACTTCGCTCGACGCGTCGCGCGGCTCGCCCAGTGGTCCGAGTCGGCCCGGGCCCTGGGCATCGACCTCCCGCGGGTGCCGGCGTGGGCTCAGGAGGCGGCGGCCCGCTCGTCCAAGCCGGAGGCCTGGGCCGAGGTCGTCCGCGGGATCGAGCGCCTCGCCCAGCAGCGGATCGTCGCCGCGCTCGAGGCATGGGAGGGACGAACGCGGTCGCGGCTCACCCGGCTCGAGGCGTACTCGGTCGACAGCCGCCTCGAGCGCGACCAGATCGACGATGCGGTCCACGCGGCCCGGGCCGGGGACGTCCCCCAGGCGTTCGTAGCGTACCAGCAGGTCGACCGGGTCGTGGCGCTCAAGGAACGGCACCTCGACCAGGCGCGGGACGACCTCGAGCGCCTCGTCTCGTTCCTGAGCGACATCGCCGCGCTCGGGCTCGGCCCGCCCGAGGGAGCCGCGGACGTCGGAGCCGAGCTCGAGGCCGAGCTGCGCGCCGGGCGGCTCGCCCCGCTCAAGCAGCAGATCCGGACGCTCCGCCAGGCGGCGCTGACGCGTCTCCAGCGCGACCTGGCCGCCTACCTCGCCCGGACCGGCGAGCGGCTTCTCGCTGAGCGGGCGCGCGGCGCGTCGAACCGGACGGAGGCGACGGAGCTCGCCCGCAGCGCGCGCGAGGTGTTCCGGGGCCGGCCCGAGGAAGGGGTGCGCCGGCTCCGCGCGCTCCGCCAGCCCCGGGGCCTCTCCGCGTAGATCGCGGCGCCGCGCGCCCGGCGGCGCGCTACAGGATCCGCTCGAACAGGCGGACGTCCTCGCCGAAGTCGTGCTTGTGGAGCAGGCCGCACTCGGAGAACCCGAGGCGCTTGAAGAGCGACGCCGCGGCCGAGAACCGGTTGTGGGCGTCCACCCAGACCGAGGCCGAGTTCGACCGCTTCGCCCAGTCGAGCACCATCCCGAGCAGCGCGGTGGCGACACCCTGGCGGCGCGCATCGATCTCGACCGCCAGGCGGACGAGATGGCAATTCCCGTGCCCGAGCTCGCAGCCGACGACGCCGACCAGCCGACCGTCGCGCCGGGCGGCGAAGTACGTCACGCCCTCCATGCCGCTCGTGAACTCGAGCGGCGTCGGCTGCCACGCTTTCAACAGCTCGGGCGGAAGGCCGGGCGGCTCGGCCTCCCAGACCCGCTTGTAGAGCGAGCAGATCGCCGGCACGTCCTGGTGCGTGATCCGCTCGACCGCGAGCGGCGCGCGGTCCTTCGGTGCCGGCTGGCGCTCGGACCCGCGGTCGGTCTCGTGCTCTGTTGCCACGCTAGGGACCCCGCTGAGCGAGCGGACCGGCGAGGTGCGCGCCCGCTCTTGAACCTTGCCCCGCCGGAGCGCCCGGGCGCACCGGCCCGGGGGCGATCACGGCGTCAGGCGCGCCGGAGTCCTCGGAAACGGCGTCGTTTCCCGGATGTGCTCGCGGCGCAGGGCCCAGCGAAGGACCCGCTCGACGCCCAGCCCGAACCCCGCGTGGGGGACGCTGCCGTGCCGGCGAAGGTCGAGGTACCAGTCGTACTCGGCGACGTCCGAACCGGTGGCGCGGATCCGCTCCGCGAGGCGCGCGACGTCCGTCTCGCGGCACGATCCGCCGACCAGCTCGCCGTACCCCTCGGGGCCGAGGAGATCCGCCGCCTCGACCGTCCGGGGATCGTCGGGCGACGGGAGCATGTAGAACGCCTTGAGCTCGCGCGGGTAATGGGTGACGAACAGCGGTCGCCGCTCCTCGAGCGTGAGCGCCCGCTCCTCCGCCGAGCCGAGGTCGCTCCCCCAGGCGACGGGCAGCCCGGCCCGGCGCAACCGTTCGATCGCCTCGGCGTACCGAATCCGCGGGAACGGAGGCTCGATCGCCGCGAGCTCCCGCGGCGGACGGCCGAGTCGTTCGAGCTCTTCCGGCCTTCGATCCGCGATCGCGTGGAGGGCGTGGACGATCATCCGTTCGGTGAAGTCGAGGAGTCCGGCGAGGTCGCACCAGGCGAGCTCCACCTCGAGGTGGAGGTACTCGGTCAGGTGGCGGGGCGTGCGCGACTTCTCCGCGCGGAACGAAGGGGTCAGGGCGTAGACCCGTTCGTGCGGGGCGAGGAGCGCCTCGAGGTACAGCTGCTCGGTCTGGGAGAGGAACCCCGGGCGGCCGAAGTAGTCGAACCGGAACGCCTCGGACCCGCCCTCGGCCGCGTTGCCCGAGAGGACGGGCGGGGTCATCTCGAGGACCTCCTCCCGGTCAAGGAACTCCCGGAACGCCCGGAGGAGCTCGGCCTTGATGCGGAACGTCGCGACGTGCTCCGCGGAGCGGATCACGAGGTGGCGCTTGTCGAGCCGGTACTCCTCGGTCTGGTCGGCGAAGATCGGGAACGGGAGGCCGGGGTCGATGAGCTCGACCGAGCGGGCCCGGATCTCGCGGCCGCCCGGCGCGCGCCGGTCGTCGGCGACCGTGCCGACAATCCGTACCGCCCCCTCGACCTGAACGTGCTCCGCGGCGTCGAACGCGTCCGGCCCCAGCGCGTCGCGCCGGGCCGTCGCCTGCGCGATCCCGGTCCGGTCGCGCACGAGGAGGAACAGGATCCCGCCCGACGAGCGGGACTTCTGGACCCAGCCCCGCACGCGGACGTCACGGCCGATAGCGTCCGGCCGGAAGACGTGGACGATCGGCTCGCTCGGGGGCTCGGTCACTGGTACTCTCGCCACTTGTGGCCGCACTTCGTGCACTCGAAGATCCGGGTCTCGGGCTCGTCCGACCCGCGCGTCTGCCGAAGGACCCAGTACGCCTCGTCGTGGCCGCACTTCGGGCAGACCTCGCTCGTCTTCGGCAGGGTTGCGACGGTCTTCTCGACCACGTCGACCGTCCGGCTCTGCGGCGTCGACCGTCCGACCTCGACGCCCCGTCCCAGCGGGAGCGTTCGCGCGCATCCGGTGCATCGCCAGACCCCGGCGGCGCGGTCCGGGCGCATCAGCCGCTTGCAATCGGGGCAGAACATGGAACGAGTTCACCGGGGGCCGGCTATTTACCGATGGCGCGGGAACGTCACCCGAGGAGAAGCTCCGCCGGCCCGGCGCTCGACGGGGGAGCTTCCGGGGGCGCCACGCTGAGCGGCAGCGGGGACGGCTTCGCCGACGGCGCGAGAAGGTGTCGCATGTGCTCCCACCGACGCGCGAGGTCGGTGGGGGTGCCGATGTCGTGGCGGACGTAGTAGTCGCCCCGGACGTGCCGGAGCGCGACCTCGACCCGGGCCGAGGCCTCGTGGATCGCGCTCGCCTCCCCGGCGAGGGCGAGCCCGCGCGACGTGCCGAGGCGGACCGCGCCCGGGCCGGCGGGCTCCACGCTCCCGAAGAACACATGGACCCCCGCGTCCTCGATCGCGCGCTCGTCGATGGCGAGGGTCCCGCCCGACGGGCCCCGGCCGCCGTACCCGGGTGGTACGAGGTACTTCACGACGGTCGACCGACGTCGGAACCGGACGAGGTTCGGGTCGACTCGACCCGTGGCGACCCCGAGCAGGAGGTCGGAGAAGCTGCCCTCCTCGTACTGGACGAGGACGTTGATCCCCTCGGGGTCGCCGAAGCGGGCGTTGAGCTCGAGGAGCCGTGGCCCGTCGGCCGTCAGCATGAACCCGCCGTAGAGGACGCCGCGGTACGCCAGGCCCTCCGACCGCAGCGCCGCGACCGCCTTCTCGAGGCAGTCGGTCGCGCGGTCGCGGTGGGAGGCCGTCAGGAACGGGAGGAGGTGGTCGCGCTGGGAGTACGAGCCCATGCCCCCGGTGTTGGGCCCGCGGTCCCCCTCGAGGGCGCGCTTGAAGTCCTGGACCGCGGGCATCGGGTACAGCCCCGAGTCGGTGACGAACGCCATCTGGCTGAACTCCTCGCCGTCGAGCTTCTCCTCGAGGAGGACCCGGTCTCCCTGGACGAGGAGCGCCTTCGCGTAGATCGTCCCCTCCCGCGGGTCCGCGAAGTCGGCCCCCAGGACGCGGACGCCCTTCCCGCCCGTCAGGCCGCTCGGCTTGACGACCCAGGGCCCGGGGAACGTCGCGACAGCGCGATCGACCTCCTCGGCGGTCGTCGGGGCGGCGAACCGCGGCTGCCCGGGGACCCCGTGCCGGGCGAGGAGCTCGCGGCAGAACACCTTGGACGACTCGAGGCGAGCCGCCGCGCGGTCGGGCCCTACGGTCGGGACCTCGCTCGATCGGAGAGCGTCCGCGACCCCGGCCGCGAGCGACGCCTCGGGACCGAGGACCGCGGCTCCCGCGCGCTCGCGACGCGCGAACGCGACGATCCGATCGGCCTCGGTCGGCTCGAGCCGGGCCGACGCCCGGGCGAGGCGTTCGAGGCCCGGGTTGGCGTTCGGGCTCGCGACGACGACCTCGGCCTCCGCCCGGACCAGCGTGGCCGCAATCGCGTGCTCGCGAGCCCCTCCTCCCACGATGAGCCAGCGCATGCGCGTGACGGCGCCGAGGCCGGACGGGTTAAAGGGACGTCGGGCGGGCGGCCGTGGCCCCCGTTCCCGCCGAACGTCGCGCCGCCACGCTTAAGAAGCGGTCGCCGGTTCGCCCGATTCCCGGTACGCCCGATGGAAGTTCGCGTCGTCGAGAAGGAGCACGACGTGCTTCGGGTCGAGTTCCCACAGGGCGAAGAGACGCTCCTGATCCCGCTCGTGGAGGCCCTGCAGCGCGAGGAGAAGGTCGTGGAGGCCCGCTACTTCCTGGGCCACCCGTTCCTCGACCGGCCGGGGCTCTACCTCAAGACGAAGGGGGAGAAGCCGCAGCAGATCCTCAAGCGGGTGCTGAAGGACCTCGCCGACCTGTACGGCGACCTCCTGATGGACTTCGAGAAGAGGGCCGACAAGCTGAAGGCGTGAGGAACGCCCCCGACCGATGCTGAAGGAGTGCCCCCGGCACGGATACTTCCGGGCGGAGACCTGCCCGGTTTGCGGCGAGGCCGGTCGGTTCCTGATGAACGACCGGGAGCTCGACCACCTCGGCCGGATCCTGACGGGGATCCTCCGGCACTTCCCCGACCGCTACCAGCTCGCGATGGACCCGAGGGGGTGGGTCGAGCTTTCCGAAATCGCCCGGGGGATCGCGCAAAAGCACCCGATGTACCACTGGCTCCGGCCCCACCACCTGGTCGCGATCGCCGAGACCGACGGGAAGGGCCGCTACGAGGTGAAGGACGACCGGATCCGCGCGACCTACGGCCACACGCTCGAGGTCGACCTCGACCTCCCGACCGAGAACATCCCCGACCGGCTGTTCTTCCCCGTGACGCGCGAGGAGGCGACGATCGTCCTCGAGGTGGGGCTGAAACCGACGGACCGCCGCAAGGTGCACCTGTCGAAGACCGCGGCGGACGCCCTCGCCGCCGGCAAGGTGCGGACCCCGGAGCCGGTGATCCTCGAGATCGACGCGCGGCGCGGCCGGGAGGGCGGGCTCGTGATCATGCAGGCCGGCAAGACCGTCTTCCTCGTGGACCGGGTCCCCGCCGAGCTCCTCCGGCGGGTCGACGGGGCCGAGCCCGCCGCCCCCGCGGAGGGCGGCGACGGGGCCTAACCGAACCCGTCGTCCCCGACGTTCGACTCGTATTCGGTCGCGATGTAGACGCTGACCGTGAGGTGGCTTGACGCCGGATACGGGTTCGTGAACACGAACGTGAACGTGTCGGTGTAAAGGGGCGAGAAGATGATCCGCGCGGACGAGGTGTCGTTGATGAAGTACGCGGCCGTCGCCGGCTCGTTCGAGAGGAACAGGGGAAACTCGGTCGAGTTGTAGACGGCCATCGTGATCTCCGTTCCGACCGGGGCGACCGTCGTCCAGTTCCCCACAATGTAGTCCCCGCCGGTGATCGCGCCGGCCAGGTACGTCGAGTTGCCCGGGCCCAGCGCGTACGTCCCCGAGGTCGTCAGCGGGTCCGCGACGACCGGCGGGCCGGCGATCACGGTGGTGATGAGGAGGTAGGCGAGTCCCACGACGACCCCGACCACGATCAGCGCCCGGAACCCCTGCGTGAGCAACAGCCGGTGCCGCACGCGGCGGGGCACGGACGCGATTTGCGACGCCGGGATCGGCGAGCGGTCGCCGCAGATCGAGCAGGCGGCGGCGCCCGGACGCACGGCCGCCCCGCAGAACGGACACGCCCCCCAGGCGTTCGGGTCGACCGCGGCCATCGACTCGCTCGACCGAGGGGACGGGCTTTTGTGGTTTCGTACGAACGTCGCCGGGCGCGGGACCGCGGGAGGGGGTGGCTCCCGGCGCGCGCTCCGGAGCCTAACCCTTGCGCTTCGCGGCTCCGAGGTTGACGACGACGTTCTTCCGCCGGGTGTAGTTCTCGACGACGCGGATCCCCTGCTCGAAGCCGAGCCCGCTCTGCTTGAAACCGGCGAACGGGGTCTGGGGGAACGTGATCGGGGGTTCGTTGACGGAGACCATCCCCGCCTCCAGCCGCCGGGCGATCGCATGCGCGGTCGCGAGGTCCCGCGTCCAGACCGAGGCGAAGAGGCCGTACGCGGTGTCGTTGGCGATGCGGACGGCGTCGTCCGCGTCGGCGAACGAGACCGCCGACAGGACCGGGCCGAAGATCTCCTCCCGCACCGCCCGCGACGCAGGCGGGACGTCCGCGACGATCGTCGGCAGGACGAAGTTCCCCGCGGCGAGGTGGGGGTCGGTCGACCGGCCGCCGCCGACGACGACCGTCCCGCCGTCGCGCCGGGCGGCCTCGATGTAGCCGAGGATCCGCGACTCCTGCTCGCGGGACACGACCGGCCCCATCTCGACCCCCTCGTCGGCCCCCGGTCCGATCCGCGTCGCTTCCGCGATCTTGCGCACGCGCCCGAGAAGGTCGTCGCGCACCGATTCGTGGACCGCCAACCGGGACGCCGCCCAGCACATCTGGCCCGCGTTCTGGAAGATGCCCAGGGCGATCCCGCGCGCGGCGCGGTCTAGGTCGGCGTCGGGGAAGACGAGGACCGGGCTCTTCCCGCCGAGCTCGAGCGTCACCGGCAGGAGCCGCCCGGCCGCGACCTCCGCGATCCGGACGCCGACCTCCGCGCTCCCGGTGAACGAGACCGACCGGCACCTCGGGTCGCGCACGAGCGCGTCGCCGACCGCGCCCCCCGCGCCGTTGACGACGTTCAGGATCCCGTCGGGAATGCCGGCGTCGTGCGCCAGCCGGGCGATCGCGATCGCCGAGAGCGGCGTCAGGCTCGCGGGCTTCAGCACCACCGCGTTGCCGGCCGCCAGCGCGGGCGCGACCGAGCGCATCGCGAGCAGCAGCGGATAGTTCCACGGCGCGATGTGGACGGTGACCCCGAGCGGCTCGCGGAGCGTGTAGTCGAACCGGCTTCCCGGGACGGGGATCGTCTCGCCCTGGATCTTGTCCGCGAGCCCGCCCACGTACTCGAGCGTCCGGACGACGAACCCCACGTCGATCCGGGCCTCCTTGAGCGTCTTTCCCATGTTCTCGGTCTCGAGACGGGCGAACGCCTCCTGCCGATCCTCGAGGAGCCTGGCGAGCGCGAACAGCGCCCGAGCCCGACGCGTCCCGTCGTCCGATGCCCAAGCGGATTCGTGGAACGCGGCGTCCGCCGCCTCCATCGCGTGGCGGGCGTCGTCCGCGTCCGCGACCGCAACCTCCGCGAACGGCGCGTTGGTGGCCGGGTTGAGAACGCCGCGGGTCTCGCCGCGGTGGCCGGGCTCCTCCCGGCCCCCGATCACGAGCCCGTAGCTTCTCGCTCCCGCCGCCATCGACCCCCTCGAGCGCGACGGGTCACTTAGCGGTTCGGGAACGGGATCCGGGGCGGATCGGGTAGCGACGGCCCTTCCACTCGAGCGACCCGCGGTCGAGCCCGCGCTTCAGGCACGAAGCGATCGCCACCAGATAGAAACCGACGGCGACGGGGTAGAGGAGGCCGTAGACCGCCGGGGCGCGGACCGCCCGGGCGAACACGACGTGCTTCCCGAACAGCGCGAACGCGAGGAGGCCCCCGAACGCGAGGAGTAGGAAGTTCCCCGTCGCCAGGCCCAGGGGCAGGACCGCGAGCGGGAGCCAGAACAGTCCGACCAGGCCCGCGAGGAACCCGACCTCGCGGGCCGCCGAGAACTCGGTCCCGTAGACGGTCTTCCGGATCCCCTCGAACATCTCGTGCCGATCCCGGTACATACGGGTCCGGGCGAGCGTCGGGGCGTACGCGATCCGGATCGTCCGGCCCGCGCGCCGGAACTGCCGCGCGAGCGCGACATCCTCGAGCAGGTGCGCCCGGATCGCCTCGTGGCCGCCGAGCGCCTCGTAATCCGCGCGGCGAACGAGGCAGACCTGGCCGTTGGCCATCGCAGTCCGGGACGCGGGCCGATTGACGTGGGGAGCGCGGAAGTAGGTGAGGACCATCTGGACGTAGAACGGGAGGACGGTCCGCTCCCAGAACCCGACCATCTCGACCTCGGTCGCGAGGCTGGCGAGGGCCGCCTCCTCCCGCTCGGCCCACCCGACCAGGGTCCCCAGGCTCCGGGGGTCGAGCCGAACGTCCGCGTCCAGGAAGAGGATCCACTTCCCGTGCGTCGCGCGAGCACCCGTCCAGCAGGCCCAGCTCTTCCCGACCCACCCCGCCGGCATCGGAGGCTCCTCGAGGCGGCGCACCCGGGGCGCGCGCGCGTCGACGGCCGCGGGGGTGCCGTCGGTCGACCCTCCGTCCACGACCACGACCTCGAGGTTCGGGTACTCCTGGGCCAAGACCGAGTCGAGGGTCGCCGGGAGGTCGAGCTCCTCGTTCCGGGCGGGGATGACGACACTCACGCGCGGCGCCCCCGGCGCGGGCGCGTCCGACGGAGACGGTTCGAGGCGCGGCATCTCCGCGGCGAGCCACAGCGCCCATCCCTGGTACACGAGGACGGCGACGGACGCCGCGGCGATCCCGAACTCCGCGAACGTCGAGAGCATCGCTCGGCGTAGACCCGTCCTAATAAAGACCCGCCCGCTCGGTCGCGGGAGTCGTCCGGCGATGGGGACCGTCGAGCATCCCCGCATTCGGCCGGGGGTCCTCGAGGATCGGGTCTACCAGCGGGCGATCGCCGAGACCGCGACCGATCGCAACACCCTGGTCGTCCTCCCGACGGGGCTCGGCAAGACCCCGATCGCGCTGCGGGTGATGGCGGAGTTCCTGCTCCGACGCCCGACCGGCTCGATCCTCTTCCTCGCCCCAACCCGGCCGCTCGTCGTGCAGCACGCACGGTCCGTCGCCGCGACGCTCTTCGCTCCCGAGCCGCTGACCCTCACCGGCGCCGTCTCCCCCGAGCGGCGCGCGGCGCTCCTTCGGCCGCCCCAGATCGTCCTCGCGACGCCCCAGGTGGTCGCGAACGACCTCGAGCGCGCCGAGTTCGCCCTCGACTCGTTCTCCCTGATCGTGTTCGACGAGGCGCACCGCGCGGTCGGGGATTATCCGTACGTCGCGATCGGCGCGGCGAACCGTCGGGGGCCGGGCGCCCGCGTGCTGGCGATGACGGCCTCCCCCGGGGGAAGCCTCCATCGGATCTTCGAGGTCTGGTCGCACCTCGGGATCGAGCGGTTCGAGTATCGGACCGAGTCGAGCCCGGACGTGGCGCCGTACCTCCACGGCGTCGGGGTCCAGACGGTCACGCTCCCGGTGCCGGCCGAGGTCCAGCACCTCGCGATCCGGCTGCGGGCGGCGGTCGCCCGTCAGGTCGACGTCCTGCGCCGCCTCGGGCTCGTCCCGGCGGGCGAGGCGTCCCGGCGGGCGCTGCTCGAGGTCGGGGCGCGTCTTCACCGCGAGCTCGACGCCGGTCGGGCCGCCGGATCCCACCCCGCGACCCTGTGGCAGGCCGTGACGGCCCAGTCGGCGGCGATGAAGGGGCTCCACGCGCTCGAGCTGGTCGAGACCCAGGGCGTCGACGCGCTGCGGGAGTTCCTCCGGCGCCAGGACCCTCCGACCGGGGGCCGGCGCTCGCCGGCGCAGCGCGCCTTCCTGAACGACCCGGACCTGGTCGCCGTCCGGGGGTCCCTCGAGTACCTCACGCTCGAGCACCCCAAGGTCGCCGCGGCCGTCGGCCTAGCCCGGGACGAGCTCCGCCGCGCGCCCGGCGCGAAGGTCATCGTCTTCTCCCAGTACCGCGACACGGTCGATCGGCTCGTCGCCGAGCTGGAGAAGCTCGGCGATCCGCTCGTCCGGCCGGCCCGCTTCGTGGGGCAGGCGACGCACGGCGCCGACGCTGGCCTCTCCCAGAAGGAGCAGGTCGGTCTCCTCGACCGGTTCCGGGCCGGGGAGCTCAACTGCCTGGTCGCCACCTCCGTCGCCGAGGAGGGTCTCGACATCCCCGCGACCGACCTCGTGGTCTTCTACGAGCCGATCCCGGATGTGATCCGAACGATCCAGCGTCGGGGGCGTACGGGACGGTCCCGCTCGGGCCGGGTCGTCGTCCTCGTGGCCCAGGGAACGCGCGACGAGGGACTCCAGCGGGCCGCATTCTCCCGAGAACGTCGCATGCACGACATGCTCGAACGGGTCCAGGCCGACGCCGCCCAGGGTCACGCCCCCCCGCCCCCGCCGGCGAGGAAGGTCCAGCGGCTCCTCTCGGAGTTCCCCTAGCGCCCCGTGCTCCCGAACCCGCCCCGCCGCGAGGCGACCGGGCGGACCCGGCCCGGGCGGAACCGCGTCGGCACGTCGTCGACGACGCGCACCTGGCCGATCCGGTCGCCCAAGGCGACCCGGTACGTCCCCTCGAGGAGGAACATGAGCGGGACCCGGATCTCGCCCGAGTAGTCCCGGTCGATCGTTCCGGGCGCGTTCACCATCAGGACGCCCCGCGCGGCGAGACCGCTGCGCGGCCGGACCTCGAGGAACGTGCCCGGCGGGCACCGCATCTTGAATCCCGTGCGAACCAGCGTAACCCGGCCCCGCCCGAGCTCGACTGACTCGGCCGACGCGAGATCGAAGCACGCCGACCCCCGGGTCGCGCGGACCGGCGCGGGAACGGGCGGCGCGTCCGGGACCCGTTCGATGACGACCGTGCGGGGTCGGGACGGCACGGGGTCGCCGGACGCGCCCGGGCTCTTTACCCCTCGGGCCGCGTCACCGGTCCCCCAGGGGCTCCGCGTCCGGCACCGTCCCCTCCGACGCGAGCCACCGGGCGACGAGGCGGCCCTCGGCCCGGCGCAGCACCTTGCCGAGTCCCGGGGCGCTCCGGCCGTTCGCCCGGGCCAGCCGGGTCAACGTGATCCGACGCGGGACCGCGTAGTAGCCGAGGACCCACGCGCGCGTCAGCAACCGACTCTGGAGCGGGGTGAGGGAGGCGGATCCGGCATCGTCCACCCGGGGGTGCCCGCTCGCGCGAACGATGCGGTACGGGAACTCCTCCCGGTCGAGGCGCCTCAGAACCCGGCGCAGGGCCCGCTCCTCGCCCAGGAACGACGCGACCGTCCGCTCGGCCGAGAGCCGGAACGGCGCCGCCGGCGTGAGGCCTCCCCCCGCGAGCGAGAGCCACTGGCGCAGGCGGTCCGGATTGCGTTGGCGGACGAGAAGGATGTAGTCGCGCGTCCGCGGCCGTCGCTCGACGAGCTCGAAGCTGTCGAGACCGTAGAGGGTCCGGATGCGGCGCGCCTCCCGACCGAGCTCCGCGGCGGACTTGAGGGGGCCACGGCGGCGAACGCGCAGGAGTTCGAGCCGCCACCCCTGCTCGAGCCGGAGCGTCTCGAGCAGCTCGACCTCCTCGTAGCGATCGAAGAACCCGGACGGTACGATCCCCAGCCTCACGAGGTCGTCGGTGCGGAACGCGAGGGTGACCGACGGCATCGGCGCGCCGAACCCGAGGTTCCCATATGAACCTCCCGTCCCGCGCGGCTCGTTTAATAAGCCGGGAGGCTCCGCGCGGAGCGTGGGGTTCCGCTCGCTCGGCGAGTTCCTGGACGCCCTCGAGGGCCGGGGCGATCTCGTCCGGGTCCGGGCGCCGGTGTCGAGGGACCTCGAGATCACCGAGCTGACCCGGCGCGTGGTGCGGGCCGACGGACCCGCCCTTCTGTTCGAGAACGTCCCCGGCGCGTCGATGCCGGTCGCGACGAACGTGCTCGGATCGCCCCGGCGGATCGCGTTCGCCCTGGGCGCCGACGACGTCGATCGGGTCGCGGAGCGGGTCGACAAGCTCGTTCGCCTGAAGCCCCCGGCGGGCCTCGTCGGCGCCCTCCGCGACCTGGGCGGGACGATCGAGACACTGTCGACGCTCCGGACCCTCGCGCCGAAGCGCGTGGCGCGCGGTCCGTGCCAGGAGGTCGAGGAGGCGACCGTCGACCTCGACCGGCTCCCGATCCTCAAGTGCTGGCCGAAGGACGGGGGCCGGACGATCACGTTCCCGGTCGTGATCACGAAGGACCCCGAGACCGGCGAGTCGCACACGGGAATCTACCGGCTGCAGCAGTACGGGCACGACACTCTCGGGATGCACTTCCAGGTGCACCGCGTCGGCGCGAGCAACTATCGGAAGTGGGCCGCGCGAGGAGAAAGGATGCCGGTCGCCGCGGCGATCGGCCTCGATCCGGCCACGGTCTTCTCCGGCCTGGCTCCCGTCCCCGAGGGAATCTCGAACTTCGTCTTCGCCGGGTTCCTGCGCGCCGAGCCGGTCGAGCTCGTGCCGGCGCGCGCGATCGACCTCGAGGTCCCCGCGGCCGCCGAGATCGTGCTCGAGGGGTACGTCGACCCGTCCGAGCGCGCGGTCGAGGGTCCGTTCGGAGACCACACGGGCTACTACTCCGCGCCCGAGCCGTTTCCGGTCTTCCACGTCGTCCGCCTAACGCACCGGGCTCGCCCGGTCTACCTGGGCACGGTCACGGGAAAGCCCCCGACCGAGGACGCCGTCCTCGGGAAGGCCGTCGAGCGGGTGTTCCGCCCCGTGATCCGGCTCGTCCTCCCGGAGGTCGTCGACCTCAACCTGCCGACGGAGGGCCTGTTCATCAACGTCGCGATCGTCTCGATCCGCAAGTCGTACCCCGGCCAGCCGCGCAAGGTGATGCACGCTCTCTGGGGGCTCGGGCAGATGATGTTCGCGCGCTACATCGTGGTCGTGGACGACGACGTGGACGTGCACGACCTCTCCGAGGTCCTCTACCGCGTCGGGCTCCAGGCGGACCCGGGCCGTGACCTCGAGCACGCGGAGGGGCCGGTCGACCAGCTCTCGATCTCGAACCCCGTACCGAACGTGGGCGGGAAGCTGGGGATCGACGCGACGAGGAAACGCCCCGAGGACGGATTCCCGCGGCCCTGGCCGGAGGAGATCCGCTCCGACCCGGGGGCGGTCGAAGCCGCCGCGCGGGCGATCCGCGACGACCCGACCCTAGCCCGCCTTCTCGCCCGGTCTCCCCCGTGAGCGCGGGCGGCCCGCCCGTCCGCGCGCGCGCGCGCGAGCTCGGCCGCTTCCTCGAGATTCAGAACCTCGGGCTGAACCTCCCCCTCGCGCTCGCGTTCCTCGTCCTCGCCGCCCGCGGACTGCCGAGCCTCCCGACGTTCGTCCTGGTCGTGGTCGCCTTCGTCGCCGCGCGCAACGCCGGGCACAGCTTCAACCGCTGGGCCGACCGCGTGTTCGACGCCGCCAACCCGCGGACGCGCGGCCGTGCCCTGCCCGCGGGTGCCCTTTCCTCATCGTTCGCGCTCGCGCTGACGGCCGCCAACGCGGCCGTGCTGCTCGCAGCCGCCTACCTGCTGAACTCCCTCGCGTTCCTCCTCGCCCCGGTCGCCCTCGCGCTCCTCCTCGGCTACAGCTACTCGAAGCGGGTCACCTCGCTCACGACGCCGCTCCTCGGCCTCGTCGAGGCGGTCGTCCCGGCCGCGGTGTTCATCGCGGTCCGGGGAGCCCTACCCCCCGCGGTCCTCCTCGCGGTGGCCGCCATAGTCGCCTGGGGTACGGCGTTCGAAACGGTCCACTCGCTGGGGGACGTGGAGAGCGACCGCACGCTCGGGCTGTTCTCGCTCCCCCGGCGCCTGGGTCCCCGACGCTCCGTCCGGCTGGTGGTCGGTCTCCACGCTGCCGCCCTCGGGCTGCTCGCCGCGTTCGGCCTGGCGCTCGGACTGGGCGGACCGTACTACGCGGGGCTCGCGGTCATGGCCGGGATCGCGGCGGTCTCGGACGTGCGGCTGGCCCGGAACCCGGCGCAGGTCCGCGTTCCGTTCGAGCGCCACTTCGCGATGGCGCTCGCGTTCCTGGTCGGCGTGCTCGTCGCCGTCTTCGCGCCGGCCGTCGGGGCGCTTCCCGGAGCGAGCCTCGCGACCGTCGTGCCGCCGAGCTAAAGAGGGACGCGCCGTCACCGGATATCGATCGGCATGCCGCAGGTGATGATCGGCCTATCCGCGCGCGACTATCGGACCACGAACGAGGTCTGGCGCCTGGCGAAGCGCCACCTGAACCCGGCGGTCCGGCGCCGGATCGGCTGGCGCGGGCGCTCGAGCTTCCTCCGCGAGCTGATCCTCTACGGGTACGAGAAGGCGAGCTCGAACCCGGCCGAGTTCCTGAGGGACGTGCGCGAGGCTCACGACCCGCTCTTCGGACGGCGCGGACGCAGCGAGGCCGGCGCCGACCGGCGCGAGACGATGGTCGCGTCGTGGGAGGCCGTCTTCCCCGTCGCCCGGCCGCCCGCGCGTTCCCGGCGGCGATCCCCCGCGGCCCCCTCCCCTCCGTAGGAGCCCCCGGGCGGCGGCCCACCGTGCGATGCGCGCCGCGGACCGGTTCGAGGGCCTCGCGCTGCTCGGGACCGCCGCGACCGGCTCGCTGGACCTCGCCGTGCCGGCGCTCGTGGAGAGCGGACCGACGGAGAACGGCGAGCCGGGGCTCACCCTCGCATCGCTGGCCGCGCCGTCGGGAACGCGGCGACTTCGCCTGACCGACGGCGCGGCGGAACGCGTGCTCGAGCTGCCGATCCTCGCCCCCGAGATCGCCGGCGCGGGCTTGGGCGTCCACCGCGTGGCCGACCGGGTCTATCTCCTCCACGCGCCGGCGCGCGACACGGCGCTCGCCGAGATCCGGTCGAGCGACCCGGAGCTGGTCGTGCTCGGCAACGCCCGGACGCTCTGGAACGAGGGGGAGCCGCTGATCGCCGCCCTGCGCGCGGTCCGCACGTCCCTGGGAGCCGGCCCGGTCGTCTGGGCCCCCCGGGTCGCGCTGCCGCACCGCATCCCGTTCCTAGTCTACGCCGGCGTCGACCTGATCGACACCACCGAGGGGGAGCTCGCGGCGTCCCGGGGGGAGTACCTGGACCCGACCCTCGCCCGGATCGATCCCTCCGCCGCCCGGACCGAGCGACCGTGCGCGTGCAAGGGGTGCCGCCCGGCCGACGGTCCCGCCGACCTCGCGACGCACGCCCGGTTCGCCTACCGACGCGCGATCGCCGAGACCCGGGTCGCGCTGCGCGAAGGTCGCCTGCGGGAGCTCGTCGAGGCCCGGCTCGCCTCGGAGCCGGCGCTCTCCGAGCTCCTGCGCTACGCGGACCACGAGCTGGGGCCCCTCCTGGAGGAGCGCGCGCCGGTCACGGGGGCGCGGTCGCACGACTACGTGCTCGCGGAGTCGCATCGACGCCCCGAGATGGTGCGATTCCGGCGTAGGCTGCTCGACCGGTACCGGCCCCCGCCCTCGAAGTCGGTCCTCCTGATCGTTCCGTGCTCGAAGACCAAGCCGTACCGTCGGTCGCGCTCCCATCGGCGGTTCGCGGCCGCTCTCGACGGCCTCCGGGACCTCGCGAGGGTGCACGTGGTCTCGGTGAGCTCGCCGATCGGGGTCGTACCGCGCGAGCTCGAGGACGTCCCTCCCGCCCGGCACTACGACATTCCGGTGACGGGGGTCTGGAGCGAGATCGAGCGGGAAGCGGTCGGCGAGGGGCTGGACCACCTCCTGAGGCACGGCCACTACCAGGCGGTCGTGGCGCACCTCGACCGGGCCGAGTACTCGTTCGTCCGCGACCGGCTGCCCACCGCGATCCCGGCCACCTGGACGGCCGGGGACGGGGCGACCACTTCCCGTCCCGCGCTCGGTGCCCTGCGGACGGCGGTCGCCGAGGCGTTGGCGGCCGGTCGCCCGCTCGCCGGGGGCCCGCTCACCGTCGTGGCGGAAGAGCTGCACGAGACGGCGTCGTTCCAGTTCGGCCGGGCGGCCGGGCAGAGACTGTTCGCCCCGCCGGTGCGCCTCGCGGGCCGGCCCTGGTTCCAGCGGGTCACCGACGGAACGAGCGACCTCGCGACCCTTCGCGAGGAGCGCGGCCTCTTCCACCTGACGGTGCGGGGGGCGCGGCGCCTCGGCGAGCTCCTTCCCCGGGTCGAGGTCGACCCCGCCGTCCGGCTCGAGGGGGACCTGTTCGTCCCGGGGGTCCGGTCCGCCGACCCCGCGATCCGGGCCGGCGACGAGGTCGGCCTGTTTCGCGACGGGCGGCTCGCCGCGATCGGGGAGGCGGCGCTGCCGGGCCGGCTGATGCGCGAGCTCGGCCGCGGGCTCGCGGTCCGCGTGCGGAAGAGAGACCACACGGAGACCGACACCGACTTGACGGAGCAGGGGTCTCGCTACGCCCAAGGGCCGGTAGTCGAGGGGTGAAGATGCCGCGCTTACAACGCGGAGGTCGACGGTTCGATTCCGTCCCGGCCCATCCCGGCCGGTCCGCAGGCGGGGCGGGCCCGCTTCGGCCCCGACCGCCACCCCCCGAGCGAGGGCCGTCAGGCTGATGTAACTATGACGATAGATATATTCTAAATTGAAACTCTATATATTCGGTCGCGGGCTCCGTACTCCGATGACGGAAGCGGACCGGAGGGCGAAGCGGCGGGCGGGGAGCGCAGGGATGGATGCCCCCGATCCCGGAGAGCGGGTCGGGGAGCCGGCTCCAGCGGTGGACCGATCCTCCCGGCGGACCGTGTCGTTCGGGATCGACGAGCTTCCGGCGGTCGTCGACGTCCGGCCCGGCGAGCCGCCGGAGCATCTCTTCCGGACCCTTCTTGGGGCCTACCTGGGCGGCGCGCGTGCGTTCGTCGTCCGCGGGAGCCATCGCCTGACCCCCGACGATCGGGACGTCGTCCGGACGTTCTGCCGCCGGACCCGGCAGCCCGAGATCGTGTCGGAGGAGCCCGGGACCTTCCGGCTGCGCGATCTCGCCTCCGAGAGCTCGCTGCCGGTCCACCGAAGCCTCCTGCGCATGGGTCGGTTGGTCGCCGAGTTCCACCGCGACGCGGTCGCGAGCTGGACCCGACTGCCGCTCGATGCGGACGGCTACTGGTCGCGGCGGGACGATGCGATCGACCGGGAAGCCTGGTACATCCAGCGGCTGGCGGCGATGGGGATCGGCCGGAGCGGCGGGGGCCGCGAGTTCCTCGGACCGTGGACGGTCGCCCGGAGCCTCGAGCGCATCGCGGACCACGCGGTGATCCTGGGGGACGAGGGGGCTCGGCTCGCCGACCTGGCGGCGACCGGCGATCCGCTCACCTCCCTCCGCCAGTTCCATCGCCAGGCGATGACCCATCTCGAAGGCGCCCTGGGCGCGGAGGACGAGCCGGCCGCGAACGACGTCCTGGACGTCGGCGAGGCGCTCCTCGCCTCGGGACGCGCCGTGGCGGAGCGCCTCCTGCCCGCGGTCGAGGGGCGGTCGATGTCGCCCGCGACGGCCGCCGCGGTCGCCCGGGTCCTGGAGTCGATCGGACGGACCGTCGCCTACGCCCAGGACATCGCGCAGGTTGTACTCGACCGTCCGGCCCGCGGCCTCGAGCGCACGGTCGGGGAGCTGCGTCTACGCGCTCCGGCCTGACCGGGACCGCCCCTCCCGGCCGATCGGTGCCGGAGCGGGGCCCTCCGGCGGCCCTGTCCCGGAGCGGCTCTCTCGGAGGAACGGTCCCGCCGAGGAAGCGTCACCTCGGGGGGCGGAACGGTCGCCGGCAGCCACTACTTACGGGTTATCCTGCCCCCGGCCGTCCGGCATAAGGTTTTTCTCTCCGAGCGTGTCCCCGTTGACCCCCGCGGCCATGATGCAAGGTGGGTCCCACAGCGCGCGCAACGTGCGCGTGGTCGTGGTCCGGCACGGCCCCGCCGAGGAGCGCGACCCGGTGCGGTGGCCGAACGACGATCGGCGCCCCCTCACCAGCAAGGGACGGGTCCAGACCCGGCGCGCGGCGAAGGGGCTCGCGCGGGTCACGTCGCCCGTCGACCGGCTCGCCTCGAGCGAGGCCGCGCGAGCGGTCACGACCGCCGAGATCGTCCACGATGCCCTCCCGAGCCCGCCGCGGCTCGAGACGTGGCCCGAGCTCGCCCCCGGCAACCTCCCCAACCCGATCTTCGATAAGCTTCGACGCTCCTTGCACCCGGGCCAGGAGGCCGTGCTCATCGGGCACGAGCCGACGCTCGCGGAGTTCATCGGCATGGCGCTGCTCGGCGACGGGGTCTCGGTCGTCCGCCTGACGAAGGGGGGCGCGGCGTGCCTCGAGTTCCCGTCGGGGGTCCGCCCTGGGGCCGGTCGCCTCGTCTGGCTGCTCACCCGAAAGCAGCTGGCCGACGGTCGCGGCTGACCGGGAGCGGGCGGGGGGGTGCCCCCGGTCCGGTCGGCGTCGTGATCCGGTAGAGCGGCGCGACGAGCCGCTGGACGTCCGCGTGGACCGGCTGGGGTTCGCGGTTCGCGTCGACCCGCTCGAAGCCGTACTGCTTTCCCATCCAGTCGAACTCCTTCGAGAGGAGCGCCTGGTAGAGGAAGAAGCTCTCGAACAGGTCCCGCGACAGGCAGAGGTCCATCCCCGACTCCCAGTAGTCGAGGCTCCCGTAGCGCGCGATCGCGCGGTGGAGGAGGATCTCCGGGCGGGCGTCCAAAAAGACGACCAGGTCGGGCCGGAGCGCGAACCCGTAGAGCTCCCGGGCCCACTCCCGCGATGCCCCGCGGACGATCGCGCGGGCCATGAGGGTGTAGATGTACCGGTCCGCGAGGACGGTGCTGCCGGCCGCGAGCGCCGGGACCATCTTGTTCTCGAGCTGGTCCGCGAAGTCGGCCGAGTAGAGGAGCGCGAGGGTCGTGGCCCCGAGCGTGTGGCCCTGCTTGGCGCGGTCGATCTCGTTGCTGACGAGGTCGGACCGGCGGAGGCCGGTGTCGACGACCGCGTGGCCCTCGACCTCGAGCCACTCCTTGAGGAGCGCGACCTCCGTCGTCCGGCCGGATCCGTCCGCCCCCTCGATCACGATGAGGCGGCCCCGCAGCGGCTCGTGTGGCATCCCGGGAGGCCGGGTCCCGTAGGTCCTACCCGTCATGGAGCAGGTCCGCGCCGGTCGGGAAGTTCTCGAGCAGGGGCGCCAGGTTCGAGCGGAGCTCGGCCTGGATCGCCTCGACGGGGCGGGTCGAGTCGACGATCGTGAAGCGGTCGGTCTCGGCGATCCGGTCGTACTCGCGCTTGAGGCGCGTCTGGAACTTCGTGTAGCTCTCCTCGAGGTCGTCCGAGAGCCCGAGGTCCATCCCCGCCTCGTAGTAGTTGATCTTGAGCCGCGAGGCGATCTTCCGCCGGAGGGTCACCGAGACGCCGACCCGGAAGTAGAACGTCCGGTCCGGGCGGGGGGCGAACGAGTAGATCGTCCGCACCCAGTCGGGGTCGCACCCCCGGGCCGCGTCCCGTGCGAACGCCGTGTACGCGTAGCGGTCGCAGACGACGAGATAGCCCGCGCGCAGCGGGGGGAGGATCTGCCGGTCGAACCGGTCGGCGAAGTCGGTGGCGTGGAGCAGGCTGAACGTGGTCGGCGTGAGGAGCCCCTTCTTCTTGCCGCGCCGGATCACGTTCGCCACCAGCTCGGACGAGTTCCACTCGGTGAAGAAGACCCGGTACCCCCGGGCCGAGAGCCACTTGCCGAGGAGGGCGGCCTGCGTCGACTTCCCGCTCCCGTCAAGCCCCTCGAAGACGAGGAGACGCCCCGGGAACCCGTGGCTCGCGCGGGGTGTCTCAGGCATCCGGCACCTTGACCTCGAGGTCGAAGACGCGCTGCATCGGCTTGCGGACCTTCTCCGCCCAACGGCTCGGGAGCATCGAGCCGGCCGGCGAAGAAAAAGCCACCGCCAGCGAGCGGCCACCTCCCGCGAGCGCGAACCGGGGGCGCGCCGCGCTCACGATCTCCGCGACCTCGAGGATCGCTCCCAATCGGGTCGCCGTGTCGAGGTCCGCGCCCCGGATCACCGGTAGGTATCCCCGCTTCCATTCCGACGGGGGGTCGTCGCCCTCGTGCAGATAGGCGGCCATCGACGCGAGGAGCCCCTCCCGCTGGTCGAGCCCCCAGACCGGGTAGTTTCGCAGGAGGTAGCTCGAGTGCTGCGCGTGGTTCCAGAGGTCGACGGCGATCCCCGCGTCGTGCATCCCGGCGGCGGCGCGCAGGGCGAGCCGCTCGCTCGCCTCCCAGCCGAACCGGGGTGCCAGGAGGTCGAACAGGGCGAGGGCGGTCGTGCGGACCTCGCGCCCGTGGTCGACCCGGAACGCGAACGACTGGGCTGCGGCGGCGATCGACCGGTCGACCAATTCCTCCGCGCCGGCCGGCAGGCGCGCCCCGATCGCTTCGAGGGCGATCCCCTCCCGGATCCCCGCCCCGGAGACGACCACGTGGTCGACTCCGGCCGCCCGCTCGAGCTCCTCCAGGACCGTGATCCCCGCGAGGACGACGTCCGCACGGTCCGCTCCGATGCCGGGGACCGCCTTGCGCTTGGCCGCCGGCATCTCGCCGAGCAGCTCCTCGAGCGCCTCGATGTCGTGGTCGTAGAGGAGGTAGCCGTGGACCCGGCGGATCGGGAACTCCTTGAGGTCGATCGACGCCCGGGCGAGCGCCCGGACGGTCCCCCCGACGGCGACGAGCCGGCCAGGTCGCCCGCCGAACGCCTCGACCGCCGAGGCGAGGGTCCGGCGCACGCTCTCCCGCAGCTCGTCCCGCTCCCGCCGCTTCGGGGGGTCGTGCTCGAAGAACCGCTGCGAGAGCCTCAGGGACCCCAGCGGCAGGCTGATCGAGTTCCGGAGAGTCCCGTTCCGGACCTCGGCGAGTTGGAGCGAGCCGCCGCCCTGATCGCATACGATGTCGTTCCGGAGCTCGCCGGTGCCGGCGACTCCGAGGTAGGCGTACCGCGCCTCGTCCGCGCCCGAGATGACCCGCAGCGTGACCCCGGTGGCCCGCTCGACCTCCCGGACGAACTCGGCGCCGTTGGGCGCCTCCCGTACCGCGCTCGTCGCGACCGCGAGCGTCCGCTCGGTGCCGAGTCCGCGAACGATGCCGGAGAACCGGCGCACGGTCCCGACCCCGCGGGCGATCGCCGCCTCGGAGAGCGAGCCGTCCTCACCGGTCGCGAACCCGAGCCGGGGCGAATCTTTCGTCTCGAACACCGGCCGGACCGTTCCCGCTTCGGACGTTTCGAACACCACGAGCCGGGCCGTGTTCGACCCCACATCGATGACCCCGACGGTCGTGGCGGAGCGGGCGCGATCCCGGTCTCCCTCGATCTCCGAGGTCCGCTGCCGGCCCACGGCGTCGGTGAAGGGTGGGGGACTATAGGGCTTCGCTCGGACCCGCCCGGCACGGAGGCCCGGGTGCCGAACCGCTTACAATCGGGGCGCGTTGGGGGAACGGTGGCGCCCCCCGCACCGACCGATGGCGCGTCCGCGCCCGAGCGGGTTCGCTCGCACCTCCGGCGGGTCCTCGCGTCCGTGGATCGGTCGATCGACTCGGTGATCCGTCGGCCGCAGGCTCCCCCACCGGTCCTCCACGACCTCCATCGCGATCTCCGTCGTCTCTCGGGCGGGCTCGCGGTGTGGGCCCGCGTGCTTCCCCGGCCGGACGCGGCGACCCTGGAGTCGCTCATCCCGCGGGTGCGAAGACTTTCACGGCTCGTCGGACGCGTTCGCGACAAGGACGTGACGATCGCGCTCTTCGCCCGACAGGCGCGGGCGGCGGACGACCCGCGGGAGGTCCAGCGCGTGCGCCGGTTCCTGATGCGGCAGCGGGACGACGCGCGCACGGGCCGAGAGCTGTTGGGCGCCTTCCTCAAGACCGAACGGGACGGCGGACTGTTCGCGGGCGTGGCGGGGTTCCTCGCGAGATCGCCGGGTCGAGGACCGTCGTCCCGCCTCGGCCGCCTCCTCACCGAGGAGGACGCGGCGCGGCGTGGCCGGCTCGAAAAGGCCCGGGCCAAGGCTCGTCGACGTCCGACCCCCGAGCGTCTCCATCGCCTCAGGATACGGGTCCGCCAGCTGCGCCACTTCGCGGACCTCACGGCGTCGGCCGGCTCCGGGTCGGTCGCGCGCGTGCCTCCGCTCCTCCGTCGACTGCAGGGCCGGCTGGGAAGGCTCCACGACCTTGACGTCGCCCTTTCCACGCTCGACCCGGAACTGAAGGATACGGCGTGGGCGTTGCGCCTCGACGAGCATCGGCGCGCGATGCGCCGCGAGACTCGCGTGGCGCTCACGGCCGCCCCGAGGCCGGCGAGAGACCGTCCGACCGCGCCCCGGGCGACGGACCGATAACGAGGCGGAAGCCCCGGCCCGCTGGCCCCCGGCAGGGGTCCGTCGCTCGCCCGGCGCGCGACGGCTCTCCCGGGTCGTGCCCCTCGAAGCAAACCCTTAACGTCCCGGGGCATGCGTCGCAGAGCGGGCGGAGGAGCGATGCCCCCTCGGGATACCGCGCCGCAGTTCCTGGAGCCCCTGCTCGGGGTCGTCTTCGACCTCGACGGCACGCTCGTCCTCTCGCACCACGACTTCGGCAAGATCCGGGCGAAGGTGATCCGGATCGCGGAGGCCCACGGAGTCGCTCCCGGCCATCTCTCGGTCCACGATCCGGTCCACCGGATCGTAGAGACCGCGCGCGAGGCGATGCGGGCGACCGGACTTCCGGAGGGGCGCTTCTGGCAGTTCGAGGCTGAGTACGCGAAGGCGATCGACGCGATCGAGATGGAGGCGCTGCCCCGCACCGTGGCCCGTCCGGGCGCCGAGACGCTCCTCCGCGGTCTTGCCGCCCGGGGGTTCCGCCTGGCCGTGCTCACGCGGAGCTCCGAGCGGTTCGCCCGGTCCGCGCTGCAGCAGACCCACCTCGACCCGTACTTCGGGTACCTGCGGAGCCGCAGCACCCCGGGCCCCGCGAAACCGTCGCCCGAGGCGCTCCGGCTGCTGCTCAAGGAGATGGGGATCCCGATCGAGCGGGCCCTCTTCGTGGGGGACCATCTGATCGACGCGGAGTGCGCGACCCGCGCCCAGGTCCGGTTCTACGCCCTCCTGCCGGACCCCACGGACGCGCCGAACTCACCGATGACCCCGGAGCGATTCCTCGCGGCCGGCGCCTCGGCGGTCGCCCACGACCTCGCGGAGCTGACGCGCCACCTGGGCGTCGCCGCGCCCCCGCATACCGCGTGAGATCGGGGCCCGCGACGGTTCGAGCCCTCGGGCGTCCGGTTCTCGATGGTGGCCGGACCCTGTCGCTTCGCGTCCCGTCGCGGGGGCAGCGCCCATGGCGCGCGGCCCCTTCTCCGCGGCCGAGGGGAGCACGATGGAGATCCGGTCCCTGGACGGTCCGACTCGAAACGTGGGCCGGCCTCATGGCGACCCGCCGAGTCGAGATTCGGTCGATCCCGGGGCGGGGCGTCTTGGCCGAGCGGCCGCCATCCTCGCTAGCCGGATTCGCGAACTGGTTGCCCGGGGTCATGACGGCCCTTCTCGAGCGCGGGGTCGTCGGCCCGATCGCCGAGAGGTCGAACCGGCTGCTCGGCCACCGTTCCGCGTGTTCGCGCGGACCGCGGGCGCCCGTCCGGAGCCGGCCGATCTGGGCCTCGAGCGCGGGACGCGCATCGACCCCGGTTCATATCTGACGCCGTTCCTCGAGCTGGCGCGCCCGGATCCGCCGCAAGAGCACCAAGGTACATCCGACGAGCGCAGCCGTCCAGACGAGGATCCCGAGGAGGAGCGGTACCCAGCCGAGGGACACCGCCGCCGTGCCGAGCTCGACGGTCGGCGGGTTCCCCGAGTACCCCTGGTAGAGGAGCGAGGTGAGGTCGTTGAACGGCGAGCCGTAGACGAACCATCGGGGGAACGCGACGTACACTTGCGCGTTACCCAGGACGAACGATAGCACGAGCGGGACGTAGCCGACGAAGTCCGCACTTCGGAGGCCGAGGTGGTTGATCGCGAGCAGGGCGAGCGTCGACGAGAGAGCCATGAAGAAGACCCCGCCCAACAGCGACACGCCCAACAGCGCGGCCGGGTCGGCCGGCAGGATCGTCGTGGCGAACCGAAGTCCGAACATCCCTGCGGTCGCGCCGAGGAGCACGACGTTGAGGACGAGACCGAGCAGCGCAGAGCCTCCGACGATCGAGGCGAGGTATCCGGCTGGGGTGAGCCGGCTGTACCGGAACGCGTAGGCGAGCGCCGACGAGCCGTAGGCATACGACCCCGCGATCACCGCCGCCAGCAGGCTGAGGGCAATCAGCACGATCACCGCGTACCACGAGGTCGTGTAGGCGACGACCGCCGACCGGGTCGAGGCGACCCCCAGCGACTCCAGGAACGCTCCGATCCCCAGCCACATCGCCATGAACGCGACGGCCCAGAACCAGAGCGAGCCGTTGGTGAGCATCGCCTTCATGTACCATCGCGCGAGGTTCATGCGAGCGACTCCACGAGCGCGTTGAGGCTTGTCGCGCTCTTCACCGGCCGATCCCCGGCATCCCGCGTCACCGAGAACGTGCCGACGGACGACCGAAGCACCGCGAGCGCCCCCCGGACCTCCCCCCGGGTCAGGTAGAGCCGGTCGAGCTCCGCGACCGAGAACGGCCCGAGGAGCTGCCCCTCGAACATCAGGCCGAGCTGCCAGTCGGCGAACGATCCGAGCAGCTCGAGCTCGTGCGTGTTCAGGAGGACGTCCGCCGGCAGCGCCCGCAGCAGGCCGACGAGCCGCCGGCGACGCCCGAAGTCGACGTTGTCGAACGGCTCGTCCAAGAGGACGAGCCGGGGGCCGAAGGAGACGGCGAACAGATCGCCGACGAGCTTCTGCTGGCCCGTGGAGAGCTCGTACAGCCGCTTCCCGAGGGCCGGATCGAGCTCGAACGAGCGGAGGTGCCCCTCCATCTCGGCCGGATCGCCGCCCTTCAGCCGGGCGAACAGGCGCACCAGGTCGCGGACCGGGAGCGACATCAGCCGGTATACCTCCGCGAGGTTCGTCGAGAGCCCCGGCTCCCCCCGGATCGTGCGCACGTCCGTTCCCCCGACCGCGATCGAGCCGGAGCTCGGGGCGACCAGACCGAGGATCGAGCGGATCAGGGTCGTCTTGCCGCTGCCGTTCGCCCCGACCACCACCATCTTCGCTCCTTCGAGCCGGAGGTCGATCCCTCGCAGCGCCGGGGTCGTGGTACCCGGGAACGTCACCGTCAGGCCCCGGATGTCGAGCACGACCGGGATAGACCGCCCCGAAGCTTCTACCCGCGAGAAAGTCCAGCGGCTGGACCTTTCCGCTCCACCTCCGGTCGACGCGTCGCGACAAGCCGCGCGAGCTCGCGGGCGAGCTCGTCGTACTTCGCCAGCCCCTGCGGCGTGATCTCGACCCGGACCCGAGGGCCGCCCAACGTGAACACCATCCGGCTCCGGACGAGGCCCGCCGATCCGAGCTGCTCGAGATGGTGCCCCAGGCTGCCTTTGGAGGTTCCCGTCAGCTCCAGGAGGTCCGAGAACGCGAGCGCTCGGTTCATCCCGAGCGAGATCAGGATCAGCACGCGGATCGAGTTCCGCAGCGGTTCCTTTAGGAGGACGTCCCCGAGCGTTCGGAGACCCGCTCCGTCGGAGTCAGCCGCCGTAGCCACCGGTCATCTCCTCCGGCGCATGGTAGAGCGCGTACCCCCCGGCGAACGCCCAGGACCCCGTGGCGACGAGCCAGGCCATCGAGAACAGCAGCGTGTCGCGCGTGACAACCAGGGCCCCCGCGGAGACCGCGACGCTCGCCGCGAACGAGACGAGGGCCAGCGTCGCCTCGGGCGGGACGGGGCGGAACCACGGTCTCGCCCGGAATAGCAGCCAAAGGACGACACCTCCGACGCAGGCGTCGAGCACGAGGAACCCCGCGAAGACGTTCACGAACCCCACAACGACCACGAGCGCGGTGATCGCGAGCCCCACCCCGAGAATCTGAACGAACCACCGCCGGGAGAGGGGTCGGCCCTCCAGCGTGTCTCGCAGGCGGCCGGCGCGCGCGGACTGGGCGACGGCCCACCACGTCACCCAGATCACGAGGAGGACGGCCGCCCCCTGCGCCGCGTCGTAGAGCACCGCTTCCGGCAGCGTCGCGGAGGAGAGGTCGCCGGCAAGTGCCCCCGGGACAACGAAGAAGACGACGAGGGCGGCCGCCCAGGTCAGGTAGTAAATCCCCCACGCTCGGCGGACCAGGAACCCCTGGAACTCGAGCGCCCGACCCACGACCCGATCGAGCTCGGTCGGGGCCGGAGGGGTCGGTCCGGAGGCCTCGACCGCTCCGGGACCGTCCGGGCTTTCGAACGAGCTCTTTGGGCCGGGGAACGCCCCCCTCATCGACCCCACGGGCACCGCGCAAGCCGCGCTTCACGGTTCCCCGGTTGACTCCGCCGACGGTCCAAACCCCGATCGCTTCCGTTCGGATCCGGTAGGTTCGACCCCGTCCGGGCCGCCGACCTCCGTGGTAGGTGACGGGACCCGCACCGATCGGACCCGACGCGGCGGTCTCGCGATCGGGCCGGGTCGCCCGTGTCCGCTTCGGCCCGCGCGGGGCCTGATCGTCGAGCGAGGGCTCGTAGGCGCCCGGGACCCCCCTCAAACCACCGCTCGATCACGGCCCCCCCGCCGCGGACTCGTAGAATCGACGATGATGGTGCTCCGCCTTCAGGGTTACCGTGGTCCGATGGATCCGGCACCAGATGGGCCCGCTGGGGCCCATTGGGGATTCCGGTCGGGCACGCGTCCGGCACTCCTGTGCCGCCCTCAGGAGGATGCACCCGATGTCGGGATTGCTGCCTGCCGCAGGGGGGCGCGAGAGGAACGCTCATCGAGGGTCGACAGTCGAGGCATGCACGGCCTATCGAGGAGGCGGATCGCCAGGGTGGCGCGCGGGTCGCCCGCCCGAGGAACGATAGGTGGCGATCGATCGGACGAACCGGACCGATGGTTACGGCACCGCCATCCGTCGGTCGAGTCTCCTGGCGAACTTCGCCAGCCGGCAGGACGATGGGCGTCGCTTTCGCGTTCGCTACCAAATCGTGATCGATTGCCGCGACCCCCGCCGACTCGTTCGGTTCTGGAGTTCTGCCATCCGTTATCGGCCCAAACCTCCTCCGGCCGGTTTCCCGGGTTGGCGGGAGTACGGGAGGAGCTTGGGGGTCGCGGAGGAGGAGATCCGGGACGTCACGAGCCCGGAGTCGATCGACGACCCGAACGGAGAAGGACCGCGCATCTGGTTCCATAAGGTACCCGAAGCGAAAACGGGCAAGAACCGCCTCCACTTCGACATCCGGGCGAGCGGGAGCCACGAGACTCCTCTCGCGACCCGGAAGGATCGGGTGGAGAATGAGGTCGCCCGGCTCCTGGACCTAGGGGCCGCTCGGCGGGAGACGCTCTACGAAGAAGGCGACAATCACTACGCGGTCGCCATGGCCGATCCGGAAGGCAACGAGTTCGACGTCAACTGAGCCGGGGCCGGGAGCGCGCCCAACCTGCCCACCGGTCGAGCGGCTGGCCTGCGACACCGGCCGGGACGCCGTGATCTCGGGACCCGACTGCTCCCATACGACGCTGGCCCGCGCGCGAGCCGTACCGCCGATCGCGGGGAAGGGTAATCATGCCCCGATACGATCGTCAGCGAAGCGCATCCCTCCACGCGGAGGGGATTCGTTCGGAGTAGACCACGCTCTCGGCGCCGAGGAACGTGGCCAGCTGCTCGATCCTCTCGGCGAGCTGAACGGCGACACCCCTTCCGCACGGAGCACCGGGCTCGGCATGCACGGCCTTGATCTCCAGCCGCTTCGCCGCCCGGTCCAGGCGCGGGTCGATCCGGCCGATGAACCGGTCCCCCCAGAGAATCGGGAGCACGTAGGTCCCGAACCTCCGCTTCCTCTCGGGGAGGAACTGTTCGCGGACGTAATCAAATCCGTAGAGCTCCCTCGTCCGAGCTTGGTGGAACACCATGTTGTCGAACGGCGGAATCAGGGAGATCCCCTCGTCCCAGTCCTCGGACCCGATGCTTCGTAGCGAATCGATGTCCGAGGCCAGGGCGTAACGGATCCCGCGAAGGCCGTCGATCTCAACGCGGCGGACCACGGACCGCTCGATGAGCCGGTCGAGGACACCCCTGAGGTCGAGATAGCGCCCTCGCAGCAGATACCGGTTGATTTCGGTCTGGGTCGCGACCCCGATCGCGCGAAGGGTCCTCTCTACCCCGACGGTTTCCGCCTCGGATTGGGAGAGATCCGTCCGGTCCACCCAGTCCGGTAGGAAGTTCGAGGGAAGTCCGTAGAGATTGTGCGCACCCTGGTGACCGACGACCATCACCTCCCCGCTGAACTGTAGGTGGACGAGCATCGTGGCGAGCGCGCTACCCTCCGACCAAGCGTCCGCGCTGCGCGGTCCCTTCGTGTGGTCCGCGAAGTCCTTCAACAGATGAGGTCCGGTTTCGAGCTCTCGCAGGATGACCTTCCGCAGTTTGGCATGGGCTGGGAGCCATCTCTTCGCCTCGGCCTTCTGGTATCCCCAGGACTTCGAGAGGGAGTCCGGGTACCTTCGCATGATCGCCGAGTGGATCGGATAGTCCTCGGTCGGAACATACGAGGCGGCGTGGGTCCAGCACTCGAAAAGCGTGCGATCCTTCCACAGCAGCCGGTCAAGATCCGAAACCGGGAAGGGGCCGATTCGGGCCCACAGCGAGAGCCAATGCGAGGGCGCGACGACGGTCACCGGATCGATCTGGACGTAGCTGAGATCGCGAGTGACGGCGAGGATGTCCGCCCGACTCCCCCGGGATGGCCAGACCCCCTCGAGGTGTTGTCTCCGAAGCTCCAGGCGACGCGCCGCCTGTCTCGAGACTGTCACCGGTTCCGTGGTCACACGCGCCTTCCCCTCAGCGGTAGAACGACCCTGCGTATCCGCTGAGCGGCGATCGACTTCTCCCCCAAGGGCGTCGACTCGCGGGGGGGCGTACCGCCAAGCGGCAACCCAAGCGCGCCGTCGCTCCGGGGACGTCGGCCGTAGGGGGCGACACCAAGTAGGAGAGGTTCGTAGGCGAGGTCGTGCCGGACGCTAGGACCCGCAGGTTCTTGCTCCAAAGGACCGACCCCTCGGTCCGGTACTTCGCCCTCAGGGATCTGCTCGACCGGCCGGAGGTCGATCCGCAGGTCAGGGCCGCCCGGGCGGAGATCGGACGGAACGGGTGGGCCTGGGAGATCCTCAGCCTCCAGGAGCCTTCGGGCCAGTGGGCAACGTATCGAGACGAGCCGGCGAATCTGTACCTCCCCAAGTACACCTCGACGAACTTCCTTCTCATCGTTCTCTCCGAACTCGGGATGACCCGGAAAGACCCCCGGGTCGCCCGCGCGGCAAACCTTCTGCTCGACCGTTGGTCCGACCCGAAAGAGGGGGTCTGGGGGGAGGCCGGCGCGGAGACCTGCATCACCGGGAACGGCGTCCGGATGATGGTCCGCTTGGGGTTCCTCGAAGACCCGCGCATCCGCCGAGCGATCGACTGGTTGGTCTCCGCCCAGAAATCCGACGGGGGCTGGCACTGCTGGAGATCCCGGACCGGCACGCTCGCCGCTTGGGAGGCCATGGCCGCGTTCGCGGTCATCCCCCCGGAATCCCGATCGGCACGGGTGGTTCGTGCGATCGAGCGCGGAGCCGAATTCTTCCTGGAGCGACGACTGTTGCACGAGGCCGATGGATCCAGCTACAAGCCGTGGTGGCGCATTCACTATCCGAGCCACTACTACTACGATTTCCTGGTCGGGCTGGACTTCCTCACGGCCCTTGGCTACGGCTCGGACCGGCGCCTGCGTCCGGCGCTCAAGCTGCTCGAGCGTAAGCGTGGCCAGGACGGTTGGTGGAGGCTCGACTCCGTCCAACCGGATCTCGAGGCCTCGGATCCGTACCATCACCCCCCGCCCGTCTATCCCGTGATGTTGGAATATCCGGGGGAACCGAGCCGATGGGCGACCCTCGTCGCCCTCCGTGTCCTACGTCGGGCAGGGCATTGAAGAGAACGTCCTCAGGACCCACGACGCAACCGCACGGCTGGATGCCCTAGAGGGATCGCGCCATCTGGTGACGACGTACGCGACAGGTTGGCGCGAAGCCGCGAAAGCGGGGCTGTTCCCCTCCCCAGGTTCCTCGATCTCCCCGACGGCGGCATGTCGCCCGTCGGGCAGTTCCTCCCGGCGCGGGACGACGACCCTACCAGTGCGGAGCCGCCACGACTCGAACCCGAGTCTCAGGACTCGGGAACGATCCTTCCTGCGGGTTCGGGCGATGGCATCAGCTACCCGGGTCCGGGCCTGCCTTCCGCCGGAGCGCGAGCGCGTCCTCGAGGTCGAGCCGGGCACCATCGGCCCGAAAGATCGCGACCGCTTCCTCGAGAGCGGCCCGGGCCTCCTGCACCTGACCCGTCCGTACCTCCGCCGACGCGGCCGCGAGACAGGTCAGGGCGAGCTCCCGCTTCCAACCGACCTCCCGAAAGATCCCCGCGCTGTCTCGAAGCAACCGGGCGCCGACCGTGACCTCCCCCCGTTCGACCGCCCGGAGCCCCCGGGCCCGCTCGACGTACGCGCGCGCCGCCGGTCCTCCCACGCGGTCGGCCACCGGCTCCAGCTCCGCGAGGTACCGCTCGACGCGGTCGAGGGCGTGCTGGCGGGCCGCGCAGTCGATCGCCCCGGAAAGGTACCAGACGGGACGGAACCCATCGTACTCGGTGGGGCCCCGGGTCCGGTCGGCCTCCAGCGCCCGGAGGTAGTACATCTCGGCCTTCGCGTAGTCGCGCCGGGCGACCTCCATCCAGGCGAGACAGTAGTTGTACCACGCGTCCTGGTACCAGGCCCTCTCCGTGGCGAGCTTCTGCTTGACCACCTCGAGCACGCGCGCCGATTCGTCCAGTTCTCCGCGAACGATCGGGCCCAGGGCGATGTGCATGAAACTGTGGGCCGACGGTTCCTGCCCCCGCTCCCGCAGGAACTGCTGGTACGCCTCGGTCCGCCGGACCGACACGTCGACCGGGGCGATCCACAGCGTCGTGAACGCCCCGAGGCCCCCGGTGAGCGCGAACTCCCAGCCCGGAGCGTGGACCGAACGGGCGTACTCGACCCCCTTCTGGATCCACCCCTCGGCCTCCGCCATGTCGGCATACCCGGTCGCGGCGAAGTGGGCCCGGCGATGGTACGCCTCGAGGGCGATCGCGGGGCGGTGCGCGCGTCCCAGCTCGATCGCCCGGTCGATCGCCGCCTTCACCCGGTCTCGCTCCCCGAGGGCGAGGTAGTCCGATAGCTCGAGCTCGACATTCGCCTCCAGGGTCGGATCGCCGGTCACCCGGGCGACCTCGCGCGCCCGCTCGAGGAGGGCGCGTCCCTCGTCCAGGCGTCCGCCGGCCCGCAGGTACGCGGCGGAGTCGAGGTACAGGCGGGCGAGCTCCGCGGACGGCGGTACCGACTCGAGAAGCGCCCGCGCTCGCGCCAGCTGCACCTCGTCCACCCGGAACTCGCCGAGCTGGGTCCACTGGGAGTGAACGGCGAGGCGCCCCAGCACGGCCCCGGCGTGAACGAGGTCGCCGGCGCGTTCGAACACCTCGGCGGCCTCGGAGCGGCTGCGGGCCGACTCCTCGTAACGACCGAGGGCCTCGAGCTCGTCGCCCAATCGCGTGAGGGCGTCCGCGCGGACGCGGTCGTCCGGCACGACGGTCAGGAGCTCCAGGGCCGTGCGGAAGAAGGCGACGGCTTGCTCGCGCGCGTAGAGCTCTTGGGAGTTCTGCGCGGCCACGACGGTCCACGCGAGCGCGTGGGCGGGGTCGTTCCCGCGTTGGTAGTGTAGCGCCAGCTCGCCCGCGACCTCCCGCGCACGGGCTCCGCGACGGGCTTCGACCGTCTGCGCGGCCCGGAGGTGGTAGCGCTGTCGGCGCAGGAGCGAGAGCTCGTGGTAGAGGACCTCACGGGTGCGGTCGTCCGCGAACTCGAGCACGGCCCGGCCGGTCGAGACCTCCCGCTCCCGCAAGAGGCGCGCCCGCAGCAGCGACTCGAGCTCCTCCAGCAAGCGACCCGGTTCTTCGCCACTCACCTCTTCGAGCACGTCGAACTCGAACTCGTCCCCGAGCACCGCGGCCACCGAAAGGATGCGCTGAGCGTCCGGTCCGGTTCGCCCCACGCGCTTGAGGATGACCTCCCGGAGCGTCGAGGGAACCCCGGCCTGCGTGAGCGATCCGGCGACCCACCCATCCGACGACCTCACGAGCTGCCGCTCCTCGAGCATCGACCGGATCAACTCCTCGACGAACAACGGGTTGCCCCCTGTCTTCTGGCAGGCCACCTGGATCAACTCCGTCGGCGGCGTCGGGGTTCCGAGGACGGCGGCCACCAGCTGCTGGGCCGGTAGGCCTTCCATCGGTTTCACGGCAATCGGGACGACGAGCCGCCCCCGCGCCAGCTCTTGGACCAGTCCGGAGAGCGCCGGGGTCCCCTCCTCCGCCGAGTCCCGATACGTGACCAGGAGCAGCACGCGATGCGCCCGCGCGGTCTCGGCGACATAGGCGAGGATGCGCAGCGAACCCGGATCCGCCCACTGAAGGTCGTCCAGCAGCGCCGCGACCGGAGATTCCCGCGCCAGGTTGACGAAGAACCGGGCGATCGCCTCGAAGAGGCGAAGGCGCGCCTCCTCGGATGGTTCGCCCGGTAAGGCCGACGCCCTGTCGAGGTAGGGCTGTACCTCCGGCACCAACCTTCCGAGTTCCGCGTCGCAGCCCGCACAGAGCTTGTAGAGGAGCGAGGCCGGGGCATCGCGCGCGACGCCTCGGATGAGCTGGACCCAGATCGCGTAGGGGACCGGCTGCTCGTCCTGGTGGGACCGACCCCGGACGGTGCGAAATCCTTGCTGCTCCGCTTCGCGGAGGGCCTGCTCCGCCAGCCGGGTCTTGCCGACGCCGGGCTCACCGGAGAGCGAGACGACCTGGCCCTGGCCCCCCGCGATCGCCGCGACGACCCGACGGACGATCCCGAGCTCGCCTTCCCGGTCCGTCCACGGCGTGACCCGGGCCGCGGGGAGGGCGACCCAAGGGAGGTCGACGCTGTACACGGAGAACGGTGTCTCCACGTTCTTGAGCAGCGGATGGCCGAGGGGAGTGAGGCCGTACGGCACCTTGTTGTGGACTTGGTCGGCCACCGGCCCCGAGATGCAGACCCCCGAGGCCTCGGCGAGCGGCTCGATCCGGGAGGCGACGTTGACGGCATCGCCGTACACATCGTTCCCCTGATGGATCACGTCCCCCAGGTGGATCCCGATCCGGACCTCGATCGGATCGGCGTCCGCGCCCCGCTGGTTGTGCTGGAAGAGTTGGCGCTGGCTCTCGACCGCCCACTCGGTCGCCTCGAGAGCGCTCTCGAACTCGACCAGGAAACCGTCGCCCATCGTCTTCACCTCCCGGCCCGAGTAGCGGGCGAACAGCGGGCGAAGGATCGACCGGTACGTCTCCAACTGACGGAGCGCCCTCGCCTCGTCCCGCTGTCCGAGGCGCGTGAATCCGACGAGGTCGGTGAAGACGATCGCCCGCAGGTGGCGCGTGCCGTCGGCCACGCGTCCGGGACAGTCTCCGCCGTTAAAGGGCCACGGACCCGGGAGGGCGTCCGGGGACGGGCCGGCGGAGCCCCGACCCTACGTCAGGGGGGCGGAGGAGGTCCGCCCGGGTCCCCGAGATACTCGGCCCATGCGTGGAGGATCGCCCGCTCCGCGTACGACCATGCCTCGGGGATCTGCTTCCAGCCGTTCCGGAGGTCCCCGACGCTGTAGAGGCCCGGGATCGGCGCGCCCGAGTCGCCCGATAGGGCCCGCGCGTCGTCGTCCGTGCGGACGAACCCGTCGGCATCGAACGAGCATCCGAGCGAGCGGGGGATCGTGTTGTGGAGGTCGTACCATCCGAGCGCCGAGAAGCCGCGGTCGTAGGAGCGGTGGCTGCCGTCCGCGAACCGCACTCCGAACCGCTTCTCGCGGATCTCGTCGAACCCGACCATCGCTGCCTCGAACGCGGGAACGTTCCTCGCCGCAAGCGCGGAGGCGAGGCTCGCTCGCTCGTCGGGCGGCGTCCCGTCGAGGAGCGGATGCCCGTGGGTGAGCAGCTCGACCGACCCCGGCGCGAACTCGAGGATGTCGAGCGCGGTGCGGGCGGCGAACCCATCGTGGCCGATCACCGCGACGCGCTTCCCGGCGAGATCGTGGCCGTCGCAGACCAGGCAGAAGTCGACGAGCGCCTGGTTCGCCCAGGGGAAGATCGGATCGATCCGGCCCCCGACCTCGGGGATCCGGTCGACGACGCCCATCGCGAGGACGAGGGTCGCTCCCCGGGCGACGAGGGTCTGCTTCAGCCAGTCGAACGTCACGGAAAAGCCGGTGCCGGTCCGTTCCGCCGCGCCGGCGCGGGCCGGCGAGAAGTAGTCGACGAACTCGCCGACCGATCGCAGGGCCCCGATCTGGAGGTCGAGGAGCTTGTGACCCGAGACGCCATCGGGGAAGCCGGGGATGTTGTCCATCCTCGGGGCGTAGTACGACCGGGAGTACTTCGGACCGCGGTCGATCACGACCGCCGTCCGGCGCAGGAGGCCGGCCTTGAGACCGGCCTGGAGTCCGGCGTGCCCTCCGCCCACGATGACGACGTCGTAGGCGTCCTTCAGCCGGGGAAAGCCGGGCACGGAGCGCGTCCACCCGTCGCGAGGATTTGATGGCTCCCGGCGCGGGCCCCGCCCGGAGAGCCCGGAACGGACCGACCGGCACGTGCTTTGTTGAATGAATAGACCGTACCGAGCCGTTGCCTCCCCTCGAGCCCAGCCTAGTGGGGTGTTGCTGACAGATGCGATATTATCCGGCTGAGGGGAGCGCATCGGTGCTATCCCATCCGAGAAGCTGACGGATCTTCCGGACCTTCCGCACGATCTCCTGCGCGCTTACGGTCCACACCCACGGGTGGGCCTCGCCGTTGGAGACCTTCGCGTAGTCCTCGATGGCCCGCACGAGCTCCGGGACACTGTGGAAGCTCCCTCGGGTGAGCGCATGCTGTTGGAGCTGTCCCAGCCAGCCCTCGACCATGTTCATCCACGACGAACTGGTGGGGACGAAATGGAAGTGGAACCTCGGGTGACGGCGGAGCCACCGCTGCACCTGTTCTCCTTTGTGGACGCTAAGGTTGTCGAGTACCACGTGGATCCGGAGGTCGAGAGGGACCCTTCGGTCCAGGACACGCATGAAGGCGAGGAACTCCTTCTGCGTGTGCTGAGGATAGTACCCCGTCACGACCTGCCCGTCGAGGATGTTGAGCGCGGCGAAGAGGTCGACCGTGCCGTTGCGTCGGTAGTCGTGGGGACGGCCCTCCGGCCAGTTCTTCCCCATCGGAAGGATCGCCTGGGTTCGCTCGAGCGCCTGCGTCTGAGGCTTCTCGTCCACGCTGAAGATGATCGCCTTCTCGGGAGGGTTCTGGTAGAGTCCGACGACATCGACGACCTTCTCCTCGAACTGTCGGTCGTGGCTGAGCTTGAACGACTGTTTCAGATGGGGCTTGAGCCCGTATCGCCGCCAGACGCGATGGACGGTGACGGGGTCCACGCCAATCTCCTTCGCCATGACCCGAGTCGACCAGTGCGTTCGACCGCGGGGCTTCGTATGCAAGGTGCGGTCGACGATACGCGCGACGACCGTCCGCGAGAGTCGGGGGCGACGGCCCGGGCGGGGGGCATCCTTCTCGATCCCCTCGAGGCGTAACAGGAGGAAACGGCGACGCCAGAGCCCCACCGTGTTGGGTCGGGTCGCGAGTCCCTCGGCGATCTCCTGGTTCTCCTTTCCTTCGGCGGCCCCAAGCACGATGCGCGCCCGGAGGACCAAGCGCTGGGGAGTCGAACGGCCACGCGACCAGGTCTCGAGCTGGGCGCGCTCTTCCGGAGTCAGCTGCAGCGCCGGGGCGACCCGCATGTCGCCCCCATGGGAGCGGAGAGACTTATACTATCGCCTAATAGTGTAGCACTCCACTAG
>JASHOP010000046.1 GCA_030041075.1 Thermoplasmata archaeon | reverse complement strand
CGGGGCCGGAGCTCGCCCTCGACCGATCGGGCGGTCTTCGCAAGGAGCTCCTCGAGGCAGCTCATCCGGGCCCGGGAACCGGGGACCGCGATTAGCTCGTCGGTCGCCGGGACGCGGCCCAGGCCGGTCCGCGGGGAGTCGCCGCCGTGGCCGGGTCCGCTCGCCCCGGGGGAGCCACTCCCCCGCCCCAACCGTTAAGCGACTCTCCCCCTCGGGAGGTACGGAGGCACGACGATGGGACCGCGCGAGTTCCACGAGGAGCTTCCGTCGACCCAGGATCGGGCCCTCGCGCTCGCCCGGGCGGGCGCCGACGAGGGAACGGTCGTGGTCGCACGACGCCAGTCGCTCGGCCGGGGACGCGGCGGTCGCTCCTGGGCGTCCCCCGAGGGCGGGCTTTACGCGTCGGTCGTGCTCCGGATCCCGCCCGAACCGGCGACGATGCTGTCGCTCGGGGTCGGGACGTTCCTCGCCCGCGCGCTGCGGGCGCGGTACGCCGCCCCCGTGCGCGTGAAGTGGCCGAACGACATCGTGGCCGTGACGCCCGACCGACCCCCGAGGAAGCTCGCGGGGATCCTCGTCGACTCGGTCCCGTCGTCGTCGCTCGGCCGGGTGGCGGTCGTCGGGATCGGGGTCAACGTGCGGACTCCGGCCCGCGCGTGGCCCGGGGAGGTCGCGGGTATCGCCGCGTCGCTCGAGGAGTTCCGGACGCCGGCGCCGCCCGTCGCGGAGGTCGAACGGGTCGCGGTCGAGGCGGCGCTGGCGGCCCGCAAGGAGCTCGTCGGTCCCGGCGGCGCCGAGCGCGTGCGGTCCGCCTGCGAGGAGCTCCTGTACGGTATCGGGCGTCCCGTCACGGTCGACGGGGTCCCGTTCGGCCGGGTCGCGGCCGTCGGCCCCGACGGCGAGCTCTTGGTCGACGCCGACGGCCGTCGGCGCGCGGTCCGCGTCGGCGAGGTGCGGGTCGAGGAGGGGACGTGAGCGAGGCGTTCGACCGCTGGACGGTCCTGAGGCGAAAGAGCCGCGAGGGAGGCGGCGCGGAGCGCGTCGCGCGCCACCGGTCCGGCGGGAAGCTGACCGCCCGCGAGCGTCTCGAGGTGTTCTTCGACCCCGGGTCGTTCTCGGAGATCGACCCGTTCGTCGTCCACCGAGTCGAGAAGTTCGGCCTCGACGAGCGGCGGATCCCCGGGGACGGGGTCGTCACCGGGTGGGGCGAGGTCGAGGGCCGGCCCGTCTGCGCGTTCGCCCAGGACGCGACCGTGTTCGGCGGCGCGCTCGGCGAGGCGCACGCGATGAAGATCGTGAAGGTGATGGAGACCGCGCGCAAGGCCGGGGTTCCGATCGTGGGGCTCAACGACTCGGGCGGGGCCCGGATCCAGGAGGGGGTCCAGAGCCTCGGAGGGTACGGTGAGGTGTTCTTCCGCAACGTCCTCCTGTCGGGCGTCGTACCCCAGATCTCGCTCGTCCTCGGTCCGTGCGCGGGCGGCGCGGTCTACTCGCCGGCGATCACGGACCTCGTGATCGTCGCCCGGGGCTCGGGGCAGATGTTCATCACGGGCCCGGACGTCGTCCGGGCGGTCACCGGCGAGGACGTCTCGATGGAGGCGCTCGGGGGGGCCGACGTCCACGCGGAGCTCTCGGGCGTCTCGCACTTCACCGCCGCCTCCGACCGCGAGGCGGTCGCCCTCGCGCGCCGGCTCCTCGGGTACCTGCCGCTCAACAACCTCGAGGACCCGCCGGCCGCGCCCGCGGTCGCGCCCCCCGACGGGGCCGCGAAGGAGCTGGCCCGGGTCGTTCCCGAGGAGGCGAACGCCCCGTACGACGTGCACGAGGTTTTCGCGCGCCTCCTCGATCCCGGGTCGCTCCTCGAGGTCCAGGCGGGTTGGGCGACGAACCTCGTGGTCGGCTTCGCCCGCCTGGACGGTCGGTCGGTCGGGGTCGTGGCGAACAACCCCGCGCGGCTCGCCGGAACGCTCGACATCGCGGCGTCGACCAAGGGCGCCCGGTTCGTCCGGTTCTGCGACGCGTTCAACCTCCCCCTCCTCACCCTCGTCGACGTTCCGGGGTTCCTGCCCGGGACCGCCCAGGAGCACGACGGGATCATCCGCCACGGGGCGAAGCTGCTCTACGCCTACGCCGAGGCGACCGTGCCGATGCTCACCGTCATCCTCCGCAAGGCCTACGGCGGCGCGTACGACGTGATGTGCTCGAAGCACCTCGGGGCCGACCTGAACCTCGCCTGGCCGACCGCCGAGATCGCCGTCATGGGCGCCGAGGGAGCGGTCAACATCCTCTACCGCCGCGAGCTGGACGCCGCCACCGGCCCCGAGCGGGACGCGCTGAGGGCGCGCCTCGCGGGCGACTACCGCCGCGAGTTCTTGAACCCGTACCTCGCCGCCGAGCGCGGGTACGTCGACGACGTCATCGACCCGGCCGAGACGCGCGCGCGGCTCATCGCCGGCCTCGGGATCCTCGCGTCCAAGCGCGAGGACCGGCCGTCGCGCAAGCACGGGAACATCCCGCTCTGAGGGCGGAGGGGCGTCCCTCGTGGTCGGGATCACCGAGACGGTCCTCCGGGACGGGCACCAGTCGCTCATCGCGACGCGGATGCGGACCCGCCACATGCTCCCCGCGGCGGAGCGGCTCGACGCGATCGGGTACCGGTCGCTCGAGGTGTGGGGCGGGGCGACGTTCGACGTCTGCCTGAGGTACCTCCACGAGGACCCGTGGGAGCGTCTCCGCGCGCTCAAGCGGGCGATGCCCCGGACGCCCCTCCAGATGCTGCTCCGGGGCCAGAACCTGGTCGGCTACCGCCACTACCCCGACGACGTCGTGACGGCGTTCGTCCGGGAGGCGGCGCGCCAGGGGATCGACATCTTCCGGGTGTTCGACGCGCTCAACGACGCGCGCAACATGGCCGTCGCGATCGCCGCCGTGAAGCGCGCCGGAGCGCGGGCCCAGGGGACGATCTGCTACACGCGCTCGCCCGTCCACACGCTCGCGTCGTTCGTCGAGCTCGGCCGCCGCCTGGCGGCGATGGAGGCGGACGAGCTGTGCGTGAAGGACATGGGAGGGTTCCTCCCGCCCGGCGAGGCCGGGGCGCTGGTCCGGGCGCTGGTGAAGGAGGTCGGCCTCCCCGTCGTCGTCCACACGCACTCCGCGGGCGGCCTGTCGACGCTGTCGTGCCTGGCGGCGGCGGAGGCCGGCGCGACCGCGGTGGACGGCGCGCTCAGCCCGTTCGCGGGCGGCGCGAGCCAGCCGCCGACCGAGACGCTCGTGAGCGCGCTGGGCGGCACGCCGCACGACCCCCACCTCGACCTCGGCGCCCTCGCCGAGCTCGCCGACTACTTCCGCGGGGTGCTCGACCACTACCGCCCGCTCCTCGACGTCCGATCGCTGCAGACCGACCCGATGATCCTGACGCACCAGCTACCCGGCGGGATGCTGTCGAACCTCCTCGCCCAGCTGAAGGAGCAGGACGCGATCGGCCGCCTCGCCGAGGTCCTCGCGGAGGTGCCGCGCGTGCGGGCGGACCTCGGCTATCCCCCGCTCGTCACCCCGACGAGCCAGATCGTCGGGATCCAGGCGGTCCTCAACGTCCTCGCCGGCGGGCGCTACCGCCAGGTCACGAACGAGGTCCGGGACTACGTCCGGGGACTCTACGGCACGCCGCCGGGTCCGGTCGACGCGGAGCTGAGGGCGCGGGTGACGGCGGAGTCGCCCGCGATCGAGGGTCGTCCGGCCGACCGGCTACCCCCCGAGCTCGAGAAGGGGATCGCCGAGGTCCGGGCCCTCGTCCCGTCCGCCGACACGGCGGAGGCGCTCTCGTACGTCCTGTTCCCGGCGGTCTACCGCGCCTACCGGCGCCGGCTCGACCGGGGCCTCACGCCGGACGTGCTCACGACCGCGGCCCTGGGCGTGGTCGCGGCGCTCCGGGCCCCGAGTTCCGCGCCGGCCGGCCGGGGCGTCCCGCCCGGCGCGGGCCGTCCGAGCGCCTGGGCGCTCGCGGGCCGGGTGCGGCAGCCCGCGCCACGGAGGTGGGTCGACGCGGCTCACGGTCGTCCGCGAGGGTAGGCCCCGCACGGTCGAGGTGGCGGACGACGGCTCCTCCGTCACGCTGGAGGGCCGCGCCTACCCCGTGCGGATCGTCGCCCGCGCGCCGGCCCGGGTCGAGCTCGAGATCGACGGGGAGCGGGTCGTCGTCGAAGGGTGGCCGGAGCCGTTCGCCCCCGCGCCGAACGAGGCCGCGGTCGACGGGGAGCGCTGGGGGGTCGAGACGACCCTCGAGCCGGAGGCGCGGTCGCCGGGTCGCCCCGCAGCGCCTCCGGTCCCCGCGGACGCGGTCCGGACGGCGGCCGCCGGGTCCGCTCCGGGGCCCGGGACCCCGGTACTCCCTCCGATGCCGGGGCGGGTCGTCGAGCTCCGGGTGAGGGAGGGCGAGCGGGTCCGCTCGGGGGCGGTCCTCCTCGTCCTCGAGGCGATGAAGATGCGCAACGAGATCACGAGCCCCGCGGACGGGTGGGTCCGCGACGTGCGGGTC
>JASHOP010000045.1 GCA_030041075.1 Thermoplasmata archaeon | reverse complement strand
GACGAGCTCAAGGGCGTCGCGGAGAACATCATCGTCGGCCAGCCGATCACCCTCGGGACCGGCGCGGTCAACCTCGTCTACCGGCCGCTCGGCGGCGCGGCGCCCCCGCCGGCGCCCCCACCGGCGCCCGCGGCGCCCGCGGCGGCCGAGCCGGCGGAGGAGGCGGCGTAGGATGGACCTCGCGCACGCGCTCAAGGTCGCGCTCGAGACCGGCAAGGTGAAGGTCGGGCTCTCGGAGACGCTCGACGCCGCGGCGGCGAAGAAGGCGCGGCTCCTGATCGTCGCGCGGACGTGCCCGGACCCGAAGTTGAGGACCGAGCGCGCGGTCGGCAAGATACCGGTCTACCACTACGACGGGACCGCGGTCGAGCTCGGGCAGGCGTGCGGCCAGCCGTTCCCGATCAGCGCCCTCGCGATCGTCGACCCCGGGTCGAGCGCGATCCTGACGCTCGAGACGTAGACGCGGCGCGGGGCCGGCGCGGATGTCGGAGATCGCGTTCGACACCGAGACGATCGGCTACATCCGCCTGTTCGAGGAGCGCACGGGGGCGCGGGTCAAGGATTGCCTCGAGGCGGAGGAGAAGCTCGTCTACCTCGTCCACCCCGAGGACATCCACAAGGCGGTCGGACCGGGCGGGGTCCTGGTCGAGCATCTCAAGGGGATGATGAAGAAGGAGATCCAGGTCGTCGCGTGGGACGACGACCCCGAGACGCTCGTCCGCAACATCTTCTACTGGTACTCCCCGCTCCGCATCGACCTCACGACGAAGGGGAACGGCCGCCACGCGACCGTGACCGTCGACCCCGCCTGGAAGGCCCGCGCGATCGGGAAGGCCGGGAAGAACCTCAAGGTCGCGCGCGCGATCCTCGTGCGCCACACCGACATCGTCAGCGTGAACGTGGCTTAGGCCCGCGGCAGCGGCCGGGCGCGCGTCGGGGCCCCCCGGGGGCAAAAGCGCCGTTCGCCGGGGGATGCCGCGGTCGCGCAGGTCGGTCCGGCCGCTGTACACTGGGCTTCGGGTCCGGAGCCTGGACCGCTCGCTGCGCTCCTACCGGGCGCTCGGGTCCCGGCCGACGATCCGGCAACGCAGGCGACAGGGCGAGTTCGCGCAGCTCGACCACCCGAGGGGCCGCTTCACGATCGAGCGGAGCCGGTTCCGCCGGGGAAGGGGGGGTACGCGCCGTACCGCCCCGGCTCCGAGATCGACCGCTTCGGATTCCAGGACTCCGACAGACCGCCTCGACGGACCGTGTGTTCATCGTAGGGTCATCCCCCACCGTTGGAGCCGTCGTGGAGGCGGTTTGGGGGTTCCGACCTCACGGATCGTCCCAAGGATCCGCGTCACTCCGTGGACGAGGAGCTCGGGGAGGTCATCGAACCTCAACCGTTCCTCCCGGAGGTCCCTCCCTCGGGGCCCCTGCCGCCCCTCGCTCGTGTGTTGGAGCCTCCGGATGACCCACTCGTTCTCCTCAGGTAGTTCGTCGCCGAGTCCCGTGCGATAGGGGGAGGCAGCGTGTCAGTCACGTCGGCCTCCCGGCGGTACGACGTGTGAGCCGGCTCCGCCCGCTCGCGAGACGTCCGTAGGACCCCGAGGTGGAGGATCCCCCCATCCCCTTCCGAACGCGGATCGAGCCCGGTAGGCCGGGAATTCCAACGGCCGGCTCCCGAGGGAGATACCGAACACGGCCCGACAGGGTAGCTCGAGCCTGACCCGGCGGACGGTTCGGGGGAAAGGGCCGGGACCCGCCTACACTGGGTCCGAAGCCGTGCCCAGTCGCCGAGGGAGGGTGTACCGGAGTCTCCAGCCCGAATTCGCGAGAGCGGCACAGCCTCCGGTCCAGGGAGTGGCCCCTCGAGCCGTAGACGCGCCGGGACCGGGGAGACCCGAGTCGAGACGTCCCCGATGGCGTACCCTCTCCGCCGGGCGAAAGCCAAAGTAGTAGAAGTCACTGGGACGCTCCACCCATGGCCGTGATCGGTCGCCGATGGGGTCTGGTCAGCGCCGGCATCGCCGTGGTCGCTTTGATGGTCGTATCGATGATGGCCGGGGGCGCCATCACCGGTCGAGGGATCGGCACGCGAGCTTCCTCGCCGATCGTACCGTCCGCCGCGTTCGCCGAGGCCACGATTCCCGTGGGGGATGAGCCGATCAATGTGGCGGTCGACACCCTGAATGGCAACGTCTATGTTCCGAACTCGGAGAGCAACAACGTCACCGTGATCAACGCGACGACGAACAGCGGCGGAGGCTCCTCCATCCGGGTCGCGACGACCCCCGAGGGGATCGCGTTCGACCCGTCGAACGGCGACCTCTACGTGACGGACGCCGGGAGCGCCGCCGTGACGGTGATCGACGGCTCCACGAACGCGGTGATCGGCACGCCGATTCCGGTCGGCGGGTCTCCCTCCGCCGACGCGTACGACGCCGCGAACGGCGACGTGTACGTCGTGAACAACCGAGCCCCGGGGAACGTGACGGTCATCGACAGTGCGACGAACAAGGCGACGACGTCGTCGATCGTGGTCGGCGCCGACCCGGTCGGGGTGGCGGTCGACAGCGCCAACGGCAACATCTACGTCGCCAACTACCTCTCGAACAACGTCACCGTGATCGACGGGGCGACGAACGGGGTCCTCGTTGGGTCGATAGCCGTGGGGGATGAGCCGGCCGGTGTGGCGGTCGACACCCTGAATGGCAACGTCTACGTGACCGACCGTGGCACGGGCAACGTGACGGTGATCAACGGAGCGACGAACCAGGCCATGGTCGGATCGATCGCGGTCGGAGAACTAGCCCTCCCGACCGCCGCGTCGTTCGACAGCCAGAACGGCTTCGTATACGTCAGCAATTTCGGTTCGAACAACGTCTCGGCGATCAACGGTTCGACCAACAAGGTTGCGGTGACGTCGATCCCGGTTGGTGACGACCCTTCGGGATTGGAGTTCGACCGCGCGAACGGTTACATCTACGTCGCCGACTCCGACGGCTCCGAGGTCACCGTGATCGCGCCGCCGTACGCCCCTATAGGGTCCTCGGGGGCTGGGGCCCCAAGCTCCTTCCTGGGGCTCTCGACGGGGGAGGTGTACGGGCTGGTGGCGGGGCTGGTCGTTTGGGGAGTCGCCGGCTCAGTTGCGGCCGTCTGGGCCCGCCGCCAGCGAACAAGATCGACCTCCGCGTCGTCCTCGCCTCCGCCGAGCACGCCGCAAGGGCCTACCGCTCCTGCCGCCACCCCACCGCGAACCGAGAGCCATCCCCCGGGTCCGCCGGGGGTCGCGTAGGCTCGGAATGGCCCGAACCTGCGAGCCGATCCGGGGCCATCGGTCGGAACCTTGGGTCGCCGCTTGACCCGGAGGGACGGATCCGCGGGACGAGGGTGTTGGATCGAGAGTTATCCGTCCGTCTATTATGCCGTGTCAGACGACCCTGGAACGACGGTTCGGCGGGAACTACCGGTCGCTAACGACCGTGGTTCGCGTTCCTGCTATCTGAGTTGAGACATCGTATCTGGTCCTCGCTGCCGGAGGTTCCGGCCGGGTTCCTTCCAGGCAAAATCGGGAGGTCACTCGATGAGGATTCCGTCCACCGGGGCCCCCGGAACCGCTCAAGGACTTCCGGCAGGCTGGACTAGCCGTGTCCTGCTCTCTGCGTGGCGCGTAGGAGAGCGAGGTCGCGAGGGTCTCATCGGGGAGAACGGCCCGTTCGCCGTCGCCTGTCGGGCCGGGGGAGCGTCGTCGACTGCCCTACCGTGGGCTCCGCTGGGGGATCCCTCGAGCCTGGGTCGCTTCTCCTCTTCGAGCCGTCGGGCCCTCTCCCGAAGGGCGCGGTTCTCGGCCTCCAGCTCTTCGAGTCGCCGGAGCTTTCGGACGATCGCTCGGCGCTGCTCGCGGTCGAGCGGACCGGAGTGATCGTTCGTATCGAGGTACAGGACGCGATCGGGTGCGCCCAAGGTGCCCTCGGGGAGCCCGGTATGGTTCCCCGGATTCACGATTGGAGTACGCAACGCAACCGGTGAAGGTCACGCGGTCCCTAGCCAGAATCGTGAGCCGTTACGACCGTGGTTCCCGGGCCGGGCGGCGTTCGTCGCGGACCCGGACGGGGGGGATCGAGCTGATGGGGCCGCCCCGCCGTGCCTCGAAGCGCGCGCGAGTCGGGGAGTCCGCTCCGTCCCACGCCGACGATTCCGAACGCCCGCCCCGGCGGCGACCCCCGGCCGGTCTCGAACGGGGAAGGCGCCCGGGGAGAGGAGTTTAATTAGGCGAACCTCGCATTCTTGCCCGGTCACCGGCCCCATGCGGAGCTACATCGACCTCTATTTCACGCCCGGGCCCGTGCCGCCGGTCGAGATCTCGAAGCGCCTCCTCCGCATGGCCGGCATCTCGTTCATCGTCGGGTCGCACGACCTCACCTTCGAGTGGCGGACCGAGGAGGAGTTCCACGCCCGGCTCGCGAAGATCCACGCCGCCCTCAACGGCACCGGCGTCTCCTACCGCGTCGAGACGATCGTCCAGGAGGCGGGCGCCGCCGACCCGGTGCTCTGGCCCCCCGCCGCGCCCCGCCGGGACCCCCCGCGCCCGGTCCCCTGAGGGGTCCCCCTCCGAGATCGCGGTCGAACCGGCCCCGGGATCTCCCCGCCCCGACCGCGAAGCTTCCGCCGGCGCGTCGCGAGCGGCGGCCCGGAGGACACGCGAACGTAAAGGAACCCCGTGGCTCCCCGGAGCTCCATGCCCCCTTCCTCCGTGCGCATCCGCGCGGTGCTGTTCGACCTCGGAGGAACGCTCGTCGACGAACGGGACTTCGTCGCGTGGGCCGACCTCGCCCGGGAGCTCTACGTCGACCTGGAGCCCGACGACCTCGCGCACGCCTACGCCGAGGTGGAGCGCACCGACGACGTCGACCCGGCCGCGTTCGGCGGGATGGCCCGGGTCGTGGAGTTCTGGCGCCGGGTCCTGTCGCTGGCCACCGGCCGCGCGATCGAGCCGGCGACCGCCGAGCGGTTCGTCGACCGGGCCCGGTCGGCCCAGGCCGGGCGGTCCCTCCCCGTCTTCTCGGACGTCCGCCGCTGCCTCGACGCGCTCCGCGCCGAGCACCGCCGGCTGGGGATCGTCTCGAACTCCTCGAGCGAGGCGAACGTCCGTCGCATCCTCGACCAGGCGGGGATCCTGGACGCGTTCGAACGGATCGTCTCGTCGGGGACCGAGGGGGTCGCAAAGCCGGACCCCGAGATCTTCCGTCGCGCGGTCGGGCGCCTCGGGGTCCGACCGGACGAGGCGCTGTATGTCGGGAACCTCGTGAGGACGGACGCGGAGGCGGCGGCCCGCGCCGGACTGCACGCGGCGTGGCTCAACCGGGCCGGCACCGGCCTCGGGGAGGTGCCGAACGAGATCACGTCGCTCCTCGAGGTCCGTCTCGTCGTCCGGGCCCTCGAGGCCGCCCCGGCCGGCGTGCCGTCGGGGGCGAGGTCGAGTCGTTAAATAGGCGGGTCCTCTCGTATCCTCGCAGGCGCCGGCCGTCCCTGGGACGGCGGGCGCGGCGACGTCGCCACGGCGAGCCGGGGACCCCATGAACCGGCCTCTTCCAAGGCAACGCCACAGATGGCCCGTCGGGGCGTGGAGCCCCGAGATCCCCTTCCTGGAGACGGGAAGTGACCTCTCGGGACTGACGGAGGAGACGATGCGAAAGATCGCGATTAGCTCAGTCGTAGCGAAGAGCCAAACCGCCAGTCGGCCTTCGATCGGTTCACGACCCAACAAGTATTCCCGGGCACACATCGTGTGCTCATCAATCCGGTTGATCCTGCCGGCGGGCACCGCTATTGGAGTTCGCTTAAGCCATGCGAGTCGAGAG
>JASHOP010000044.1 GCA_030041075.1 Thermoplasmata archaeon | reverse complement strand
CCCTCGATGAGCGAGGTGTCCGACATCTGCCCACCCTGCTTCTTGATGATCTGCACGTTGTCGAGGTCGACGTAGTATCCGGATCCCTTCTTCTCCGCGACCGCGCTGATCGCCTTGACGGCGATCTCGCCCAGCATCTCGCGGTTGAACGAGACCGACTTCGATGCCATCGACGTCACCGCGATCTGCTTCAGGGTGTCGTGGTCACCGGTCGAGACCGGCTGGCTCACCTTCTGGAGGATCTCGAGCGCCTTGGTGGACGCGAGGCGGAACCCCTGCGAAATGATCGTAGGATGGATGTTCTGCTCGATCAGCGTCTCCGCCCGCTTCAGGAGCTCACCCGAGAGCACGACCGCGGTGGTCGTGCCGTCGCCGGCCTCCTGGTCCTGGGTCTTCGCGACCTCGACGAGCATCTTCGCGGCGGGGTGCTCGACGTCCATCTCCTTGAGGATCGTCACGCCGTCGTTCGTCACCACGACATCCCCCATCGAGTCGACCAGCATCTTGTCGAGGCCGCGCGGCCCGAGCGTCGAGCGGACCGAGTCCGCGATCGCCTTCGCCGCCGCAATGTTGTTCGACAGCGCGCCCCGCCCCTTCTCCCGCTTCGTGCCTTCCCTCAGGACCAAAATCGGCGTTTGACCGGTCAGCATCGTTCTTTCCTCCGAGATTCCTCTGGGCTACCGCGTTTGGTAGAAAAGCGGTCGTATTTAAATATTGCTCAGACCCGCGCCCGCTCTAGAGCCGTTCGGCCGCTTCGAAGTCCGTCCGAGCCTGCGGCCGGGTCGTGCGGTTTAAGCGGGACCACCGTGGTGCGTCTCCCGTCGGATGCCGTTCCTCATACCTCCCTCCGATGCGTTTCTGGTCCAGCTGTTCATCCTCCTCACGGCCGCGATCGTGGCGGGGGAGCTCGCGAGCCGGCTGGGCCTCGTGCCGCTGGTCGGCCAGCTGTTGGTCGGGATCGTCTTGGGGCCGACGCTGTTCGGCCCGTACCTGGGACTCGGGTCGATCGCGCTGCCCACCGAGCTCGCCGGCATCCAGTTCCTCGCCACGTTCTTCATCATGTTCATGGCCGGATTGCATGTCGACCCCGACGAGATCGCCCGCATGAGGGCGCGGACCGCCGTCGCGGGCCTGGCGATCTTCGCGATTCCGTTCGCGGTGGGCGCGGGAGTCGTCCACTTGGTGGAGCCCGGCCTACCCTCGTCAACGGACCTGTTCGTGGCCCTGACGTTGTCGATCACGGCCCTGCCCGTGATGGGCATCATGGTGGCCGAGTTCGGCCTGACCGGGAAGCGGCTCGGGAACCTCGTCATGGTATCGGCCCTGGTGAACGAACTCGCGGCGGTCACGGTCTTCGCCATCCTGCTCGAGCTGACCCTGTCGGGACGTTCGGGATTCTACGCCGTCGCGATGGCGGTGCTGTCGGTGGTCTTGTTCCTGGCCGTCGTGCTGGTCATCAGCCGAGTCGTCCGGGCGGTCCGGGAGAGCGCTTGGTGGAAGGCGAAGCCCGCGCGCCCCGTCGGTCCGTGGCGGTCCCGAGAAGCCGGGTTCGCCATCCTCATGGCGATGGCCTTGGGCGCCGCGCTGTACTCCCAGGCGCTGGGCCTGACGTTCCTCGTCGGGGCGTTCTACGCCGGGCTCCTTCTCACCCAGGCGATCGGGCCCCGCGACCAGCCCCGGAGCTTCGTCTCCGCGTTCGACGAGAACGGCCTCCTGACGTCCCGGCCGATGGCCGAGCCCGACCGGTATCGGACGTTCGACTCGACCTTCACCACGATGAGCTGGATGTTCTTCGTCCCGCTCTTCTTCGCCCTGGTCGGCGTTGAGATGGACCTGCGAGACCTCGGAGGCGAGGTCGCGATCGCGGCGTTGGCCGCGCTCCTCGTGGTGGCGCTCGCCACGAAGCTTGGCACCGGGGCCGGCCTGGCCCGAGCGCTCGGACTGTCGGTCCCCGACTCGGTGGCCGCGGGATTCCTGCTCAGCAGCCGGGGCGCGGTGGAACTGGCGATGGCGGTGCTTCTTCTCGCGGACGGGATCTTCACCACGTCGCTCTTCACGATCGTAGCGCTGGTCGGCCTGATCACGACCATGATCTCTCCCCTGGGGGCGCTCTGGGCGTGGCGCAGCACGCCCGCGAGCCGAGCGGAACTCGAGCAGCGCGTGCCGTCCCTCCGACAGGGCCGGTCGGCGCGGCTGGCCCCGGCGAGCGTCGGGCCGTCCGACCGAAACGCGGTGGGTCCGCCGATCGACCTGCGACCCCCGGAGCCGCCGACCGGATAGCCGTGCGGGCCCCGTCATCCCACCGGGACCCGGGACCTGCCTCATCCCGGCCGTCGGACCGGCCTACCCGAAGTCCTGGATCTCGAACGGCGCCGGCCGCGCGCAGCGCTTCGAAGGCCCGATGCCGGGCCCGCGGGTCGATGGCCTCAAATCCGAAGCACCCCACCCCGGCCCGGGATGCCGAGCCGCGCCGGGGCGAGGAGGAGACCGACCGCGCTGCGGACGCTCGGGGACCTCGAACTCGAGGCGTCGCGATCGGTCGACGATGCCGTATGGGGGTACATCCAGGGCGGCGCGGGCGAGGAGGAGACGCTCCGCGCCAACCGGGAGGCGTTCCGACGGTGGACGATCCGGCCCCGGATGCTGTCGGGTGTCCGTTCGGTCGATCCGGGGACGATCCTTCTCGGTACGCGGGTACGGATGCCGTTCTTCGTCTCGCCGACGGCGTACCAGGGTCGGATCCACCCGGACGGTGAGTGCGGCACGGCGAGGGCGGCCGCCCGCGCCGGGGTCCTCGCGATGTTCAGCACCCTCTCCACCGATCCTCTCGAAGCGATCGCCGCGTCGAAGCCGTCCGGAGCCCGGTGGTTCCAGCTGTACCTCCAGCGCGACTTCGGGGCCTCCCGTCGTCTCATCGCCCGGGCCGGGGCCTCCGGCTACTCGGCGATCGTGGTGACCGTCGACACGCCGGTGCTCGGGCCCCGCGACCGCCAGATGCGCAGCGGACTCGCCCTCTCCGCGCCGTTGCCGGTCGGCAGCGGCGGGGACGCCCGTTCCCCGGCCCGCGCTCCCGAGGTGCGCGGGGATCGCTACGAGCTCCCTCCGCCCGCGGATGCGACGTGGGACGTCCTCGACCGGGTCCGGGAGGCGACGGACCTCCCGATCGTTGTCAAGGGAGTCCTGACCGCCGAGGACGCCCGCCTCGCGGTCGAGCACGGCGCGCGGGCGGTCGTCGTCTCGAACCACGGCGGTCGCCAGCTCGACCGCGCACCGGCCTCGCTGGACGCTCTCCCGGAGGTGGTCGCCGCCGTCGGGCGTCGCACCGAGGTCTACGTGGAGGGCGGGATCCGACGAGGGAGCGACGTGATCGTGGCCCTGGCGCTCGGCGCCCGGGGCGTCGGCGTGGGGCGCCCCGTGCTCTGGGCGCTGGCGCTGGGGGGCGAGCTGGGCGTAGCCCGATACCTTGAGCTCCTGGGCACGGAGTTCGCCACCTGCCTCGCTCTCGCGGGCCGTCGCTCGGCCCGCGAGCTCGACCGCGCGGTCCTAGGTCCGGGACCGCCGGCGCGATGACCCGGACCCCCCGCGCCGACTCGGGCGAGCTCCACCGGTACCGCCGACTGCTGCGGAATCCCAACTACTTCCGCGTCTTCGCGGCCGGCCTGGGCTCGATCGCCGGCTCGTCGATCTCCGCGGTCTGTCTCGTCTGGGTGGTCTTCTTCGACACGGGCTCGGCGCTCGACGTCGGTCTCCTGGCCGCCTCCTGGATCGTCGCGGCGATCGTGTTCAGCGTTTTCGGCGGGACGCTGGTCGATCGGTACGATCGCCGGCGCCTGATGATCACCGCGGACCTGGTCCGCGCGGCGGCGATGGCCGGCGTGGTCCTCGACCTCCGCGAACACGGGTTCGACCTGACCGGGATCCTGGCCGCCTACTTCGTGGTCGGGGCGTTCACGACCGTCTTCAATCCGGCGGAGCAGGCGATCGTTCCCGCGCTGGTCGGCTCGGGGGACGTCGCGGAGGCGAACGGCCTCGTGCGCTCGAGCCGCTCCGCGCTCCAGTTCGTCGGAGCGTCCGTCGCGGGCGTCCTGATCGTCACCCTCGGCGCCCCGGTCGGGATCGCCGTGAACGCCGCGACGTATGTCGTTTCCGCCGCCCTGCTTTCGGGGATGCGGCTCGCCCCGCACCCGGCGGTGCGCCCGAGCGCTCCGTCCGGCGGGACCCGCGCGTACTTCGCGTCCCTGACCGAGGGGTTCCGCTGGCTGCGGGGAGCGCGAGGGTTTCTCGAACTCACCTTCTCCGCGACGTTCTTCAACTTCTGCTCGGGCCTCGTCGGGACGTTCCTGGTCGTCTTCTCGACCGAGGTGCTCCACGGGTCGGCCCTGGTCTACGCCATCCTCCTGGGCGTCGAGGTGGCGGGCACGGGCCTGGGTTCGCTCCTCGTCGGCCGCGTCGGGGCCGTCCGGTGGGCCGGCCGGGCCTGGACGATACCGTACGGGGTCGGCGCGGGCTCGGCCGCCCTCGTCCTCGCGCTCGTCCCGAGCGTGCCGGTCACGATCGCGGCGCTGTTCGCCCTCGGCCTCCTGGGCGGATTCGCGGGAACGGCGTGGCTCACGGCCGCGCAGCTGCTCGTCCCGACGGAGATGCAGGGGCGCTACTTCGGGATCGATAGCCTCGGGAGCGTCGCGATCCTTCCCGCCGCCCAGATCGGAGGCGCGTTCCTCATCGTCGCGCTCGGGGTCCAGCGCTCGTACCTGCTGACGGCGGTCGTGTGGATCGCGGCCGGGATCGCGTTCCTGTTCCCCCGGGCGCTCCGCGAGCTCGGGGTCCGTCCGGGGGCGCCCGGGGTCACTCTCCGAAGCGACGCCGGCGGACCTGGAACGCCCGGATCGCCCGGAGGAACTCGAGCCGCGTGAGCCCGGGCCATAGCACGTCAGAAAAGTAGAGCTCGCTGTACGCCGACTGCCAAAGGAGGAAGTTCGAGATCCGCTCCTCGCCGCTCGTGCGAAAGATCAGGTCGGGGTCGGGGAGCTCGGCGGTGTACAGGTGGCGGGAGACCGCCGTCGAGTCGATCGAGTCCGGTTCGATCCGGCCCGCCCGGACTTCCCGGGCCAGGGCCCGGATCGCCTCGACGATCTCGTCCCGCCCACCGTAGCCGAGCGCCACGTTGTAGAGGTAGTCCGCGTAGCCGGCGGTCGCCCGTTCCGCGATCCCGATCGCCTCCTGCACGTTCGGCGGGAGCAGCGACCGATTCCCGAGGACCCGGACGCGGATGCGATGGCGATGCACCCGCGCGTCCACGGCGATCTGGCGGAGGCTCCGATCGAACAGGTCCATGAGGCCGTCGAGCTCCTCGCGAGGGCGCTGGAGGTTCTCGGTCGAGAGGGCGTAGACGGTGAGCACGCGGATCCCGATCTCGAGGCACCAGTCGAGAAGTTCCTCGAGGGTATCGCGACCCCGCTCGTGGCCGCTCTGCACCCCGATCCCGCGCTTCTCCGCGAAGCGCCGGTTGCCGTCCATGATGATCGCGAGGTGGCGCGGAACCGGCTCGCCCCGTACGAGCTCGAGGAGCCGCTTCTCGGTCAGGTCCCGGAGCGCCTTGCCGAGGATCTGGGAGATGTAGGGGAACTCGCGTCCCCGGTCGGGCCGGTCGGCCCCGCTCATGGCGGGGCCATGAGCGTCGAGGGCATAAGCGGGCCTGCCGCGGTCGTCCCGGGAAGGCGCCCTGGTCGGGATTTTCGGGACGGGTGGGTCCCCGTCTCCTTCGAACCCGAGTCCCAGGCTCGACAGACCTAGATCCTAGACCACTAGACTACCAGGGCAGCCCCCGAGGGCTATACGTTCCCCTCTAAGAGCGTTGCCCGGCCCGGGCGGTGCCGACCTCGCGCGCTGGGGCGCTCTCCGGCACGGCACGCCCGGCGTGGAACGGGACCGTGCGGTGCCGCTGGACCCCCGCCGGGATCCGGGCGGTCCTCCGCCGCGGGCTCCCCCGGTCGGCGATCGGGACCCTCGCTCACCGTCCGCGAGCCGATAAAGGCCGGCCGTCCCTCGGGTCCGCGCCGTGGTCGGTCTCCTGTCCGCGGACTGCCTCACGTTCCCGCTGGAGCGGGCGGTCGATCAGTTCGACGTTCGGGCACTGGTTCGGGACGCGCGGGTCGCGGCCGGGATTGCCGGCTTCGGACGGCTCGTCGCGTGGGCCACGGGGGTCGGGCGCGCGGAGGCCGAACGCAGCTGCCGGGAGGCCGAGGAGCTCGCGGGAGCGCTCCGGACGCGCTGGGCGGACCGTCATGGCCTGCGTCTTGACCCGTTCCTTTGGGCCTCGGCGGAGGCGCTGTACGTGACCGTCCGTTGCCTCCGCCCGGAGCGGACGGTCGAGACCGGTGTCGAGCGGGGCATCTCGTCCGCATTCCTCCTCTCGGCGATGGAACGCAACGGTCACGGATCGTTGCTCTCGATCGACCTCCCGACGTTCGATCCCGCCGGAAGGACGAACCGGGACGGGCTGCCGGACCGCTCCCACGTAGCCGGACCGGAGTGGGTCGGCGGGCTCGTCGACGCATCCCTCCGGTCGCGCTGGACCCTACGCGTCGGGGACGCGCGCACGCTGTTGCCTCAGGCGCTGGACGAACTCGGGACGATCGACGCGTTCTTCCACGACTCCGAGCACAGCTACGAGCACATGCTGTTCGAGTACCATCAGGCGTGGGACCACCTCCGGCCCGGTGGCTGCCTCATCTCGGACGACGTCGCCTGGTCCGGTCCGTCGAGGCGGGCCTGGACCGAGTTCGTCGCCGGTCGGCCCGGACGGGCGTGTGTCTACTTCTCTTCCGTCGGGAACCGAGGAATGATCGTGAGACGGTAGGGCGCGCCCGGAAGGATCGGTCGATCCGCCGTCCCGGGGTCGCCGCGTGCCCGAGGGCCAAGCTGCCCGACCGTGTCGTTCCCGGCGCCTCCGGACGGTAGGGGGTCGTCGTCGCCCCGGCCCGCGACCCGGAGGAGTGCGAGTAGAACCGCGCGTTTTAGTACCCGAATCCCCGAACGGACCCTCCGCGCGAAGAGGTCCGGACGATGACAGCGGCGATGTCGTGGTTCGTTTCGGTTGTGGCCGTTCTCGGCCTCGTGCTCGCGCTCCACCAGCTCGGGGTCAACGTCGGCGCCAACCTCGGGATGGCGGTCCAGGGCGCGGAACACTTTCTCGGCCAGCCCCTCGTTCCCGCGTAGGGATCGAGGGGCCGGTCCCCGGGACGCTCAGCCGCGCTCTCGCCGGGCGAGGATCCGCTCGAGCTCGCCCGGCCGAACGATTCCTTCCGGGGTCACGAACCCCGAGACGAACTTCGCGGGCGTGACGTCGAACGCCGGGTTCCGTGCCGGGGACCGCACCGGGGCGAGCCGGTGCCCGCCGATCTCCAGGACCTCCGAGGGCGCGCGCTCCTCGACCGGTATCGACCGGCCCGTCGGCCGGCGGGTGTCGAACGTGCTCCACGGGGCCGCGACGTAGAACGGGACCCGGTTCTCCCGGGCGACCACGGCCTTCTCGTAGGTGCCGATCTTGTTCGCGAAATCCCCGTTCCGGGCGATGCGATCGGCGCCCACGATCACCGCGTCGACCGCTCCGGACGCGAGGAAGTAGCCCGCGGCGTTGTCCGCGATCACGGCGTGCGCGATCCGTTCCCGGGCGAGCTCCCAGGCGGTGAGCCGTGAGCCCTGGAGGACGGGGCGGGTCTCGTCGACCCAGACGAAGAGCCGGGCGCCGTCCTGGTGGGCGACCCGGATCGGCGCCAGCGCCGTTCCCCACTCGACGGTGGCCAGCGCTCCGGCGTTGCAGTGAGTCAGCACCCCGCGGGCACGGCGCAGGAGCGGTGCCCCGGCGAGGCCGATCCGATGGCACTCCTCGACGATCCGGGCGCGGTAGGCGTCGGCCGCCGCGAGCGGGTCATCGCCTGCCGTCCACGCCCGCCGGACCGCCTCGACGCCGACGGCGAGGTCGACCGCGGTGGGCCGCGTCGAGCGGAGGATCTCGGCCGCGCGGCGCGGCCCGAGCC
>JASHOP010000043.1 GCA_030041075.1 Thermoplasmata archaeon | reverse complement strand
AGTCCGCCGCGTCCCGTCTCCGGCTCCGGTGTTTCTCGACCTCTCGGCCCGCGTTAAATATCCCGGCTCGGTCGTTCGCCCGTGAGTTCGTCGCACCGGCTTCTCGACATCGACTCGCGCACGTTCGAGCGCCGGTTGCGGTCGAACCCGCTCGTGATCCTTCCCGTGGGGGCGCTGGAGGCGCACGGGCCCCACCTGCCGCTCGGCGCGGACCAGATCCAGGCGGAGGCGACGGCGATCGCCCTCGCGGAGCGCGTCGACGCCCTCGTCGCCCCGAGCGTCGCCTACGGGTCGGCGCCGGGCTCGCGGCGGTTCCCCGGCACCGTCTCCCTCCCGATCGGCGAGCTGGAGAGCCACGTCGAGGGGGTCCTGAGCGAGATGGTCCGCGGCGGGGTCCGCCGCCTCCTCGTGCTCTCGGGACACGCCGAGCGGGGCCACATGGCCGCGCTCCGGGAGGCGGCCGACCGGGCCGTACGCGGCGAGCCGTCGGCCCGGATCGTCGTGCTCTCGGACTACGACTTCGTCTACGAGCTCCGGGGTCGCGAGTCGCCGGCGACCGACGGGCACGCCGGGCTCCTCGAGACGTCGCGCCTGCTCGCGCTCGCGCCCGGGTCGGTCGGTCCGGAGCGGCCGTCGGTCGAGTACCGGCACAGCCCGTTCGTTCCGGGGAGCCCTTCGGCCGACGCCTGGCCGGAGAGCGTCATCGGCGACACGCGGCCGGCGTCGGCCGAGCTGGGCCGTCGGATCCAGGCGCACGTGCTCGATCGGCTCGTCGAGACGGTCCGGGGCCTCCTTCCCGAGTAACCGGGGGGACGATGCCGGAGGCGAGCCAGTCGATCCGCATCCGCGGGGCGCGGCAGCACAATCTCAAGGACGTCTCGCTCGACCTTCCCCGGGGCAAGTTCATCGTCATCACCGGCGTCAGCGGCTCGGGGAAGTCGTCCCTCGCGTTCGACACCCTGTACGCGGAGGGCCAGCGCCGGTACATCGAGAGCCTATCGTCCTACGCCCGGCAGTTCCTCGGGCAGATGGACAAGCCGGACGTCGACTCGATCGAGGGCCTCTCGCCGGCGATCGCGATCCAGCAGCGGGCGGGGAGCCGCAACCCGCGCTCGACGGTAGGGACCGTCACCGAGATCTACGACTACCTTAGGCTCCTGTTCGCCCGGATCGGGATCCCCCACTGCCCGAGCGACGGGGAGGCGATCGCGCCCCAATCGGTCGACCGGATCGTGGAAGCGGTGCGTCGGGCCGCCGGCGGCGAGAAGGTCGACGTGATCGCGCCCGTCGTGCGGGCGATGAAGGGGGAGCATCGCGAGGTCGTCGAGCGGCTCCGCAGGGCCGGCTACCGTCGCTTCGTCATCGACGGCGTGGAGGTCCGGCTCCCGGGCCGGGAGGTCCGGCTGGAGAAGAACAAGAAGCACACGATCGAGGTCGTCGTCGACACGATCGAGGTGGCGGCCGAGGAGTCGAGCCGGCTCGCGGAGGCGGTCGCCCTCGCGCGCCAGCTCGGGGACGGGCTCGTGGTGCTGCGACGTCCGGGCTCCGAGCGCAGCACGTTCTCGAGCCGACGCGCCTGTCCGCGCTGCGGCTTCTCGATCGAGGAGCTCACCCCGCGCATGTTCTCGTTCAACAACCCGATCGGAGCGTGCCCCGAGTGCCTCGGAATCGGAGCGACCCTCCACGCCGACCCCGACCGGATCGTCCCGAACAAGGAGAAGCCCCTCGGCAAGGCGATCGCGGTCTGGGGGTTGACGCCCGAGGGGCCGGGTCTCCGCCGGTTCGCCGACGCGTTCGGTTACGACCTCCGACGACCGGTCCGCGAGCTGTCCGAGCGCGGGTGGAAGGCGCTCATGTACGGCTCCGAACGGGGGATCGGGCCCGGGGTGCGAGGGCCGGGGCACTGGTGGGCGACCGGCTGGCTCAAGGAGGGGCTGGTCGCGGCGGTCGAGCGCCGCTGGCGGTCGACGAAGAGCGAGGGGGCCAAGGAGTACTATCTCGGCTTCATGTCGTTCGTGAACTGCCGCTCGTGCCGCGGCCGCCGGCTTAAGCCGGCGAGCCTGGCCGTCACGGTCGAGGGTCGGTCGATCGCGGACGTCGCGGCGATGACGGTCCGGGATGCGGCGGCGATGTTCCGCGACCTTCCCCTCCTCGAGCGCGACCAGCAGATCGTCGGCCAGGTCGTGAAGGAGATCCGGGCCCGGCTCGGCTTCCTCGAGAACGTCGGCCTGACGTACATCACGCTCGACCGCGCCTCGGGGACCCTCTCGGGAGGCGAGGCGGAGCGGATCGCCCTCGCCACCCAGATCGGATCCGGGCTCGTCGGCGTGCTCTACATCCTCGACGAGCCGTCGATCGGCCTTCACCCCCGCGACCACGCGCGCCTCCTCGCGACGCTGAAGACGCTCCGCGACCTCGGCAACACGCTACTCGTCGTCGAGCACGACGAGATGACGATGCGCGAGGCCGACTGGCTGATCGACCTCGGCCCGGGCGCGGGGGTCCACGGGGGCGAGGTCCTCTACTCGGGGAGCCCCGCGGCGATCGGCGGGACGCCCCGGTCGCTCACCGCCGAGTACCTGGCGGGGCGCCGCGCGATCCCGGTCCCGGACCGCAGAGCGGCTCCCGCCGGCCGATGGCTCACGATCCACGGGCCGCGGGAGCACAACCTCAAGGGCGACGACGTGCGGATCCCGCTGGGGCTCCTGGTCGCGCTATCGGGCGTCTCCGGGAGCGGGAAGTCGACCGTCCTCGAGGAGATACTCTACCGGGCGGTGCGCCGCCACCTCGGTACGGGGCGCGAGTCGCCCGGCCGGCACGACTACATCGAAGGGATCGATGCGCTCGACCGGGTCCTCCTGATCGATCAGTCGGCGATCGGGCGGACCCCGCGCTCGAACCCGGCGACGTACACGGGTCTCATGACCCCGGTCCGCGAGCTGTTCAGCGGGCTTCCCGAGGCGAAAGCGCGCGGGTTCGCCCCGGGCCGGTTCAGCTTCAACGTCGCGGGCGGACGGTGCGAGGCGTGCGAGGGGGACGGCGTCCTCCGCTACGAGATGCACTTCCTGCCGGACGTCTACGTCGTCTGCGAGGAGTGCGGGGGGAAGCGGTTCAACGCGGAGACGCTGGAGGTGAAGTTCAAGGGCAAGACGATCGCCGACGTCCTCGCGATGACGGTCGAGGAGGCGCTCGCGTTCTTCGAGAACCACCGTCGCATCGCGTCGCGGCTGAGGCTGCTCAAGGACGTCGGCCTGGGGTACGTCCGTCTCGGCCAGAGCGCGACGACCCTCTCGGGCGGCGAGGCGCAGCGGATCAAGATCGCCTTCGAGCTGTCGAAGCCGCCGACGGGAAGGACGCTGTTCCTCCTGGACGAGCCGACGACCGGGCTTCACTTCGCCGACGTGCAGAAGCTCCTCGAGGTCCTGTTCCGGCTGCGCGCCGGCGGCAACACGATCGTCGTCATCGAGCACAACCTGGACGTGCTCAAGAGCGCCGACTGGCTGATCGACCTGGGACCGGAAGGCGGGGACGCCGGGGGCCGCGTCGTCGCGGCGGGCACCCCCGAGGAGGTGGCGCGGTCCGCCCGGTCGCACACGGGGAGATTCCTCGCGCCCGTTCTCGGCCGCCCGGTGGCGAGCGCGCCGCGCGCTCCCGCATGACGGACCGCCGTCCGGGCGAGTTGCCGGCGTTCGTTCCCGCGAGCCAGCTCGCGGCCGCGACGCGCGAGGGGTTCCGCCCGGGCCCGGACCTTCCCGGGGTCTACCTGTTCCGCTCCGCCCAGGGCGACGTCGTCTACGCGGGCAAGGCGGCCAGCCTCCGGCGCCGGGTCCTCGACCACCTCCGCGCGCGGATCGAGAAGGACGGGTCGATCGTCGCGAGCAGCGCGAGCGTGGAGTTCGTTCCGACGTCGACGGAGCGGGAGGCGCTCCTGCTCGAGGCGAGCCTGATCAAGCAGTACCAGCCCCCGTACAACGTCCTCCTGAAGGACGATCGGAGCTTCCCGTATCTCGCGGTGACCCGGGACGAGGAGTTCCCGCGGATCGTCCTCGTCCGGCGGCCGAAGCGCCGGGCGGGGCTCCTCCTGTTCGGCCCGTACACGAGCGTGCGGGAGGCCCGGGGAGCCGAGCACCTCCTCGCGGACCTGTTCCGGCTGCGCCGGTGCGTCCGCCTCCCGAAGGCGCCGTGCCTCTACTACCACCTCGGGGTCTGCAGCGCGCCGTGCATCGGGCTCATCGACCGGGAGCGCTACCGGGAGGACGTCGACCGCGCGGTCGCGATCCTGAGGGGCCAGGTCGCGACCGTCCGCCCGACGGTCGAGGAGGAGATGCGCCGGGCGTCCGCGAAGGAGGAGTTCGAGCGCGCGGCCCTCCTGCGCGACGCCCTGGCGGGGCTCGGCGCCCTCGCCGAGCGGCAGTCCGTGGTCGGGCCCGGGTCCGGGCGCGCCGACGTGCTGGGGCTCGCGTACCCGAAGGAGGCGTCGACCCTCCGCGTCGCGGTCGGCCTCGTCCGGGTCGAGGACGGCGAGGTCCGCCACACCGAGCCCCACCTCGTCGCGATCCCGGCGGACGACGTGCCCGAACCGGGGGAGGTGATCCGCCAGTTCCTGACCCAGTACTACGGAGCGCGGCTCGAGCTGCCGGACCGGATCTACATCGCCGGGCCCCGACCCGCCGGCGTCGACGAGACGATCGACGAGCTGTTCGGGGTCCGGGGGGTCGAGGTGCGGTTCCGCCCGACGGGGCGGTACGCCGCCCTCGCCGGGCTCGCGGAGCGGCTCGCGCGCGCTACGGTCGACCAGCTCGTCGCGCGCCCCGCGCCCCGCACGGTCCTGGCCGCGCTCCAGTCGCTGCTCGACCTCCCGACGCTCCCGACGCGCATCGAGGGGACCGACATCTCGATCCTGCAGGGGTCGGACGCCGTCGGCTCGATCGTCGTCTTCGAGCGGGGGGTGCCCGCGCGCTCGGAGTACCGGCGATTCCGGATCCGCACCGTCCCCGGGATGAACGACTTCGCGATGGTCGCCGAGGTCGTCCTGCGACGCTACCGGCGTCGGCTCGCGGAGTCGGAGCGGCTCCCGGACCTCCTCCTCGTCGACGGCGGGGCCGGCCAGCTCCAGGCGGCGGTCGGGAGCCTCGCGGCGCTCGGCCTCGCGGACCGCCTGCCGGCGATCGGGCTCGCCAAGCGCGAGGAGGAGGTCTACCGACCGGACCGGGCCGAGCCGTTGCGCCCGAACCCGAACGCCCCGCCGATGCTCCTCCTCCGGGCCGTGCGCGACGAAGCGCACCGGTTCGCCGTCTCGTACCACCGGACGCGGCGGCGACTTCGGCTGCGGGAGGAGTTCGACCGCGCGTCGGCGGCCGCCGGCCCCTAGCCGCGCGGGGGGCGGCGCCGGCGTCGGGCGGCGAGCGCATGCCGGACGCCGAGCCACGTCATCTCGGGAGGTTTGCGATCGTCCTGCCAGAGGGCGCCGATCACCTCCCCCAGATGGTGCGCCTCCTCGAACGTCGTCTGGAGGAACGCGTCCCGCACGGTGTAGACGCCCGGCATCCAGAACACGCGGACCCGGCGGTCGAGCGTGCGGGGGGTGAGGTCGCGCACGGTCGCGTCGACGCCCGACCAGACCCGCTTCGCGTAGGCGTCGAACCCGTTCCAGGTCGTCGGGCGGCGCCGGGGGTCGGCGAACAGCGCCTCGAGCTCGGGGTCGGACGTCCGGCCGTGGACGATGAAGACGAGCCAGACCTCGTGGGCGTTGAGGATGTGGACGAGCGTCCCGAAGAGCGACTCGTGCCCGATCCCGCGCCGGCGGGTCGCGGCCGTGCCGGGCAGCCGGCGCACGCGTCGCACGAACCGCTCGAACACCGCCCGGTTGTACCGGACGAGCTCGGCCGCCCCCCCGGGGCCGAGGAGGAGCGTCCGGTCGGTCCCGGACGACCGCGCGGGCCGAGCCGCCATGCCCGACCGGCCCCCTAGCGCGTCGAGCCTTTCTTGTCGGGAGATCCGATGAACGCCAGCCCCTGGACGCGGCGCGCCACCTCGCTCGGGGCCAGGCGGCGGAGCTCGGAGTCCGGCTCGAGGATCGAAGCGTCCAGCGCCTCCGGCGGGAACGGCGTCGGGGACCCCTCGGCGACGGCCTGGACGGCGAACCGGAACGCGGTCTCCTCGTTCGCCTTCTCCGGCAGCTTCTCCTCGAGCAAGTCGGCGACCGCACGGCGGTTGCGGCCGATCGCGTACGCCTTCCAGCCGATCGTCGCGCCGCTCGGGTCGAGCTCGATCAGCCCGGCGGTACGGCCGGTGAACCCTCCGAGGAGGAGCGAGACCGCGAACGGCCGCGTCCCGCCGAACTGCGTGTACTGCTGCAGCAGCGTCCCGAGCGCGTGGCCGAGGACCGTGTACGGGACCGGCTCGCCGTACGAGAGCCGGTGGCGCTGGGCCTCGACCCTCAGGAACTCCACGAGGACCCGGGAGTCCGCGATCAGTCCGGCGGTGACGCACCCGAGCCCGTGGTCGATGGCGAAGCTCTTCTCGATCGAGCCCGACTCGGCGAGCGAGCTCACCGGGAGGTTGCGGTAGGCGACGAAGACGATCCCGCCCTCGTAGGTGACCGCGACGGCCGTCCCTCCCATCTGGATCGCCTGGAGGGCGTACTCGACCTGGAACAGGCGGCCGTCCGGCGAGAACACGGTGCTGGCGCGGTCGTACGCCATCTGGCCCGGTTGCATCTCCATCGGTGTCCTACCCTCCGACTCGGGCCGCAGCGAGACGGGTGGGGCATTTGAGGCTGAGCCCCCGGCCTGCCCCGACGACACTTAGTGGCGTGGCTCCACCGCCCGGGGCCCGCGCCAGGGTCTCGCGCGGGCGCTTCCGCCTCGAAACGCTTAAGCCCGGGAGGCGGGCTCCGCGCTCGATGGCCGGCGAACCGCTCCGTCTTCTCCCGATGGCGTCGAGCTACCGGGGCGATCTCTCGCCGGCGTGCGTGCAGTGCGCCGAGGGGCGGAAGATGGTCCTGTTCGTCACGGGGCTCTGCCGGTTCCGGTGCTTCTACTGCCCCGTTTCTCCCGCCCGCAACCAGCACGACGTCGTCTACGCGAACGAGCGGCGCGTGACGACCGACGCCGACGTGGTCGACGAGGCCCGGGCGATCGGCGCCGCGGGCACCGGCATCACCGGCGGGGACCCGCTCGGCGTGGTCGACCGCGTGGAGCACTACGTGCGGCTGCTCAAGGCGACGTTCGGCCCCGCCCACCACATCCACCTCTACACCCACGAGCCGAACCCCGAGAAGCTCCGGACCCTCGCGTCCGCCGGCCTCGACGAGTTCCGGCTCCACATCCCCCACTACCTGTGGGGGCCGCTGGCCCGCGACGGCGGGGCGTACCGGGCCGTGCTCGAGGCGGCGCCCGCGTGGGGGGTCCGTCGGGGGGTCGAGATACCGGTCCTGCCCGAGAAGGAGCGGGAGCTCCGGAGCCTCCTCCGGGCCCTCGATCGGATCGGCGTCGATTTCGTGAACCTGAACGAGCTCGAGTTCTCCGAGACGAACGAGGCGACGATGCGGTCGAGAGGCTACCGGGTCGACCCGGCCAACGGCTGGGGGGTCCGGGGGAGCCGCGGCGTCGCCGAGCGTCTGGTCCGGGAGATGCGCCTCTCGGTTCCCGTGCACTACTGCTCGTCCCGCTTCAAGGACGGCGTCCAGCTGCGCCAGCGCCTCCGGCGCCGGGCCGACCGAACCGCCCCCGCGTTCGCGGAGACGACGCCGGACGGGACCGTGATCCTCGGGGTGGTCGAGCCGCGGAGCGAGGTCGACCTTGCCCGGTGGGCCGCGCGGCTCGCCCGCCGGGCCGGGCTCGCCGAGGGCGACTACCGTCTCGACGTCGGCCGCCGACGCGTCGAGATGGCCCCGCGCGCCCTGCGTCGGGCCGCCGGCCGCTTGCCCTGGCCAGCGTTCGAGGTCGAGGAGTACCCGACCGCGGACGCCCTCGAGGTCGAGCGCGCCCCGCTCAACGGCTCCGGCCGCGCCCGGCTCGGCGTCGTCGGAACGTAGCCCTCGTCGCAGGCGTGCCCGCCGTACGTGAGGTAGCGGGTGTCGCCGCGGCGGTTCTTGATCGAGCACGGGCCCCAGCCGCCGTCCTCGGCTCCGTACCACATCGGACAGTCCTGGCATCGGAGGGCGGTCCCGGGCGGAGCCTCCGCCGCCCGCGCCTTCGCTCCGGTCGGTATCGTCACGCTCCCCCCTCCCCCCGGACGAGGTGCCTCCAGGACCGGACCGTGCTGGACATGAGTTCCGCCACCGTGACCGGGCCGACACCGCCCGGGACCGGGGTCAGCGAGCCGACCCACCCGTCGAGCGAGGTCGCGTTCGCATCGCCGACGGCGTGGACCGACCCCGGTCGGCCCGGGTCGGGGACGCTCGAAAGGCCGACGTCCACGACGTGCGCTCCCTCGGGCACGACGGTCCGATCGAGCAGCCCGGGGTGGCCCACGCACGAGAAGATCGTGCGCGCTCCCGCGAGCGCGGCCCGGAGGTCGGGGGTCCTCGAGTGCACGATGGTCACGATCGCGTTGCCGCCCGGAGGTCGGCCCGCCAGGAGGAGCGCGAGCGGCAGGCCGACCGTCCCCGACCGCCCGACCACGGTCACGGGCTCTCCTTCGAGCGGGAGCTGGTAGTGCCGGGCGATGGCCAGAGCCGCCCGGGCCACGGCCGGCACCTGGATCGGTCGCTGGCCGACCAGCCGGCCCAGGTTCCGGGGACCCACCCCGTCGACATCCTTCTCCGGGCGGAGCTCCTCCATCGACCGGAGGAAGTCGAACGGAGGGGGCCACGGGTGCTCGAGCAGGACCCCGTGCACCGTCGGGTCGCGGTCGAGCGACCGGATCCGGGCGGTCAGGTCGGCGGGACCGTCCCCGGCGGCGAGCGACTCGTCGCGGAACGAGATGCCGAGCGCCTGGGCGGCCCGGGCCTGGCGCTTGAGATAGAACTGGAACGGGCTGTCGACGCCGCGGTGCAGGCTGACGAGCGACGGGGCCGGGGTCGCGGCGCCGACCGCCTGGATCGCCGCGCGCGTGGCGCGGTCGATCGCCTCGGCCACCGGCCGCCCCTCCATCCTCAGCGTCACGGTCGCCGCCCCGGGGCCGTGCGAGCTCGGCTCGATAGATAACGGGCGGCCCGGAGCCGCGGAGGTCGAGAAGCCGCCGCGATCGACGGCCCGGCGGTCGGCCCGGGGCGCGAATCCGCCGGGCGTAACCGAGAGGATTTATACGGGGCCCCGTCTAGAACGACCGGCAGAACGACTCCCCCGACGCGGGGCGTCGGGACGCCGGCATGGTCGAGGAAACGGAAGCACCGTCCGCGGGTGCCGGTGACTCCTCGCCCCACAGCGAACTGGATGCGTGGGGCAAGACCCTCCCGTATCAGTCGAGCGCCGACGTGGAGGTGCCCCCGCGCCTTCTGGAGCAGGTGATCGGGCAGGACGACGCCGTCGAGGTCGCCCGGAAGGCGGCGACGCAAAAGCGCCACATGATCCTGATCGGCGACCCGGGGACCGGCAAGAGCATGCTCGCCCGGGCGATGGTCGATTTCCTCCCGAAGGAGCAGCTCCAGGACATCCTCGCCTACCCGAACACCGAGGACCCGAACGAGCCGAAGATCCGCGTCGTCCCGGCGGGCAAGGGGAAGGAGATCGTCGCGGCCCAGAAGGTCGAGGCGGCGCAGAAGAAGGAGCAGCGGACGATCGTCTTCATCGTCATCGCGCTCGCGGTCTTCGCGGTCGTGCTCTACGTCCTGCTGACGACCGACGACTGGACCGCCCTCCTCCTCGGCGTGCTGATCGTCGTCTTCCTCTACGCCATTATGCGGTTCACCGGGGGGCGTAGCGATTCGGGACCGGGCGTCGCCAAGCTTCTCGTCTCGCACGCGCCCGACGAGAAGCCGCCGTTCGTGGACGCCACGGGGGCCCACGCGGGGGCGCTGCTGGGGGACGTGAAGCACGACCCGTTCCAGTCCGGCGGCCTCGAAACCCCGCCCCACGAGCGCGTCGAGGTCGGCGCGATCCACAAGGCGAACGGCGGCGTGCTGTTCCTGGACGAGATCAACCTCCTCAAGATCGAGAGCCAGCACTCGCTCCTGACGGCGCTGCAGGAGCGCAAGTTCTCCATCGTGGGCCAGTCGGAGCGCTCGGCCGGCGCGATGGTCAAGACGGAGCCGGTCCCCGCGGACTTCGTCCTGGTCGCGGCGGGGAACGTCGACAGCGTCCAGACGATGCACCCGGCGCTGCGGTCGCGGATCCGCGGCTACGGCTACGAGCTGTTCGTCAAGACGACGATGCCCGACGTCCCCGAGAACCGCCTCAAGATCGTCCGGTTCATCGCGCAGGAGGTCCTCAAGGACCGCAAGATCCCGCACTTCGATCGCGAGGCGATCGTCGAGGTGATCCGCGAGGCGCAGCGGCGCTCGGGTCGCTCGGGTCAGCTCACCCTGAGGCTCCGGGAGCTCGGCGGGCTCGTCCGGGTCGCGGGGGACATCGCGCTCTCCGAGGGCGTCCCCCTCGTCCACGCCGAGCAGGTGGTGAAGGCGAAGCGGGCCAGCCGCTCGCTCGAGCAGCAGATCGCGGACCGGTACATCGAGCGGAGGAAGGAGTACCGCATGTTCGCGACCGAGGGGAGCGCGGTCGGGGTCGTGAACGGGCTCGCGGCGATCAACGCCCAGTCCGGCATGTCCGAGTTCTCGGGGATCGTCCTGCCGATCGTCGCGGAGGTGACCCCGGCCCAGACGCGGGACGGGGGCGTCGTCGTCGCGACCGGCAAGCTCGGCGAGATCGCCCGCGAGGCGGTCCAGAACGTGAGCGCCCTCGTGAAGAAGTACACGGGCGAGGACATCTCGCGCTACGACATCCACATCCAGTTCGTCGGCACGTCGGACGGAGTCGAAGGGGACAGCGCCTCCGTGTCGATCGCGACCGCGGTGATCAGCGCGCTCGAGGGGGTCCCCGTCGACCAGGGGGTCGCGATGACCGGCTCGCTCTCGGTGCGGGGCCAGGTGCTGCCCGTGGGCGGGGTCACGGCGAAGGTCGAGGCGGCCGCGGACTCCGGGATCAAGCGCGTCCTCGTCCCGGCCGAGAACGTCGACGACCTCGTCCTCGAGGCCCGCTACCGGGGCGTGGTCGAGGTGATCCCGGTGCGGACGCTCCGGGACGTGCTCAAGTACGCCCTCGTCGGGCAGGGGGCGAAGAAGGAGTCGCTCCTGGGCCGCCTGGCCGCGATGGTCCACGCCACGAGCCGCACGGGCGAGGAGGCTCCGGTGCTCGGGAGTCCCCCGACTCCGCCGGGGCGCCCCACGGGATCGTGAAAGGACCGTACCGCCTGCCTCCGCGGGCTGCCGCCCCGCCCCGGCCGGCGGCCGCGACCGAGCCGGTCGACGCGGAGCATCGGTTCTACGACCGGCCGTGCTACGAGTTCAACCGCCGCCTCCTGCCCGCGTGGAACGACCGCTACTGCGAGCACTGCCGGCACTACCTCACGCCGCGGTGTCCCCACATCGACGAGTTTCTGGACGACGTGGAGGATTTGAGCCCCGAGTGATATCGCGCCCACGGTGCGCGGACTCCTCGTCGGCCGCTTCCAGCCGTTCCACTCGGGCCACCTGGGTCTCGTCCGCTCGATCCGGGAGCGCCGGCCCGAGGCCGGGCTCGTGATCGGGATCGGGAGCGCCGAAGCGTCGTACACCTTCGAGAACCCGTTCACCGCCGGCGAGCGGTTCGAGATGATCGACCGCGCCCTGCGGGAGGACGGGCTCACCGGGGTCGTGATCCTACCGGTCGCCGACATCCGACGCCACGCGCTCTGGGTCCGCTATCTGGAGGCGCTCCTTCCGCCGTTCCGCGAGGTCTACACGAACAATCCGCTCACCCAGCTCCTGTTCGCGAAGTCGGGCTATCCGGTCGAGACGCCCCCGCTCATCGAGCGCGACCGGTTCGAAGGGGCGAAGATCCGCGAGGCGCTGGCGGACGGAGGACCCTGGAACGACCGCGTCCCCCCCTCGGTCGCGCGCTATCTCGAGGAGATCGGGGCCCCCGCGCGCCTCGCCACGCTCCGCGAGGGTCGCCCCGCGCCCGGTCCGGGGCGCCCGTGACGGCGGGGTCGGGCGGGGCGAGCGCCTCCCGCCCGGAGCCACGACGACCCCGGTCGCTGCCGGCCTGGGTCGGTCCCGGGACGCGCCTGGTCCACGGCGGGTCCGGTCCGGACCCGAACGCGGGATCGGTCGTTCCCTCCCTCCTCCGCTACCCCGCCGACCATTCCGAGGCGGCGGAGCGGGGGGAGGTCCACGTCGATGGTGGGAACGCCGGCCCGACCGTCGATGGACCCGACGAGGTGATCCGCGAGCTCGAGGGCGGCGAGGCCGCGCGCCTGTTCGGTTCGGGCCTGGGAGCGATCGCGTCGACCGCCCTCTCGCTCGTCAGCCCGGGGGACGAGGTGGTCGCGCTCTCCGACCTCGACGGGGGGACCACCGAGATCCTTCGCGGCCTGCTTCCTCGGTTCGGGGTCGCCGTCCGCGAGATCTCCGACGCCGACGCCCGCGCCCCCGAGACCGCCGTCTCGAACGCGACGCGCCTCGTCTGCCTCGAGTCGCCGACGAACCCTCTGCTCCGCGTCCACGACATCGCCCGGTGGGCGCGGGCCGCCAACTCCGTCGGGGCGATCCTCGCGGTCGACAACTCGCTCGCGACTCCGATCAACCAGAGCCCGCTCGCCCTCGGCGCCGACCTGGTGTTCCACCGGACGGCGGAACACCTCGGCGGGCACTCGGCCCTCCTCGCGGGCATCGTCGTCGGGGCGGCCCGCTTCGTCGATCAGATCGACCCGAAGAGGATCCTGGGATCGCCCCTCGAGCCGCTCGCCGGGTTCCTTTTCCAGCGGAGCCTGAGGACCCTGGGCCTCCGAGTGGCCCGACACAACGCGACCGGACGGGTCGTGGCCGACGCCCTCGCCGGGCATTCCGCGGTCGCCCGGGTCGATTACCCGGGGCGCGCGAGCGAGGAGGACGAGGCGATCGCGCAGCGGCAGATGCGGGGCCGCGGGGGGATCGTCACGCTCTCGCTGGGCGGTGGGGCGCCGGCGGTCGAGCGGTTCCTCCGGAGCCTCCGGATCGTCGAGGTCGCTGCGAGCCCGGACGGCATCGCCAGCCTCGCGAGCGTGCCGGGGCGTCGGTCCCATTCGCGCCGCGACCCGGAGGAGCGGGCCGCGCGCGGGATCGACGAGGGTCGCGTTCGCCTCTCGCTCGGGATCGAGGAGCCGGACGACCTCGTGAGGGACCTGACCGAGGCGCTCGACGCCGCGCGATGACGTACCCAGGGACAAAATAGGCAAGGTCGATGGCGCGGCCGTGAGCGTGGACGGAAAGGTCGCTCTGGTGACCGGCGGGGCCCGGGGGATCGGGCTCGCGATCGCGCAGGAGCTGGCGCGCGCGGGCGCCAAGGTCGTGGTGAACGACACCGGCGTGTCGATCGACGGACGCCCCGAGGATCCGGAGCTCGCGACGCGGGCGGCGGAGGAGATCCGGAGCTCGGGGGGACGGGCGATCGCCTCCACCCGGAACGCGGCGACGCTCGCAGGGGCGAAGGCGCTGGTCGCCGAAGCGGAGGCGTGGGGACCCGTCGAGATCCTCGTCAACGACGGGGCGATCCTCAAGGACCGGATGGTGTTCAACCTCGACCCCGACTCCTGGGACGCGGTGATCGCGAACAACCTCAGCGCGCCGTTCTACCTGACGCGGCTCCTCTCCGCCGGGATGCGCGAGCGGCTGTGGGGCCGGATCGTCAACCTGATCTCGAGCGCCGGGCTCATCGGCAACCGAGGCCAGGCGGGCTACGGGTCCGCCAAGGGCGGGCTCACCTCCCTCTCGCGCATCGCCGCGCTCGACCTCGCCCGCTACGGGGTGACCGTGAACGCGATCGCCCCGTTCGCGCACACGCGCGTCACCGAGACGATCCCGTCGTCGACCCCCTGGCTCGTCGACTATCTCGCGACCGTCAAGGGGGTGGCGCCCGCGGAGACCGTAGCGAGGCTCGTGCGGTTCCTGTGCTCGCGCCGCGCCCGGATCTACACCGGGCAGACGTTCGGCGTGCGGGGGCGGGAGCTGTTCGTCTTCAGCCAGCCCCGTCCGGTCGGGGTCGTGTCGGCGTCCGATGCCGCGCACGTCGACGCGGAGTTCCTGGAGCGAGCGTTCGACGCCTGGGAAGAGAGCGGGGTCCTCGCCCCGCTCGAGACCGATCTCATGCTGATGTCGCGTGACTTAAGTAACCCGGGACGCGTCCGGGGGACGGATCGATGAGCGCCGAGGTCTTCGCCGACGAGGTGCGGGGACCGGAGGAGCTGGCCCGCTACCCGCCCGAGTACAGGAAGGCGATCGGGAAGATCGTGGTCAGCCACGCGGTCAACGAGCTCAAGGGCGCGGTCACGTTCGACGAGCCCGCCATCCGGATGGCGCCCACGCCGAAGTTCAAGTGGCTCGTCAGCCGCAACACGATGGAGGAGTTCAACCACCACATCCTGTTCGCCCGCTTGGCCGAGGCGCTCGGGCTCGAATGGAAGGACAAGCGGTCGCTGACGATCTTCGACTACCCGATGGTCGGCTGGGTCGAGTTCGGCGCGATCAAGGCGGTGGTCGACATCGCCGAGCTGATCGAGCTCGACGACCTGATCGTGTCGACCTACCTTCCGCTCCGCAAGGTCGCCAAGGACACGTATCCCGACGAGAAGTTCCACGTCGGGCTGGGGCGGGAGATCGTCCGGACGCTCCTCGCCGAGGATCCCGCGCACCGGGCGGGACTCCAGGCGGCGTTCGACGCGCTCGTCCCCCAGACGCTCGACTTCTTCGGCTCTTCGTCGTCCACGAACAACGAGACGTTCGTCCGGTGGGGGCTCAAGAGGCGGTCCAACGAGGCGATGCGCCAGGAGTACGCCCGGGAGGTCCGCGACTACCTGCTCAAGTCCGGGTTCACGATGCCCGAGATCCCCGAGAAGTACCGAGGCGAGATCGCCCTATGAGCGCGGCGGCGAAGCCGACCCGATCGACCGGGTCCGGGAAGAGAGACTACTTCGACACCGTGCGCGAGCTGCAGATGCACCCGCTCTGGCAGGTGATGGACGACCTGATGCCCGCCCACCCGCTGCCGAAGGAGAAGCCGTTCCAGTGGAAGTGGAAGGAGATCCGGCCCCTGGTCTACAAGGCGGCCGAGGTCGTCAACATCGAGGAGGCGTCCCGCCGGGTGCTGATGCTCCTCAACCCGGGCCTCCCGCGCGAGGCCGCGGCGAGCACCCAGACCCTCTACGCGGGGATCCAGATCCTCCTGCCCGGCGAGATCGCCCCCGCGCACCGGCACACGCCGAACGCGCTCCGGTTCGTGATGGAGGGGGCGGGCGCGTTCACGAACGTCGCCGGCGAGAAGACGATCCTCGGCCCGGGCGACGTGGTGACGACCCCGACGTGGACCTGGCACGACCACGGCAACGAGGCCGACGGACCGGTCGTCTGGCTGGACGCGCTCGACATCCCCCTCGTCAACGCCGTCTCCGGGATGTTCTACGAGG
>JASHOP010000042.1 GCA_030041075.1 Thermoplasmata archaeon | reverse complement strand
CAGGGCGGTGAGAGCTCGCACTCGACTCGCTAGCTCCCTCGCCTCCTTGAGACTGACCGCCCGGTCGGCGTACTCTACCTCCCCCTTCCGATCCAGAATGCGCGAGAGGATCTGCCCGATCTGCCCCCTATGCGGAGACCCGCACCGAGCGATCAACAGCAAGACCTCGTGGTGATCCTGACCCCGGCATCGCTCCTGCCGGAAGTGAATCGTGTAGCCATCCCCCAGGGCAATCGCAGCCTGGACGGCGTTGGTCGCGACTCCGTCCGGATTCCCCTCCTTCTCGGCGAGCTCCATGGTCTTGAGCAGATTGCCGGCCCGGGTGAGGTAGACCTCGGCCCTCGCCGCGGGGAGACGCTGGACCCGAGTTGGTCTCAACGGTCACCCCCCGAGCTCGACGCCTTCGCGGGCCACTTGTTCCAGGAGCTCGGCGTTGCGAGCGTCGTGCACCTGAGAGCGATCGAGGACGATGCAGGAAAGTGGGTTGCCGAATCGGAGCGCAAATCGAGCGGTGGCGCCGGACAGGGCAGACTCGACGGTCTCTTTATCGGCCTTTGACCCGACCTGGACTAACAGGTCCACGTCGCTCGTGGGTCGATCGTCCCCGCGGGCGACCGAGCCGAACAGAGCGGCTCGCTCGATCGGGAGAGTTCGAAGCAGGCTTTCGATCTCCGATCGGATAGTTCGCAGCGATTCGGCCTCTCCCCGGAACAGGTCGACCAGGAGGCCGTGCAGCACATGCTCGGGGGCGAGACGCCAGACGTGGGACCGACCGGCGACCTCGCGGAACACCACGCCCGAATCGCGAAGAGCCTCCAGCGCCGCGTTGGTCTGGGAAGGCGAACGGCCACAGATCCGAGCCAGCTCGCGGCCGGTGAGCCCTCTCGTGGGGAATCGAGTGAGGACCCTCAGCACTCGGACGCGGACGGTGCTTCCGAGCAGGTCGTCCAGTGCTCCGCGGAATCTCATGTTCGTTTTACTGTATGATTGTTCGATTATTTGAACATCGACTGCTCGGGAACCACGCACCAACGTCGGGGATCCCCCGGTCGTGCGGACCCTGCGACCGGTCTGGATGCGTCGATCGTTCGGAGTTCTTGGTTCTCGTGTCGTGGCGTCAGGGTATTGTGAGCGAGCGGGACTGCCCCGCGCGAGATGGGGCCCACGAGCGTGAGTTCTCCCCGACCACCGGGACTGCCGCCGGCCGCCCGATGGGCGTTCCGGACCACGATCGTGGGTATCGCGATCTACATCGTCCTCGACATCGTGGCCCAGCTCCTTCCGCCGCACTACAGCCCGATCCGCCAGGCCGAGAGCGACCTCGGCGTCGGACCGTACGGCTGGGTGATGGACATCAACTTCGTGGTCCGGGGCGTTCTCTCCCTCGCGTTCGTCTACGGCCTCTACAGGGCCTGGCCCAGGACCCTCGGCGCCCCGAGGGTCAGCCTCGCCCTGATCGGAGCGTGGGGCGTGGGGGCGTTCGTCCTGGCGGTCAGTCCGGCGGACGTTTCCGGGCCGGCGACGCTCCACGGGACCGTCCACGACGTTACGGCGTTCCTGGCGTTCCTCCTCGTAACGCTCGGGATCCTGGGCGTCTCCCGCGCGATGCCCGACGTCGTGCCCTGGCGATCGATCCGCCCCTACGCCCAGGCGATCGGGGTCCTCACGGCGATCGCGCTGGTCGTGCTGTTCGTCGGAACCGGGATCCCGACCGTCGAACGGCATCTCTTCGGGCTGCTGGAGAGGATCTTCCTGGGCCTCGCGTTGCTCTGGATGCTCGCCGTGGCCATCGGCCTGCTACGGTCGGAGAGCCATCCGCCCGAGCGGTCGACTTCCCCCGGGTAGGCAACCTCCCCGACCGGCACGCTTGGAACCGGTCGACCCCGTTTCTCGAGACCGGTACGCGTAGAGTCCTGGGTCGCCCCTATCTTCCCCCCGCCGGGGGCGATGACGTTACGCTCAACCCCCTTCGCGCGAAGGACGGCATCGATTGGATTCCCACGGCTGCCCCCTGCCGGAGCCTGAGCGATGGGCCGGACCCACGCCGAGAGCCGAGCTCCGCGTCGACCGCTTTCCAGAGGCCGCCAGGTCGGACCCTCGACTGAGGCACCCAAGACCCGAACGACCTCCTCAATGCCGGGAGCTCGCCCGGACGAGACGGGCGCGGAGGGATTCGAACCCTCGACCCCCGGGTTAGGAACCCGGTGCCCTATCCAGGCTAGGCTACGCGCCCCGTGAACTTTCCCGCCCGGCGCATATCAGGGCTTCCCCCGGCGGGAGCCTCGCGCGATCGGACTCGCGGCCCCTCCTCACGGGAACTCGGCGACGCGAACCGGCCCGGGGGCAGCGGCAGCGATTCCCGGGTATCACGCCACGGCGGGGTTCCCGCCGCTTGGGGGTACTATCCCCGCCCGGTCGGCGCCGACCGGGACCCGGCGGGGAGCAGCCGGTCGTACCGGTGATCGATCCGGGCGGAGAATCCGGCCGACGGTTCCTGGACGATCTCGATCCCCTCGAGGTACTCCTGGAGGGTCGGCAAGACGGGGCGACGGGCTCCCAGCGCCTCGGGCGGGGGCGCGGTGGTGCCGCCGAGAGCCCCGAGCATCCAGCGGTCCGCGCCGACGACGAACAGGAACGGGAAGACCTGGGACTCGCGGGTGAGGGTGCTGAACAAAAGCTCCGGCCGGGCCCCGGCCCGGGGCGTGCCCGTGAGGAAGACGACCTGGTCCGCCGCCCGCCCGCCGTACGGGGGCAGCCGCGTGGGGTCGAGGATCGTCCGATGGACGATCCACCCTCGCTGAAGGACCCTCCGCTGCGAGAACGGGAGACCGAACGGGCCGACGAGGTGGCTCTCCCGTCCGTCGCCCGAGGCGAACGGCCGGCGCAGGAGCTCCGAGATCGCCCAGCGCTGGTGTGGGGAAAGCGCCGGGCTCGTCCCCGCCCCGTCCTCCTCGGCCGCCGGAGCGCCGCCGCCCAGGCCGTGAGGGTAGGCCAGGGTCCCGCTGAGCCCGACCAGGTGGGACCAGAGGCCCTCGAAGTCGAAGTAGACGGGCATCGACGGTCCGTCCGCGCGCACGGTCACCGTCGTCGGAGGCGTGGCGAGCTTGGCGGAGATGATCCGGTCGACGAGCTTGCGTGGCGCGGCCGGGGAGCCGTGGAACATGACGGAGAGGGTCGTCTGGGTTCCGGTCCAGACCACGACCGCTCCCGGGTCCGCCGCGAGGGTTCCGACGAGATCCTCGAATCGGTCGGCGTACGGCCGGACGAGGAGGAACGTGACGACCGGGAGGCCGAGCGGTACGGGGTGCGGCACGTACCGGTCCCGGAGCCATCCCTCCTCGTACGCCCGCCGCCGGACCGCGTGGTACGTCGAGCGAGGCATCCGCACGAGCTTGAGCCGCTCGCGTTCGCGATCGGGCCGCGCCGCGAGGAGCACGGCGATCACGCGGGTCTCCGCCTCCGTCAGCGCGCGCACCAAATCCGCCCCGTGCTCCTGCTACGGCGTAGCATACCGTCCAACGGAGGTTCCTAGGCGCGGAACGCCGCCTTAAGAGCCACTCCCTTAATGCAATCCCCACGAGGCCCTGTCGCGGAGAGACGAAGCGATGACGTCCCGGCGTTCGTCGGTCATCGTCGCGGTGGGAGTGTCGCTCGGCCTCTTGACGGTATTCGTCGCCGGATCGGTCCCGGTGTACGCCCAGGCGCCCGCGACCGGCTCCCCCACGAACCTGACGTGGGCCTACGGGGCGGTCAGGACGGTCGACTTCGCGGGAAGCGGGGGCTCGGGAGCGACGGCGTACACGTTCTCGGGGTCCGCGACCTGGGGGTTCGCCGTCATCCTCAACGAGACGAACCTCTCGAACACGAACTACTCGCTCGGCGTGACGCGCGCGATGGGTGTCCTGCTCGACGTGCAGTACTGCCGCCCGGACTGCAGCCACCCGACCGCGTCGCTCACGGTCTCGCACCACGCGTGGGAGGTGGAGAACGTGACCGCGAACCTGACGACCGGGGGGACGGTCAACGAGACGGGCGGAGCCGTACCGGCGCTCGCCCTGACGAGCTCGCAACTCGAGTTGACCGCCGCGATCCGCGAGTCCGCCGACTACGAGCTGGCGGGGGTCCTCAACGCCTCGAAGTCGCTGGACGTCAACCTGACGGGCGACGAGAACCTCTCGTTCTCCCCGAGCCTGGGCCTGCTGCCGCTCGACCTCGGTCCGGACTCGAGCTGGTACTCGGTGAGCACCTACTCGAGCGAGGGCAGCTACGCGTGGGCGATCGCCGAGCGGGAGGCCTACCTCGGCATGATCGTCCCGTACGCCCGCAGCGGCAGCGGGTCGCTCGCCCGCTCGGGCTCGATCAACCTCTCGGGCAGCGATGCGAACCCGACGGTCGCGCTGGGCGGGGGATCGTACGCGCAGGTCAACTACACCGAGGTCGGGCCGTTCGTCCTCCGCGAAGGGTTCGTGCTGATCCCCACGAGCATCAACGTCTTCGGCGCGGGGCAGCCGTGGAGCTCGAACGAGTCCGGGAACACCACCATCACCGTCCCGACCGCGGACGTCGCCGACCGCGGGTTCGTGGGCGGGCACCTCGGGTTCGTCGCGTCGGGGACCTGGTGGCGTTCGACGCCGCTCGACTTCTCCAGCGGAGGGCTCGTCCCCTCCCTGGGCCCCGCCCTGGCCGGTTTCGCTCCCGCGCCGGCGGCCTCTCCGGGCGGCGCGGAGTTCGTCCAGGGCGAGCCCGAGTCGCCGACGCAGGCCGGGTCGAACCAGGCGTGCCTCGCGACCGGCACCGGTTGCCCGCCGGCCGCGGCACCCCGGGGCCCGCTGGGGCTCCTGGTCGTCACGATCCTCGGCGCCGGGCTCGTCGCGGTGCTGGTCGCCGCGCTCGTCACCCGCCGCCGTCTGCCTCCCCCGGCCTACCCGAACGCCTCGCTCTATCCCCCGGGACAGTCATCCTCCGCGCCCCCTCGCGCCGGCCCGGCGGCTCGTCCCCCTCCCGCGAGACCCCCGCCGGCCGGAGACGACCCCCTCGGACACCTCTGGTAGCCGGCCGGCGTGGTCCGGGGACCCGCGCCGTCAGCCCCCGTGGGCCGAGCCGCGAACGGTCGACGCTGCGGCCCCACGTCGTCTCCGGGTCGCCGGCTCACTCGCCGAGGCAGTTCCTCGAGGGGCCGCGGGGTCGACGGCGCGTGCGACCGCCTCAGGGGGTCGTCCGGGATCGCGCGGGGGCGGCGGGCGCCAGCGGGTAGCGGAGCAGCGCGGCGACCCCCTGGAACGCCTTCGCGAGCATTTCGCCCTCCTCGCTCTCGGTCGAGATCAGCCGCGCGGTCGCCCCGGACTCGGCCGCGCGGCGGAACAGCCCTTCGACGTAGTCCTCGGACGCGACCTCCCCCACCGACGCGGCGCCGCAGCTGGGACACGGCGCGGCGAGGGCCCCGTCGACCTCGGCGTCCTCGAGCGAGCGGACGAACTCCCGCTGGCACGCCGTGCACCGGAACGTGATCCGCCGCCGCCGGAGGCCGTCGGAGACGAGCAGCGTATCGACCGCGCCGAGCTCGAGCGCCCGGGCGACGTCCCGCTCGCCGTACGCCGCGAGCCCGGTCTCGGCCTTGCGGATCTCCGCGAGGAGCCGCTGGACGACCCGCTTCTCGTCGGTGAGCTCGAGCCCGTGGAGGGTTTGCGTCGCCTTCTCGACCATCTCCCGGAGCCCGTACTCGTCCGTGTAGCCGGTGTCGAACAGCGGGGTGACCACTTTCTGCTGGAGCTCGTACTGGAGGAACCCCTCCTTGAAGAAGAACTCCTTCGTCGCCCCCGGGCCGCCGAGCAGGATCCCCTTGAGCTCGTCCTTGCGGGGGAGGAACAGCTCGGTCGCCATCTCGGCGACCTTCACGAAGAACTCGTGGGCCGCGTGCTCGATCAGGCGCTCGAACCGGTGCTGCGACTGGCCGCCCCGCCCGTGCTTGCTCGGGACGAGCGACTGGCGGTTCCGCAGTGGCTCGACCCGCTTGCCCCGGAGGAGGCCGAGGGTCACCTCCGCGCGGTCGACGACGATCAGCCCCCAGAGGTCCGGCTCGTGGACCATCGCGAGCAGCGGGTCGAGGAAGAACGTGGAGTCGCACCGGTAGAGGTAGGTGTTGAGCGGCTCCGGCGGCTCGACGATGAACGTCACCGCCTCCGACTTGTCGGCCCCGACCGCCTTGCTGCCGACGAAGAACGCCACCCCGTGGGACGGCACGTCCTTGAACGAGCGGACCCGGCCCATCAGCGACTCGATCGCCCACATCACGTTCTTGCGCGTCGTGCGGCTCTTGATGTTCGAGCTCTGCGCGTACTCGTTGCGCAGGTACGCCATGACGTCGGAGATCTGCTTCCCCGGCGAGACGTAGAGGCTGATCAGCTCGGTCGCGCGGCCCTTGCAGGCGCCGATCTCATCGAGCTTCCTCTGGAACGAGTAGCGGGCGAGCTGCTGCTCGGCGGGCGTGGCGCTCACGCGACGACCCCCGCCGGCGCGCCGGGGTCACCCGGGCCGGGACGCTCGCCCCCCGGTGCGCCGCGCGCGTCCGGCCGGACGCGCCCGTACCTCGGGCGGCGGAGTCAGAGGAGCCGCCGGATGTGCTCGTCGATGACTTCCTCGGGGTACGCTCCGACGATCCGGTCGACGAGCTTCCCCTGCTTGTAGAACAGGAGGGTCGGGATGCTCATGATCCCGAGCGCGCCGGCCTTCTCGCCGTTGTCGTCGGAGTTCATCTTCGCGAACGCGACCTTGCCGCGGTACTTCTCGCTCAGCCGATCGACGATCGGCGACACGACGCGGCACGGTCCGCACCAGGGCGCCCAGACGTCGACCACCGCGGCCGAATTCCCCTGCGCGAACTTGTCGAAACCGGGACCGCCGAGCTCCTCAACCGCCATCGTCGTGCTCCGGACCCAACGAGGCGGCGACGGTATAAAAGAAATTTCTGGCGTGCCGTTCACCCGAGGGCGCTCGAGCCACCGGACCGTCGGTGGCGACCCCGCGCGGCCGTCGCGTCGGGGCTCGCCGGCCCTCGAAGCGACCGTCGGGGCGAAGGGTATTCAAACGCCGTCACCATGGGTAGCTCGTGAGTTCTCCATCGAGTCTGAACGAACCCCATACGGCGTGGTCGATCGCTCGATCCGGCGCCGCCCCGTCGCCTCCGAGCTTCGACCGCCCGTCCGTCCGACCCTCGATCCTCTCGCCCGCCGCCCGCAAGGCGGCCCGCCAGCGGATGCTGTTCTACCGACAGGCCTCGCTCGACCGGATCTCGAAGCTCGCGCACGTCGGGCCCGCCGACCTCCAGCGGTACCGCCGCGAGCTCAAGGAGAGCGGACTCCCCGACACGCTCCTCCAGCGCGGCGCGGGGATCGCGTTCGCCCGCGAGCTTCCGCAGGGCGCGCTCCTCTACCTGCTCGTGCGCGCCGCGCGGCCGGAGCGCGTGATCGAGACCGGAGTCCGCCCGGGGTACTCGACGACCTGGATCCTCGCCGCCCTCGACGCGAACGGCGCCGGCGAGCTCGTCTCGCTCGGCCCGGGCCCGACCGCCCACCGCGCGGCGGCGATCCAGAACGTCTCGGTCGGCCAGTTCGTCCCGCCGGGCCTGAGGACCCGCTGGACCCTCGCCCTCGGCAACACGGAGGAGCGGCTCCGGGAGATCCTCGCGTCGACCCGGCGGGTCGACCTGTTCTTCTACGACAACGGGCCGGACGTCGGCCGGGCGCGGTTCGAGCTCCGGGCGGCGTGGGACGCGCTGTCGGAGCAGGGGATCCTGCTCGCGCACCGCGTCGACGCGACGCCCGCGTGGGGGGACTTCTGCCGGCTCCAGGGGCTCCCGCCGCAGATCCTCGATCCCGGGCCCCCTCCCCTCGGGGCGCTCGGGCTCCGGAGCCGGTACTAGCGCTCGAGCTCCTCGACCAGGTGGACGCTCGACGGCAGGATCAGCCGCTCGGTGGCGAGCCGCGCGCCGCGCTCGCCTCCCGGGAGCGCGAAGATGGGCTTTCCGTGGACGACGTACAGCCCGACGCGGCTGTACGCCGCGAGCGCCCCGACCTCCGCGAAGCTCAGCGCGCGGTAGACCTCCCCGAAGCCGTCGAGGCGCTTTCCGCCCATCGCCTCGAGCGCGGGTACCGTGAGGTCCCGCGAGCTCACGCCGGTCCCCCCGACGGTCGCCACGGCCTCGACCCCGACCTCCGCGAGCCAGGACTCGAGCCGCTCGCGCACGTCGGCGACCGAGTTCGCGACCAGCGCGTAGTGCCGTATCGTGTGCCCCGCGGCCCGGACCAGGTCCCGGACGAGATGACCGGATGGGTCGTCCGACTCCGTGTGCATGTCGGAGACCGAGAGGATCGCGAACCCGAGCGAGCGGCCCCCGTCGCCGGTGTGCCGGGCGTCGGGGGCCATCGGCGGACCGGGCGGGGTCATGCGGGCTCCACGGGGACCTTCGTCTTCGAGAGGACCCGGACCGGGCCGAGCGCGGTCGACGGGTACCGTCCGCGCGCATCCTTCTCGAGGTACTTCACCATATCCCAGACCGTGAGGAGGGCGACGCTCGCCCCGACGAGCGCCTCCATCTCGACGCCGGTCCGGTCGACCGCCTCCGCTTCGGCCCGGGCCCGGACCCCCGACGGGCCGACCGTCAGGTCGACGCGGCTCGCCGTCAGCGCGACCGCGTGGCAGTGCGGGATCAGCTCGGGGGTCCGCTTCATCGCGAGGAGGCCGGCGAGCTCGCCGGCGGCGACCGGGTCGCCCTTCGCGACCCGACGCGACCGGATCGCGCGGCGCGTCGCCGCGGACACAGCGAGCTCGCCGACCGCCACGGCGCGCCGCCGCATCGGCGGCTTCCCCCCCACGTCCCGCTGGCGCGCCACGGCCTAGCGCCTCGCGGAGCCGCCGGCGGCGAGGTGGGCGAGGAGCGCCTCGAGCTGGATCCGGTCGGAGGCGCCCTGGGCGAGGCGGAAGTCGACCTCGCCGAGGAACTCGACGACCCGAACCTTGTCCCGGGCGGGCAGCACGGCATCGCTGATGTCGGGTAGGTAGCTGTGGATCGCCCGCAGGATCTCGTCGCCCGAGGCGCCCCGGTCGGTCAGGATCGCGTAGAGGCGGGCGCGGGCCTCGGCGAAGTTGTCGCGGAGCGCCGCGCCCAGCATCGCCTCGACCTCCCGACGCAGCGGGACGGTGGCGTACTCCCGCACGGTCTCCGCGGTCACCGTGTCGGCGTGGGTCGCCGCGAGCTGGAGGAGGTTGGTCGCGCGCCGCAGGTCGCCCGCGGCGGCCGCCACGATCGTCTCGGTCGCATCCGGCGTGACGGTCCTCCCCTCGGCCTTGGCGACGCGCTCCACGAGGGTCCGCACCGCGGCAGGGCCGTACGCGCGGAACCGGAACACGGCGCACCGAGACTGGATCGGGTCGATGATCCGCGACGAGTAGTTGCACGACAGGATGAAACGGCACGACGCCGAGTAGCGCTCCATCAGCCGTCGGAGGGCTGCCTGGGCCTCGGACGTCAGGTTGTCCGCCTCGTCCAGGAACAGGAGCTTGAACCCGACGGGGCCGATCGGCGCCGTCCGGGCATACTGCTTGATGGTCGTGCGCACGGTGTCGATACCCCGCTCGTCGGAGCTGTTGAGCTCGAGGAGGTTCTGCCGCCACTCGGCGCCGAACAGCCCCCGCGCGAGCGCGAGCGCCGCAGTCGTCTTGCCGGTTCCCGGCGGTCCCGCGAACAGGAGGTGCGGCATCGACCGCTTCGCGGCGTACGACCGGAGGAGGGGGACGATCGCCTCCTGGCCGACCATCTCCTCGAGGGTCGCGGGCCGGTACTTCTCGACCCAGATCGCCTCGCCGGTCTTCGCCGCCATGCCCGCGGGCGTCGCCTCCCGGCGCGCGTACTTATCGTTGGCCGGGAGCGCGGATCCGCGCGGTGCCCGGCACGCGGCCCTCGGCGAGAAGGGCCGCCTCGCGCTCCTCGGCCCGATGCCGGCGGAGTGCCTCGCAGACCAGGCGGCCGTACTGGCCGAGCGCCTGCCGGTTCCCGCCGTGGTCGTCCCGCTCCACGATCCCGAGGAGCCACCCGAGCTCCCGGACGGAGGCGGCGAGCTGCTCGTGGTCGGCCCGCAGGGTCCGCCGGAGGGCGGCGAGTCCGCTCGACCGGGCGCGCTCGGACGGTTCCGACGGACCGCCCCCCGCGCGATGGGTCGTGATCCCCGCGACCATCGCCGCGACCGCCTCGCGCACCCGCGCGAGGGGGATCTCGTCGAGCAGCACCAGGCGCGTCGAGAACCGGTCGAACCAGTCGACGAGCGGGTCGAGCTCCGTCGGAGGCTCTCCCAGGTAGGGCGTCGACCGCTCGGGCATCGCGGCCCGGGACCGGAACCGGCACGAAAGACGTTGGCGGGGCGCCGGCCACTCGCGACGGGGGCTCACCGCCGGTGTTCGCCGCCCGTGCGCCCGGACCATGGTCGACCGGTCCCTGGCCCGTTCGATGAACGCCCTGACGCTGCGGCCTCCGATCCCCGGTACGACCTCGAGCCGAACGATCCCGATCGAGCCCGCGCTACGGCCCGGACCCGCCGACGAGCGCGAGCGCTTGGCCGTCCGGTTCCACCGGCTCTTCGCGCGGTGGGAGTAGGCCCGGGGTCGGGCCACCGCCCTACGGCTCCGGCCCCGGCGATGGCGGCGTGGGCCGGAGCCGGGCCGGGTCGCGCCGGTCGATCCGCCGGGCGAGCCAGAGGAGGAGGACCGCGAAGACCGCCGCCACCCCGAGGATTCCGGGAATGCGGGACTCGAACGCGCCGTCCCAGACGAACAGCGGCACGAGCATCCCGGTCGCGAACCAGAGCTTCGATCGGTCGAGGTCGTCCGAACCGACCCGGTCCACCACCAGCCGCAGGGCCGCGAGCTCCGCGAGCGCGAGGGCGACGCCCGCGGCGATCGCCGGGACCGCCCGGGCCGACGCGACGATCAGCACGGCGATCCAGGCATCCCACTCGAGGCTGCCCGCGAGCGCGAGCCCGACGCGCCCGATCCGGCGCGGGCCGGGACGGGACTTGAGCGCGTCGCCCGGGAGCGCCGCCGCGAGCGCGACCAGTGCGGCCTCCACCGCGAGGAAGAACGCCAGCGCCGGCGGGGACGGTCCGTGCCCGACGAGGATCGCGAACGCCGCGACCACCGCGACGTAGATGGCGGCGACCGCGACGATCGAGCCTCCGTCGAGCCAGGGCGACCCCTTCCCCTCGGGAAAGGCGAGTTGGGTGAGCAGGATCGGGAGCGCGATCGAGTAGGTGGCGTGGAAGACGGTGAGGCCCAGCGCCCAGAGCCAGTCGACCCCGAAGGCGTGGCCGTACGATCCGAGAACGCCGACGGGCGACCCGGCGGTCTGGAAGAACGTGTGGACGGCGAACCCCTCCTCGGCGATCCCGTACGCCGCCCCCAGGAGGAGGATCGACGCCCAGCCCTTCTGCGCGCGCGCCGCGAACTCCCGGATCAGCAGTGCGCCGGTCCCGTAGAGGCCGATCTCGAGGAGGAACGAGACCGCGAACCGGACTGGGTCGAGAACGAGCGGCGTGATCGGAGTCGAGCCGGTCAGGAGCTCGGGGATCGCGGGGGCGAGGAGGAGGAGCGCGAGGACCGGCCACCGGGGTCGGATGAGGATCCGCACGGGGGCCCCTCGACCCGGGCGCTCTTCAAGCGTGCGGCGTACGCTCGGACCCGCGGGCGCGATTATAACCGCACGTGGGTTCGGCGTCCGGGACGGACGGCATGCGGGAGATCCTGGCGGTGGTGCCGTTCCGGGGCCCGATCCGGGAGCGGTCCGTCGATCCGTACCTCCGGCTCCTGAAGGGGCTCAGGGCCCGGCGACGCGTGAAGGGCGTCGTCTTCGAAATCTCAAGCGGCGGCGGCGAAGGCGTGGCGTCCACCGATCTCTACCTGGCGGTGAAGCGGCTCGACGCCACGAAGCCGGTGTTCGCGTCGATCGGCTCGATCGGCGCGTCGGGTGCCTACCTCGCGGCGCTCGGGGCCCGACGCATCTTCGCGTACCCCGACTCGATGGTCGGCTCGATCGGGGTCGTCCTCCCGCACCTGGCGGTCCGGGAGCTCGCCCGTCGGCTCGGGATCTCGGTCGAGCTCCTCCACGCCGGGGTCCACAAGGACGCGTTCCAGGGCTACCGACCGCTCACCGACCCGGAGCGCGAGAAGATGCAGGCCCTGGTCGACGAGCACTATGGGCGGTTCGTCGAGCTCGTCGCGGCCGAGCGGCACCGCCCCGCCGACGAGATCCGGCCGCTGGCGACGGGCGAGGTCTGGACCGGCGCCCGGGCGCTCGGGCTCGGGCTGGTCGACGCGCTGGGCGACCGGGAGGCCGTGGTCGAGGAGCTCGCCCGGCTCACGTCCGTCCCGGTCCGCAAGGCCGTCCGGATCACCCCGCCGCGACCGCTCCTCGAGCGGGTGCTCTCCGGCGGCGCGGGGACGGTCGCCGGCGCGTTCGGCGAACGCCTCCGCGAGGGGCTCGAGGACGCCCTCCTCGACCTCGGAGGCTTCGGTCGGTAAGGGTTATGTAACGGGTCCGGGGTCGGTCCGGCGATGCCCGACAACAAGCGGTCCGGCTTCTCGAGCGCGGCCGGTCTCATCCAGTACTACGACATGGAGGAGACGCGCGCGCTCAAGCTCAGCCCGTACCTCGTCCTCGGGTTCGGGCTCATCGCCGGCGTGCTCGTCGAGGTCCTGAACTGGCGGCTCGTCTGAGAGCCGGCCGCGTCCCGGGACGGTCCTCTGACGGATAGGCACCCCGCGCCCGGGGTCCCGGGCGGGCCGATCCGACCCCTGCCGAGGGACGCTCCTCGCGTGGTCCCGGGAACGGTGCTTCGGGCGGATCGACGGGCCTACTCCACCATCGGCAGGGGCCGCACGGGGCGCTCCCCCGGCGCGAGCCCGGGGAGATAGCGCCCCTCCGCGCTGCGCCCGAGGAGGACGACCTTCGACTCCGGCGACTCGTCCAGGACGCGGTAGCCGGTCCGATGCGCGAGCCGCAGTGCGAAGGCGGCGATCTCCTCGTGCTCGGGGACGTGGTCGCGGCCGAGGCGCTGGCGGGACTTTCCCATGTAGACGTAGCCCTTCGGCTCGATGAAGTCGGGCCGGGCGATCGAGTCGAGCCCGGCGTACGCCTCGACCCACCCGAGGTTCCACCCGCGCACGAGCGTGTGGCGGACCACCCGGCGGGTCGCGAGCCCGCGCACGATCTCGAGCGATTCGAGGAGCCGTCGCCATGCGCCGTCCGGACCGGGGAGCGTGAGGCGCTCGAACACCGCCGCGTTCGGGGCGGTGACGGAGACGTACAGCTGCGTCGGCAACGGGTCGAGGGCGCGGAGGCCGTCGGGGTTCGTGCCGTTCGTCACGAGGAACGTCGTGATCCCGCGCGCGTGGCAGAGCTCGAGGTAGCGGTTGAGCTTGGGGTAGAGGGTCGGCTCCCCGGTGAGGGAGATCGCGACGTGCCGGGGCGACTGGGACTCGTTCCAGCGGGCGAGCGGGACGGAGGCGTCGCCCTTGAAGCCGGAGAGGATCCGACGCTGCGCCTCGATCGACCGGTCGAGGAGGAGCTCCGGGTCGTCGTACTCGGGCATCACCCCGTCGTTCTCCCACCCCTGGTTCCTCCAGCAGAAGCGGCAGTGCAGGTTGCACGAGTCGATCGCCGGCGACATCTGGAGGCATCGGTGGCTCTCGATCCCATAGAACCGGCCCTTGTAGCAGTCCCGTCCGCGGACGAGCGACTCCTTCGTCCAGTAGCACAGCTTGACCGCGCTGTGCCGCCCGGTGAGCTGGTAGCCCTGGCCCGCGAGCTCGGTCGAGAGGTCCTGGTCGCCCATCGAGGGGCGAGCGACCGCCCCCGGGTCGATAACCCTTTGGCCCGCTCGGCCGGGCGCCCTACGTGAACTCCTCGCGCTCGAAGAAGAACAGGCCGGCGACGGCGGTGATCAGGAAGTAGCCCGTCAGGATCGCGAGGCCCTCCGCGTAGGTCGGGTTGTAGGTCGTGGTCGTTCCCCCGCGCGGCCCGGTCGACGTGACGACGTGCGCGGGGAGCGGCGAGGTGAACGGGTAGGCGATCACGGGGCGGGCGTAGTCGATGATGAACCACGGCTCGATCTTGACCAGGGCGACGATCAGCTCCTCGATGATCGTGAACCCGAACAGGAACAGGACCGCGACGACCAGGACGGCGTAGAGGCTGTTCTTGAACATCGAGCTGAACAGGAACACCGCGCCGAGGAGCGCGAGGAGGTAGAGGAGCGCGATGCCGAACGACTCGAGGAGCGTCACCGGGAACGCCCCGGCGCCCATGTAGTAGGCGCCGTTGCCGACGAGGATCGCGAGATAGAACAGGACGGCCACGAGCGACGCGCCGAGCGCCGCCAGGAACTTGCCGACGTAGACGCTCGTCCGCCGGATCGGAAGGCCCATGAGGAAATAGCCGGTCTTGTTCTGGAACTCGCCGGCGATCGCGTCCCCGCCGAAGATGATCCCCGAGAAGATCATGACGACGTATACGCCGCCGCCCCAGGTCGAGCCGTAGAACGCGTCGGAGCTGCCCGTGAGGCCCGCGCCGTGGAAGTACGCGAGCACGAACGTGAGGATGGCGCCGATCGCCGCGACGATCGCCATCATGAGGACGAACCGCCGCGCCCGGAGGTAGTCGCGAAGCTGGTAGCGCGAGAGGAGGAGGGCCTGGGTCCAGGTCCCCGGCACCCCGTCGGCGCGCGGCGGCTCGACGGGGGCGCCGGGGGCCGACGCCACGGGCGCCGCGCTCATGCCGACTCCCCGTCGGTCACCTGGCTCAGGTAGACCTCCTCGAGCGCGCTGCGGGACTCCTTGAACGCGACCAGCCCCTTGTGGAGAGCGACGAGCCCCTCGAGCACCCGGGCTTTCGCCGCCGGCCCCCCGGCGATCGTCAGCGTGAGACGCTGGGGATCCTGTCTCGTCCACGTCTGGACGCCGGGCAACGCGGCGATCGAGCCCCGGGCGAGGTCGTCCGGGACCGGCTCCAGGAACTCCACGCTGACCTCCGTCGCACCCGCGAGGAACCGGCCGGTGACGTTCGCGAGCGTGTCGTAGAACAGGAGCTTCCCGTGGTTGAGGAGGGCGACCTCGTCGCAGACGTCGACGACCTCGCTCAGAAGGTGGCTCGAGAAGAACACGAGCCGGTTCTCGGACTTGAGCCCCCGGATGATGTCGCGCACCTCGGCGACCCCGCGCGGGTCGAGCCCGGTGCTGGGCTCGTCCAGGAGGAGCACCATCGGGTCGGAGAGGAGCGTGGAGGCGATGTTCACCCGCTGCTTCATCCCCTTCGAGAACCGCCCGATCTTGTGGTCCGCCCACTCGGTCATGCGGACCTCGTCGAGGACCCGGTCCGTCCGCTCCCGGATCTCCGGGGCGTCCATCCCCCGGAGCCCTCCGACCATGTCGAGCGCCTCGCGCGGCGTGAGCGAACCGTAGATCTCGGGCGTCTCGATCAGGACGCCGCAGCTGGCCAGCGCCTGCTTGCGGTCCGCCTGGACCGAGATCCCGTTGATGAACGCCTCGCCCTCGCTGGGGAAGATGAGGTCGGTGAACATCTTGAGCGTGGTCGTCTTGCCCGCGCCGTTCGGGCCGAGGAACCCGACACACTTCGAGCCCTCGACCTTGAGGTTCAAGTGGTCGAGCGCCGTGAACGCCCCGAACCGCCGGGTCAGGTTCCGGGCCTCGATCGAGGGGGACATCCGCCGATCCGTTCGCTCCGTCCCCGTCCGTAATCGGGCGCATAAGAGGTTGACCGGGCGCCACCGGTCGGAGCGGCGCTCGACGGGCTCACCGACGGGCGCCCACGCCGTGGCGACCGGGGGAGGAGAGAGAGAACCCACGCTCGTGGACGAACACGACGACAGCTCTCCGGTGTCGGGCTCTTTTCGCAGCGCGGCCCGGACCGGTCGCGCCTGGTCCCTCATTGCCCAGAGTCCCTCCGCCGAAACCGCGCCGATCCGCCGCCGACCTCTCCTTTCGCCAACAGGTCCGGGCGCCTCCCCGGTCGGTCGCGAGGTACCCGAGCAGGACGGCCCGAGCGAGGCCGGATCGAGGTGAGGCAAGGGGATCCCGGCGTAGTCCTTCGAGGAGCGTTGTCACCCTGCCGTTGGATCCGGCGTCCCGCGCCCCGGAGACCCTCGGGACCGGAGGCCAAGCCTCACTCTAAGATGCCAGCGACATCTCCCGAGTGCTCCCACCCCGCCTCGACCCGTTCGAGGAGAGGCCTATCCACACCCGTCCTACCCCGCTCCGTCGTCGGTCCGTGGAGCGGAAGCGGGCGCAGCTGGTCCGTCGGGCGGAGAAGCGCACGACCCTTCCCTCCCGAGACGTGCTCCTCGACAAGCTCATCCGGGGGCGGCGATGCCCAGGAGGCCCACATGACTTCCACGCTTCCCCCGTTCGCGTCACGGGACTCGGCGGCGAACTACCCGAGGAGAGTGGCGTCGATCTCGACGTCCACCGGCTCTACGTCTATAAGAGTGTCTGGACCCGGCGGGTACCGCCGTACCGGGCGGTGTACGCGATCGACGGCGACGAGGTCGTGATGATCGGGTCCGGCCACCGGGACAGCATCTACCAGGAACCACACCACATCCTTTCTCCCCAGCGCCAGGAGGTTCCCGCGACTCGGGCGTCTCGGCGACGATAGTGGCGGGGTACGTCGCACGCTCTCCCGGTGAGCCGATGGATTCCGTTCGACCCGTCTCCTTAGGACGGAGCGGGGTCGCGCCCCGCCGAGGCCGGGGCGTTCGATGCCGGATGGCCCCCGGGGCCCCGGAGGGCGAGCGAAGCGAGCACGACGGTGGTGGAGGAGAGGGCCATCGCCACCGCTCCGGCGACCGGCAGGTACCGGTAGACCGCAAGCCCGAGCCACGGAACCAGGGCCCCGGCGGCGATCGGCAGGAGCACGAGGTTGTACCCGAACGCCCAGCGGAGGTTCCACCGGACCTGAGCGACCGTGCGACGGGCGAGGGCGATCGCGCGGGGTACCCCGGAGAACTCCGATCGCACGAGGAGCACCTGGCCCGCCTCGCGCGCCACGTCGGTCCCGCTGCCGATCGCGATCCCCAGCTCCGCGGCCGCGAGCGCGGCCGCGTCGTTGATGCCGTCGCCAACGAACGCCACATGACGCCCCGATCGGCGGTAGGCTTCGACCAGCTCGACCTTGCGCGCCGGGTCGGCGGCCGCATGCACGAGCCGGATCCCCAGCTCCTCCGCGACCCGGCGCGTCGCGCGCTCGGTGTCGCCGGAGACGATCCCGACCTCGATCCCCTCCGACCGGATCGATGCGACCGCCTCCGGGACGCCCGACGCAAGGCCCACCCGGAACGCGAGGCCCCCGACGGCTCGGCCTTCCTGGACCAGGACCGACCACGAGTCGCCGGTGTCCTCCACCGGTCCGAGCCAGTCTCGGAGCGGGCTGAGGTCGACCCCCGACGCTTCCGCCGCGTCGCCCCGGACCAGCCCCACGAGGGACACTCCCCATCGCCCACGGACCCCCCGTCCTGGGTCGACCCGGATGTCGTCCACGGGGACGGGCACGACCCCGCGTTCCCGAGCCCGCTTGGCGACGGCCCGCGCGAGAGGATGGCTCGCGCCGAGCTCGAGGCCGGCGGCCAAGGCGAGGACCTCGGTCTCCGAAGCCGGAGGCACGACCCCGATCGACGCGACCTCGGGTGAGACGCTGGTGAGCGTGCCCGTCTTGTCGGTAAGAACGAGGTCGACGCGCGCGGCCCGCTCGATCGCATCCTCGCCCCGGAACAGCACCCCCTCCTCCGCGGCGCGGCCCGTGCCGACGAGGATCGCCGCGGGGGTCGCGAGGCCGAAGGCGCACGGACACGCGGTGATCGCGACCGTCACGAACGCGAGGACCGCGACGGCGACCCCGGCGTGCTCGGCGATCCCCCAGAACAGCGAGGCCGCGACCGCCAGGCCGAGGACGATCGGGACGAACCCGGACGCGACCCGGTCGGCGGTCCGGCGGAGCGGCAGCCGGGCCGTCTCCGCGTCGGTGAGGAGCCGGCCGACCTGGGCGAGGAACGTATCGGACCCCGCGCCGGTCGCCTCGACCTCGACCGCCCCCTCGACGTTCATCGATCCGGCCAGGACCCGGTCGCCCGGACCGCGCGGTACCGGCAGGGGTTCGCCCGTCAGGAACGCCTCGTCCACGGTCGTGGTTCCCGCGCGCACGACGCCGTCGGCCGGGACCCTCTCCCCGGGCGTCACCCGGAGCCGGTCGCCCGGGACGATCGCGCCGACCGCGACGGTACGCTCCGTCCCGTCCCGGACGAGGCGGGCCTGCGACGGCAACAGCTCGCCCAGGCGTAGGAGGGCGGACCCGGCCCTCGCCCGGGTCAGCCGCTCGAGGAAGTTTCCAGTGAGGATCAGGGTGACGATCAGGGCCGAGGCGTCAAAGTAGGTCCCCGGCGGCAGGCGTCCCGGGACGACCAGGGTCGCGACGCTGTAGGCGAATGCCGCGGTCGTCCCGACGGCGATCAGGAGATCCATGTTGCCGAGTCGCTGCCGTATCGCGTCCCGGGCCCCCGCGTAGAACCCCGCGCCCGGATAGAACTGGACGATCGCGGCCAAGGCGGCGCACGCCCAGAGCGCCGGTGCGGAGGCCACACCGTATGTGAGCCCGACGATCGCCACGGAGAGCGGCCAGGCGACCGCGAGCTTGCGCCGAAGCTCGCGCCGTTCCGCCTGGGGGCTGGCGAACGACCGTAGGCATCCGACGGAGCAGAAGTAGTAGGTCCGGTTCGCCCGGACGAGGCGGAGCGAGCTCGACGCCTCGTCCACGAACATCCCGCAGATCGGGTCGGTCGCCACGTTTGACCGCCCGTCGCCGGCGCGTGGTTCTGCGGCGGCTCAGGCCCTGGCTCGGTCCCGGCGCTTCTCGAACGTCCGTTGGCACGCCGAGGAGCAGAAGTAGACGGTCTCGCCGTCGTACGTTCCCTGGGCCGCGGCGGAGCTCGTATCGACCGTCATCCGGCATACCGGGTCCGTCACCTGCATCGGCCCGACGAGCGCGGGACGCCATTTAACGGACCCGGGACAAGCCCTATAGTCGCGAGCGGTTCCGGGGTCGTCGATGGCCGCGGAGGTCGCTCCCGAGGATGTCGCCGAACGGATGCGCAAGGCGCCCGGAACGATCGTCCTGCTCGACGTCCGCGAGCCGTTCGAGCGGGCGGTCGCCACGATCGAGCCATCGATCCACATCCCGATGCGCGAGGTCTCCGGCCGGGCGGGCGAGATCCCGCGGGACCGCGAGATCGTCGTCTACTGTCACGGCGGAACCCGGTCGGCGATGGTCGCGGCGTTCCTCGAGGCGCACGGGTTTACGTCGGTCGCCAACCTCCAGGGCGGGATCGACGCGTGGTCGCGCCGGGTCGACCCGAGCGTTCCCCGGTACGATTAGCGGACCGGTCCGGACGCCGGACCCGGGACCGCGACGGTCGATCTAGCGGCGACGGCGGCCCCGGTCCTCCGGCGACGTCTCGAGGACCTCGACGTACCCCCGCATCCTCCAGTACGTGTCCAGGAACTCCTGCCCCCGGGGCGTGATGTCGAAGACGGGCCGGCCGTCGAGGTCGTCGGACCGCAGGAGACCGAGCGCCAGGAGCCGGTCGAGGAATATCCTCAGCCGGTCGACCGGCATGCCCGCGCCGTACGACACGCGCGTGATCCGGGCGACCCCGCGGTAGCGCTTCACGACCTCGAGGACGGTCGCATACAGGTCCGTGATCTCCCGCCGTCGTGCGGGGGAGGGTCGGTCGGGCTGGTCTTCGAGCATCGGACGACGGGTCCGCTCAGAGGGGGAACTTCGGCAGGCTGTCGACCTTCTGGGGGGGCGTGGCGCATCGCGCGTCGTCGCCCTGCTCGAGCGTCTCCGTGTACTGGACCGAGTCGACCCGAACGCGGTCGCCGAGCGTCACCGACCGGCCCACGACGTTCCGGGCCGAGGCGCGCTCGCGGAGCTCGATCCGGTCGCCGTAGACATCCTCGACCTGGGCTCGCGAGTCGATCTCAACCTCCCCCCCCACGATCGGGCCGGACGCCCGCGACTTGCGCTCGAGCCGGATCCGGCTCGCCTTCAGGCCGTCGCGTGTCTCGACGGCCCCCCCGACCTCGACCGACCCGGTGAACGTCGCCCGTCGTGCCTTCATCTTCCCGCCGACCTTGGCCTGGGTCCCCGCGAGCGACTCGCCGACGCCGATCGCTCCGCCGACCTCGAGCGCCTCCCGGAGCGTGAGCGAGCCGCGAACGTCGAGCTTGCCCCCGACCTCGACCTTCCCGCCCGCGGCGTTGCCGTCGATCGAACCCATCCCCCCGATCTCGAGCGAGTCGAACGCGAGGTCCTGGTCGGCGGAGAACATCCCCCCGACCTCGATCGAGCCGCCCTTGGAAGCGCCGCGGAGCCGGGCGACCCCGCCGACCTCCAAGGAGCCGAACGTGATCGACGACTCGGCCGAGAACTTCCCTCCGACCTCGATCGATCGGCGGACCGCGCCGCCGGCGACCCGGATCGCCCCGCCGACCTCGAGCGTCTCGAGATCGACCTCGGCCAGGTCGACCGACCCGCCGGCCTCGACCTTCTCGGCGGTGAGCTTCCCCGCAAGCCGGAAGCGACCGCCGACCGAGACCGCGCGGGCCGCCAGGGTCGCGCCGCCCTCCAGGAGCCCTCCGACCTCGATCTCCTCGGCGGTCATCGGGCCGGCGACCCTGAGCTCGCGATCGACGTCGACGCTCCGCGCGGCGAGCGACCCGGCGACCTCGAGCCGGCTGTCGCGCGCCGTGAGATCGCCGGCCACGGCCAGGTTCCCGCGGACCGTGACCTCCGCGTCGTCCGCCTCGAGGCTCCCGCACCGGAGATCGCCCAGGACCTCCGACCGGCCCTCGAATCGCGCGGAGCCGGCGACGGCCAGCTGCCCGTCGACCTCGACGGTCGCCCCGGCTTGGACGCGCAGATCTCCCGGGACGCTCCCCAGGCGCACGCGGGACCCTTTCGGAACCGTGGTCTCGGTCATCGGGACCGGATACGAGGGGAGTCCTATAGGGGTAGGTCACGCTCGGTGACCACCGGGGCGCGGTCGTGGCTCCCGGCACCCGTTTAAGGCTACCTCGCTCCCGGGGACGTGGCGGACTCGTTCGAGATCCTCCGACGCGAGATCACGGACTGCGTCCTCTGTCCCCGGTTGGTCCGCTACCGGGAGCGGGTCGCCCAGGAGAAGAAGCGGGAGTTCCGCGACGAGCCGTACTGGGGTCGGGGGGTGCCGGGGTTCGGCGACCCGACGGCCCGCCTGGTCGTCGTCGGCCTCGCGCCGGCCGCGCACGGGTCGAACCGGACCGGACGCGTGTTCACCGGCGATCGGTCGGCGGCGTTCCTCGTCCGCGCGTTCCACGCTGCCGGGTTCGCGAACCAGCCGACCTCGCTCCACCGGGGCGACGGGCTCCGGTACCGGGACCTGTACCTCACCGCCGCGGTCCGATGCGCGCCGCCGGGAAACCAGCCGCTCCCCGCCGAGCGCGTCCGCTGCGCGCCGTACCTCGAACGCGAACTCAGGCTCCTGCCCAACGCTCGCGCGGTCCTCGCGTTGGGAGGGTTTGCCTGGGACGCGGTCCGGGGGATCGCGGCCGACGTCTACGGCGTGCCACGGCCGACGGCTCCGTTCGCGCACGGCGTCTGCACGCCGCTCGGCGCCGGTCGCCCCATGCTCTGGGGCTCGTACCACCCGAGCCCGCAGAACACGAACACGGGGAAGCTCACCCTCCCGATGCTGACGGCGCTCCTCGAGAGGATCCGGGACGGTTTCGATGGGAGCGGTCCGCGCCCCCGCCATCACGCTTAACCTCGCGGGACGGTCGCCCCGCTCGTGTCCGGGTTCGAGCTCCTCGAGCGGGACGGGCTCGCCCGGCTCGGCCGTCTCGGCACGCCCCATGGCGTCATCGAGACCCCCGCGCTCCTGCCGGTCGTCCACCCCGACCCGGCCCGGCAGTCGTGTCCCGCCCCGGTCCTGCGCGAACGGTTCGGCATTCGCGCGCTGATCACGTCGGCCTACATCACCTGGCGAACGCCCCCGCTCCGGGAGGTCGCGGAGCGGGAGGGGATCCACAAGCTGCTCGGGTTCGACGGGGCGGTCATGACCGACTCCGGCGCGTTCCAGCAGCACGCCTACGGAGCGATCGAGGTCGGCCCGGAGGAGATCCTCGGTTTCCAGGCCCGGATCGGATCGGACATCGCCACCGTGCTCGACGTCTTCACCGAGCCCGACGCGTCGCATGCGGAGGCGGAGGCGGCGCTGGCGGCGACGGCCGAGCGCACCCGGGCCGCGCGATCGTCGTTCCCGGGGCTGCTCGCGGCGCCGGTCCAGGGCGGACCGTTCGCCGACCTCCGGGCGCGCGCCGCGGCCGGGGCGAGCGAAGCGGGCGATCTCCTCGCCGTCGGCGGCGTCGTGCCCCTCCTGGAGCGCTATCGGTTCCGGGAGCTCGCCGACGTACTCGCCGCGGTCCGCCCGTCGCTCGACCCCGGCGGGGCGGTCCACCTGTTCGGCACGGGCCACCCGATGACGTTCGCCTGGGCGGCCCTCCACGGCGTCGACCTGTTCGACTCGTCCGCCTACCACAAGTTCGCCCGGCGCGGGAAGCTGATGTTCCCCGACGGCACCGTCTCGATCGACGACGTGCGCGAGCCGATCTGCCGCTGCGCCCTCTGCTCGGTCACTCCGCTCGACCGGATCGCGGCCCTGCCGCCCCCCGAGCGCGAGCCGCACCTCGCGCTCCACAACCTCCTCGTCTCGTTCGAGGAGGTCGCCCGCGTCCGCCAGGCGATCCGGGACGGGACCCTCTGGGAGCTCGTGGAGCGGCGCGCGGGCGCCCACCCGGCCCTCCGCGCCGGTCTTCGGGAGGCGACGGCCCGGCCCGGGACGTTCCTGGCGACCGAGCCGGAGAGCCGCCGCGCGTTCCGGGAGGTGAGCTCGGAGAGCCTCGCCCGACCCGCCGTGGCCCGGTTCCTCGCCCGGATGCGCGACTTCGTCGCCGACCGGCCCCTCGCCCGCGAGATCCCCCCGATCGCCCTCACGCCGGAGTACCTGAGCCGGGTCCCGGCCCGGGACCGGTCGGACTGCCCGATCGCGTGGAACGCCACCACGCCGCTCGGCCCGGTACCTCTCGAGCTCACCGAGCTGTACCCCGTCGGCCCGTTCCTCGGGATCGCCGAGTTCGAGTCCCCCCGGTCCCCTCGATCGCCGACCGACGTGAGCCGGGCGCTCGGGACGCGGCCGGAGCTGGACGCGGACCTGGACCGCGATTGGACCGAGGCGTGGACCGAGCGGCAGCTCCGGACCGGGCTCACGTGGCAGTACGGCCGGGCCCTGGCGGACCGCCTGGCGCCCGAGCTTCGGGGCCAGCGGTCCCGCCGCACGGGCCGGCTGCGCAAGCTCGTACACGGCGGCTCGCCGGCGTTCGTCCTCGGGGACGACGGCGTTCCCCGGCCCACGTTCCGGGGTGCGGAGCTCCTTCGCGCGAACCTGCCGGGCGATCGGGCCCGGGTGGTGGCCGCCGACGACGCCGTCCCGTTCGTCCGGCACGGGCGCAGCCTGTTCTCGAAGTTCGTCGTCGCCGCGGATCCGGCGCTCGTCCCCGGGTCGAGCGCGCTGGTCGTCGACGGTTCCGGTGAGCTCCTCGCGGTGGGACGCCTCCTCCTCGCACCCCACGAGATGGGACGCCTCCGGCGCGGGGTGGCCGTCCGTGTGACCGCCCACCGTTCGGGCGGGGAGGACGATGGCTCGCCCGACCCCGAGGACCGCGACCGCGGCCCGCCGGAGTGACGGCTCCCGCGCGGGCGATCGAGCCGCGAGGGGTTATGAGCGGCCCGGCCGATGGGACCGCGCACCGGACCTCGACGGCGCGCACGATGACCGAGACGTTCCTCCTCCTCCAGCTCGACAGCGAGGGAGCCCCGTACTCGAAGGTCGCGGAGATCCTCGAGAGCATGGGGTTCCGGCCGGAGACCGAGGGGTACGACTTCGTCTACGACTGGGGGCGAACCGTCGGCGTTCGCGAGACCCTCGAGCTCGCCGACCGGATCCAGGAGGCGCTGCGCGGGTCCCGTGTGGCGTTCCGCATCGAGTCGAGCGAGGACTGACCGGAACCGGGCCCGGAGTTCCCATCCCCCCGGAGATCGGGCCGACCCGCCCTCGACGGTAGCGTAAAAATCCTTCCGCGGTCACGGTCGGGCACGAGCGCCTCACCCCCGCCGAAGAAATTGCCCGACGGCGACCCGGCGCGTCCCCGGTCGCTCTTCGTCCCCGACCTCGACCCTCGCAAGCACGCCCGGGACCTCGTCGACTCCGTCCTCTCGGACGGGTTCATGGCGTTCCTGTCGATCCTGCTCCTCCCCCTGATCCTCGTCCCGTTCTTCGTCACCCTCGCCCCGACGCTCCTCCGCTTCGTCGACCTGTGCGACCTCGTGATCGTGCTGTTCTTCGTCGTCGAGTACGCGTCGAAGCTCTATCTGGCCGAGGACCGGCGCGCGCACTTCCGGTCGCCGTGGCACCTCGTCGACCTCGCGATCGTCCTCCTCTCGGTCTTCTCGTACCTGCCGCTCGTCGGCCTGAACGCCAAGGGGTCCCTCGCGCTGCTGGCGCGGCTCGTCCGTCTGCCGCGGGCGTTCGCGCTGATGGGGCGGACCGCCGGCAGCCGGGTGCAGGCGGCCGAGGCCCCGGCCGCGACCGAGGCCCCCGAGCCCGAGACCGTCATCCGTCAGGTCGATCCGGATCTCACGACCCGCCACGACCACCTCTCCTGGGACGACCTCGCCGGCCGCCTCAAGGACGGCCGCCAGGAGTGGATCGACATCCATTCCGTCGGCGCCGAGGGGATCGCGCGGCTCAGCCGGATGCTCGGGGTCCCCGAGCCCCACTTCAAGACCCGGGTGGTCGACGAAATCTATCCTCACGTCGTCGCCGTCCAGGAGCTCTCGCTCATCTTCGTCCAGTCCGGCGAGGTCCGCTATCCCGAGCACGCGGGCCGCCACCTGCGCATCGAGCGGACGGGGATCGTCGTCGTCTGCGCCGGACCGAAGATCCTCTCGATCTCCCCCCGCGGCGCGGACCTGTTCGAGGAGGTCCTGGGGGGGGCGCGCGAGCGGCTCCACGAGAGCAGCTTCGTCGTCTCGGTGCTCTACGGCATCGTCGGCAGCATCCTCAACGACTACCGGGCGATCTGCACGGAGATCGAGCTCGAGATCGGCAAGATCGGCGGGGTCCCGAAGGCGAAGCTGCCCCGCGACTTCCTCGAGCGGATGTACGCCCTCGCGAAGGAGACGGCCCGCGTCGGCTCGAACCTGCTCCACTTCCGGCAGATGGTCGCCTCGTTCGCGGCGAAGCGGCTCGCGCTCGACGGGTTCGACAAGAAGGCCGAGGAGGACTTCGGGGTCCTCGCGGAGGAGGCCCAGTTCCTGGACGAGACCGCGGACGACCTCGCGGAGCGGGTCCAGTCGCTGATCGACCTCTACATCAACCAGGAGGCGTTCGAGACGAACCGGGTCCTCAAAATCCTCGCGGTGATCACGAGCCTCGCGGTGGTCCCGGCGGTCGTGAGCGGCCTCCTGGGCCAGAACCTGCTCGGGCAGCCGTACGACGCCCAGCTCTGGCAGGTTGTCGCCGGGATCGGCATCGCCACGTCGTTCCTCCTCTACTGCTTCCTCAAGCTCGGCTGGCTGCGGACGTGACGGCCCGCCCCGCCGGGGGCCGGAGGCGTCCGCGCGCGCCGGCCCGGTGCGCCACCCCCCGCGCGCGTCCGCCGTTATAACCGCCGCCCGGCTCGGCGGTACGATGGTCGTCCTCGGGGTCGAGTCGACCGCGCACACCGCGTCGGTCGGGATCACCGACGACCGGGCCCAGGTGCTCGGGCTCGCCTCGGACATGTACCGGCCTCCGTCGGGCGGGATCCACCCCCGGGAGGCCGCGAACCACCACGTGGAGGTCCTGCCGGGACTCGTCGAGAAGGCGCTCGCCGCGGCGTCGGTGCGGCCGAACGAGCTCGACGCGGTCGCGTTCGCCCAGGGTCCCGGGCTCGGACCCTGCCTGCGCGCCGGGGCGACGGTCGCCCGGATGCTCTCCCTCGCCTGGCGCCGGCCGCTCGTGCCGGTCAACCACTGCGTCGCCCATGTCGAGATCGCCCGGGCGCTGAGCGGGCTGGACGACCCGCTGCTCCTGTACGCGAGCGGGGGCAACACCCAGGTGATCGCGTACGGGCGCGGTCGGTACCGTGTCCTCGGGGAGACGCTCGACATCGGGATCGGGAACTTCCTCGACAAGCTCTGGATCGGCTTGGGCGGGACGTTTCCCGGCGGGCCGGCGCTCGAGGCCGAGGCGCGGCTCGGCACCGAGCTCCTCCCGCTACCGTACTCGGTCCACGGTATGGACGTCGCCTTCTCCGGGATGCTCACCGCCACGCTCGCGCTGCGCGCGAAGGGCGTCGCGCGCCCCGACCTCGCCTACTCGGTCGAGACGACCGCCTACGCGATGCTCACCGAGATCACGGAGCGGGCGATCGCCCACCGGCGCAAGTCGTCCGTGGCCCTCGGCGGAGGGGTCGCGTGCAACGAGCGGCTGCGCGGCATGGTCCGCACGATGGCTGAGGGCCGCGGGGCCACGATGTTCGCCCCGCCCCGGTCGCTCTGCGTCGACAACGGCGCGATGATCGCCTGGGCCGGCGGGCTCGCGCACGCGCGGGGCCGGTCGGTCCCCGTCGAGCGGTCGGCCGTCGAGCCCCGCCAGCGCACCGACCGGGTCCTCACCCCGTGGCGGGAGCCGCCGGGCCCCGGGACCGCCCGATGAACGCCCCGGCGCGCGACGCCGAGAAGGTCGATGTCCTCGTCGTCGGCGCCGGCCCGGCGGGCTCGACCGCGGCCCGCGCCCTGGCCGAGGCCGGGCAGTCCGTCCTCGTCGTGGAGGAGCACGGACGCGTCGGGCGTCCGGTCCAGTGCGCGGGACTCGTCTCCGACCGGGCGCTTCGGCTCGCGGGATCGCCCGAGATCGTCCGCCGCGCCGTCTACGGGGCGACCGTCTTCGGCCCCGGACTCGGCTCGCTGTCGTTCAAGGCGAAGGAGCCGCGCGGCTACGTGATCGACCGCGGCGCGCTCGACGCCCACCTCGCCGACCGGGCCGCCCGCGCCGGCGCGGAGATCCGGACGGGGTGCCGCTTCGACCGGCTCGTACCCGCCGCGGACGGCCGGGTGACGGCGGAGCTCACGGGGCCGGACGCCCGGAGATTCCGCGTCGCCGCGCGGCTCGTCGTCGGGGCCGACGGCGTCGCGAGCGCGGTAGCCCGCGCGTTCCGGCTGCGGCGGCCGGTCGAGATCCTCCCCGCGTTCGAGGCGGAGTACCCGAACAGCCCGGGCGATCCCGAGACCGTCGAGGTCTACCTCGGACGACGGTTCGCCCCCGGCCTCTTCGGCTGGTGGATCCCGGACGGGTCAGGGGGAGCCCGGGTCGGGATCGCGGCCGACGCCGACGGGACGCCCGCCCGCGCCTACTTCGAGCGCCTCCTCGCCCACCTCGAGCGCCGGTTCGGACAGGCGCTCGCGAACCCGACCGCGTTCCTCGTCTCGGGGATCCCGGTCGGGAAGGTCCCCCGGGTCTACGGGGACCGCGTCGTCCTCGTCGGCGACGCCGCCGCCCAGGTGAAGCCGCTGAGCGGGGGAGGGATCTTCACCGGGATGCGGGGCGGCCTGCTCGCCGCCCAGGTCGCGGCCGACGCGCTCCGCTCCGACGACCTCTCCGCGGCCCGGCTGGCCCGCTACGCGACGGCGTGGGACCTCGAGCTCGGCGAGGAGTTCCGCCGCGCGATGTACGTCCGCCGGGTGTTCACCCGCCTGACCGACCGCGAGCTCGACGCGCTGGTCGATGCCCTGAAGGACGGCCGCCTCGCCACCACGATCGTCGCGTTCGGCGACATCGACTTCCCCACGCACGTCGTCCGGGCGCTCCTCGCGGAGGCGCCGTCGCTGGTCCGGTTCTTCCCGAAGGCCGTCGCGGCCTGGCTCTCCTCGTCCCGCGCCTACCCCGCGCCCGAGCTCGAGCTCGATCTCGCCGTGCGTCGGAGGTAGACGAAGGCGCCGGCCCCGACCAGGGCGGCTCCGCCGACCAGCAGCGCCGCGAGGGCGACGTCCCAGCCGCCGGGGGAGACGAACAGGGCGGTCTCGGGGACGACGCCGGAGACGTTGCCGAGGTCGCTCAGGTTCAGGATCGCGCTCCCGTTGGGGGCCTCGGTGCCGTCCGCCCACTCGGCCGCCGTGAACCACCCCCGCGACTCGAGCCGGTACTTCGCCGCGCCCAGCGTGAAGTTGATCGCGGTCCGGATCGCAAACGTCCCCACGGGCGTCGCCGACGACGTGACGACGCCCACCGAGCCGACCTCGGACGCTCCGGCGGCGAGGCCGGCGAGCGCGACCGTCACGAAGCTCCCCGACGCCGTCGCGTTGACGAGCACCGGCGCGTCGGCGACCGGAAGGCAGGCCGTCGCGTTCCCGGGGAACCCGTTGAACTCGTAGACCTCGAACGAGACGACGACGTCGGCGATCGGGCCCCCCGACCCGGCGGGGTCGGCGACGCGGAACGATATCGAGGTCGAGCCCCCCGGCGCCACGGACGGGAGCGAGAGGTTCGTCACGAACGCCGGGTCCTCCGCGACGGGGAGCGCCGGGTACTTCGCCGAGCTGGTGGGCGCGGTGCACGTCGCGACCGGCGCGCCCGGGACGGCGCGGCCGGCGGCCGCCGCCACCGGGCTCGAGGCGCCGAGGGGAACGAGGAGGGCGGCTCCGAGGACGAGGCCCAGGAGGCGGACCGTCCTCCGCCGGGACTCACCCGACCGGCTCGTCATCGTACGCGCCGCTCTCCGCGAGCTCGACCAGCCGGCGTATCCGCTCGGCCGCCTGCCGCCGGCCCCGCGCCCCTCCGGGACCGAGGAGCCCCGTGAGGGTGCCCGTCGAGGACGGAAGGTGGCGGCTCGACTTGTAGATCGCCCGGGCGAGGGCGCGCGGACGCCCCGTGAGGGCCACGGCGTCGGCGTCGGCGCGGAACTCCTCGCGGCGGGTCAGCGAGCTCGCGAGGACCGCGAGGATCGGGTCCCAGCGCACCATCCGGGCGAACGTCCGAAAGAACGTGAGGTAGCGCCCGTCGAGCTCGTGGATGTGGCCGAGCTCGTGCGCGACGACCGCCTCCCACTCGCCGGGCGTGAGGTCGGCGACCAGCCCGTCCGAGACGAGGATGATCTCCTCCCGATGGAACCCGCTCGCGCGGGACGGTCGAAGGAGGGTGAACGTGAACGCGTCGGGCCGGGCCGAGGCGAACGCGAGGAGGCGGGTCGGGGTCGACGGCGCGGGAAGGCGCGGGGGCCACGGAAGGGGACGAGGGGAGAGGAGGTGGAGGAGGCTCCGCCCCACCGCCTGGCAGAGGGCGAACGCGGTGCAGAAGACCAGGAACGCCCCGAGCGCGCCCAGCGCCCAGATCCCGAACGCCCCGGGCGCGAACAGCGCGGCCGGGGTGCGGGCGAGCGTCGCGATCGCCCGCGCCCCGCCCCCGACCACGATCCAGACGAGGACCGTCGTGGCGACGAGCGACCAGGCGCCGACGAGGAGGGCCGTCAGGCGGAACACCGTCGCCGAGCGCGACGAGCGGAACGACACGGCGAGCCCGACGCCCGCGACGACGCCGGCCAGGAGGGCCTCGAGCAATCCGAGGACCGGGGTGCCGTTCATCGCCCTCGTCGGACGGGGGTCACCCCAGCCCGAGCCGCCGCCGAAGCTCCCGTTCCTCGGAGGGGTCGAGTTTCGCGATCTCCTCGTTGAGGTGGACGACCCCGGCGGCCCCGAACATCGCGACGACGCCGCGGAGGAGGTTGACGAGGTATTTCTGCTCGACGTTGCCGGCCCGGTAGACGTACCGCGCCCCGCCGCGGCACGTCTCGCGGCGCCGCTTCACGAGGCCCTTCGCGTGGAGCCGCGACAGGATCGTCGCGACCGTCGTGTAGGCGACCCGGACCCCGCGACGCTCCAGCGCCTTCCGCACGTCGCGGGCGGGAGCCTCCTCGAGCTGGCGGACGGCGGCGAGGACCTCCGTCTCGAGCGAGCCGAGCATCGACGATCGTCCGATCCAACGAGCCGGGGGACCCGCTTAAGGGATCGGTGGGATGGGAACGAACAGGTGCTTACGACACGGGGTCGATCCGCTCGTTCGGAGGGCACCCGGGCCGCTCCGCCTCGGTAAGGTTAACACGGCGTCCCGGCTCCAAGCCCCGGTGACCGCCCGGCCCCGGCTTGCCGAGAGCATCCTCGACCTGATCGGCGACACCCCGGTGGTCCCGCTGCGGCGCGTGGCGTCCGGGGTCCCGTACCGTGTTCTCGCGAAGCTCGAGTTCCTGAACCCGGGGGGGTCCGTGAAGGACCGGATCGGCGCGAGGATGATCGCCGGGGCCGAACGGGACGGCCGGCTCAAGCCCGGGGGGACGATCGTCGAGGCGACGAGCGGCAACACCGGCGTCGGGCTCGCGCTGATCGGCGCGGTCCGGGGCTACCGGACCGTCTTCGTCCTCCCGGACAAGATGAGCGCGGAGAAGATCCGCCTCCTGCGGGCCTACGGCGCGCGCGTCGTCGTGACCCCGAGCGGCGTCGCACCGGACCATCCGATGAGCCACTACTCGGTGGCGCGCCGCATCGCGGCCGAGACCCCGGGGGCGTACTATCCGAACCAGTACGAGAACGCGGGCAACCCCGGGGCCCATTACGAGTCGACCGGACCCGAGCTCGACCACGAGATCGGCCCGGGACTGGGCGCGGTCGTCGGCACGGTCGGCACGGGGGGGACGATGAGCGGGATCGGGCGGTACTTCAAGGAGCACCGGCCCGAGGTGCGCGTGATCGCCGTCGACCCGGTCGGGTCGGTGATCGAGCCGTTCTTCCGGACGCACGAGCTCCCTCCCGCGACCCCGTACCTGGTCGAGGGGATCGGGGAGGACAAGATCCCGAAGACGATCGAATTCCGGTACCTTGACGAGATCGTGACGGTCGACGACCGGACGTCGTTCCTGATGGCGCGCCGCCTCGCCCGGGAGGAGGGGCTGTTCGTCGGGGGATCGTCGGGGTCGGCCGTCGCCGGGGCGCTCAAGTGGCTCGGTACGCTGCCGATTCCGGAGGGGGCGACGGTGGCGGTGATCCTGCCGGACTCGGGCGACCGTTACCTCTCGAAGTTCTACTCGGACGACTGGATGCGGGAGAAGGGATTCCTTGCCCTCGGAGCGGGCGCGACGGCGCGCGACCTCCTCGCCGCGAAGTCGGGCGTCGCCCCGCTGATCGCGGTCGAGCCGGGCACCGTCGTCCGCGACGTGCTCGCCCGCCTGCGGCAGCACGGCATCGCCCAGGTGCCGGTCCTGGCCGGCTCGGACAATCTCGGGAGCGTCCAGGAGGACGACGTGCTGCGCCGGAGCCTCGAGGATGCGCAGCTCCTCGACCGCCCGGTGACGGACGTCCTCGCGCCTCCGTTCCCCGAGGTCCGGGCCGACGTCGGGGTCGCGGAGCTCCTCCACCGGATGCGCGCGG
>JASHOP010000041.1 GCA_030041075.1 Thermoplasmata archaeon | reverse complement strand
ACCCTCAGCCCGAGGGTCGCCCCGCCGGCGATCGCCGGAGCGAGGGTCCGGCGGGCCCGGGCGGACGGCGTCACGAGGACGGTGAACGGCCCGGGAAGGTGGCGGCGGATCCACCGTCGGCCGGCGGGCGCGAGCGACGCCAGCGGCTCGATCTCCTCGATCGAGCTCACCGCGATCGACAGGGGCTGGCGCCCGGGCCGCCCCTTGACGCGGGCGAGCCGGGCCACGGCGGCGCGCGACGTCGCGCGCGCCCCGAGCCCGAGGACGGTGTCGGTCGGGTAGACGACGAGCCCGCCGGCCCTCAGGGCGCGCGTCGCGTCCCGGAGCCGCGACCCCATCGACCTAGAAGTACTCCTCGCCGACTCGGGAGTACGCGAGATAGTCGTCGGGTCCGAAGTAGAGCGCGAGCTCGCGCGCGGCCGACTCGGGGGAGTCGGAGGCGTGCACGAGGTTCGGCGTGATCCCCAGCGCGAGGTCCCCCCGGATCGTGCCGGGCGCCGCGAGCTGCGGGTTCGTGCCCCCCAGGACGAGACGGATCACCGAGATCGCGGAGCGACCCTCGAAGGCGAGGGCGACGACCGGCCCGGAGGTGATGTGCTGGATCGCCGAGGGGTAGAACGGCTTCCCCTGGTGCTCCGCGTAGTGGCGCTGCGCGAGCTCGGGGGTGACGCGCACGGTCTTCGCCGCGACGATCTTGAGGCCCTTGCGCTCGAACCGCCCGATGATCTCGCCGACCAGCCCCCGCCGCACCCCGTCCGGTTTCACCACGACGAGCGAGCGCTCGACGTTCCCCTCCGCCATCGGCCGTCGGAGCCGGCGGGCAGGGTAAAGCTTTCGCGCGTCCGCCGCAGGGAGACCTCTTCCGCCGGACCGCCTCGGTCGGGCCGTGCCCCCTCGAGCCGGGGAATCGGCGGACCCGACCTCGCCGGCGACCCGCCCCGCCCGGCCCTACCGCGCACGACGACCGGGGACGGGTCCGACACGGCCCGGGGAGCCCGATGAGGCCGCCGCGGTTCCCGACCGATCCCGACGTGCGCGGCTTCGATCGCAGCGCGGAGGCGTACGAGCGGGGCCGGCCGGGGTACCCGGCCTCGGCCGTGGCGTACCTCGGGCGGGTCCTCGCGATCGGCCCCCGCCGAACGGTCGTCGAGCTGGGCAGCGGGACCGGGAAGTTCACCCGCGCGCTCGCGCCGCTCGGATGCGCCCTCGTCGCGGTCGAGCCGACCCCCGGCATGCGGACGGTCTTCGCGCGCGAGCTTCCCCGCGTCGCGGTCGTCCCGGGGGCGGCGGAGTCGATCCCGCTTCCCGACGGGATCGCGGACGCCGTCGTCGCCGCGCAGGCGTTCCAGTGGTTCCGCCCCCGGCGGGCGTTGCGCGAGATCGCCCGGGTCCTCCGCCCCGGCGGCGGGCTCGGTCTCGTCTGGAACGTCCGGGACGAGTCCGCCCGCTGGATGCGGGAGATCTCGCGGATCCTCGGTCGCCACGGACGGCGGGGCACGAGCCGGGAGCGGCGCTGGAAGGCGGCGATCCGACGGGGCGATCCGCCGTTCCATCCGCTGCGGGAACGACGGTTCGCCCACGTCCAGCGTGCGACCCCCGAGGCGGTCGTCGACCGGTTCCTATCGGTCAGCTCGATCGCCGTGCTCCCGCCCCCGGGGCGCCGTCAGGTCGCGAAGGAGATCCGCAAGGTCCTCCGCACGGATCCGGCGACTCGGGGCCGCTCCGTGGTCGAGCTGCCGTACGTGACCGAGGTCTACTGGACCCGGCTGCGACGCTGACGGGAGCGGCCCGTCACTCGGGGCGGGCCCGCAGGTCGCAGCGATCCGCCCAGGGGCACCGGGCGCACCGGCCCGGGCTGGGGGTCCCGCCCCCGTCGTAGGGAGCGCGCACGGCGCGGACGACCGTCCGCAGCTCGCTCCGGGCCGCGGCGTCCCACGGAACGCGGACCTCCCCGTCAGTGTAGCGCAGGACCCCGAACGGGGGCGCGCGGCCCGTCGCCTCCTCCACGAGAAGGCAGTACGCCCAGACCTGGACGAGGTGCGACCGGAACGCCCCGCGTCGAGGCGCGGGCCGGTGCTTCAGCTCGATCGGGACGAGGGTTCCGTCGGGGGCGCGTCGAAGAACGTCCGGACGGCCGGCGAGATGGTACCGGTCGGACCGTAGCGTCGCCGGCCGACCGGGGTCGATCGCGACCAGCGAGCCCCACCGGCCCTCCGTCCGGCGCGCCGCGAGCTGCCGGGCCCCCGCCGCCAGCGCGGCGACCCCGGTCCCGAGGAGGCCGGCGGCCACGACGTCGGTCAGCGCCAGAGGCATGCGACCACGCCCCCGGCCGTGAGCAGCGATCCGGCCGCGACGAGCTTCCAGTAGGTCGCCCCCCGCGCGGCCCGTCGCAGCTCGGCCCCCAGGACCCGACCGTGGTAGCGTTCGCCCGCCTCCGACTCCGCGCTCGCGGGCCCGGAGCCGTAGATCCGACGGTAGTGGTGCGCCCGGGGGCAGTAGGCGTACTCGGCCAGCTCGGACGGCGTGACCCACCGCGGGTCGGACCCCACGACCGGACGACG
>JASHOP010000040.1 GCA_030041075.1 Thermoplasmata archaeon | reverse complement strand
AGTGCTCCCGGCGGGAGTCTCCCGGGCCGGCGATGCCGACCCGATTTGAACCCGCGTCAGAGGCTCGAGAGGCCTCTATCCTTGACCACTAGACTACGGGAGCGCCGAGGCCCCGTAGCGGGTCGCCGCTTTGAGCGTTGCCCCCGGCGGAGCCGCCCGCGCGCTGACGCGCGAGGACGCCCGCTGGAAAGGACCCTCGGACACGCCGACCCCGGGTCAACGACATGGCCTGGGCCCGGACTGAGCCGTCGGGGAGCCCAGCCGAACCGGTGGCGGGTGGATCCTCCCATCGAAGGGGGAAGGAGCCACCACGGCCCCCGGCCGCGGGCGCGTCGTCGCCTGCGTTCCGCTTCCGCGAGGACGGGCGGGAGCGATACCGTCCCCCCCTCGCCTCCGGCTCGGACGAGATCGGCTCTCCCCGAAGAGCCTAAGAGCCGATCCCGGGTCCTTTAGCCCATGAGCCCGCCCGTGAAGGCGCGCAGCGGCCACATCGTGCTCGACGCGAAGCGCTCGTACCGCGACCTGGTCCGCGTCTATCCGGACATCCACCGCCAGATCGTGGAGGTCAACCGGCCGTTCGTGAAGGAGACCGATCCGCTGCTCCCGCAGGTACTCCTCGACGAGAACCTGAGGGACTTGAAGGGAGGGCGCAAGCCCGTCGGGTACAACCGCCCCGACCCGTTCGGGCTGCGGCTGATCTTCCCGATCCCGGAGGAGCGGCGGGCCGAGTTCTACTTCGCGAAGCCGGCGCGCTGCCAGGAGGTCGTCCAGATCACCGAGCACGTCTCGCAGCTCCTCAAGCGCCGCGGGATCCGGCACTCGGTCGAGTACGACCGCCTCCCGCTCGGCCCGGTCCGCGGCGTCCCGCCGCTCCCGTCGTCCGGTTCGGGGGCCGGGCTCTCGTCGTTCTGAGCCCCCGGCCCGCCGCCGGCTACGGCGGGCGCCGGAACGGCCAGAGCGGCCCGGGGACCGTCCCGGCCCCCGGCTCCTCGGAGCCGGCGACGCCGTCGCGCTGCAGGCGCTTCAGCGCCTCGCGGGCCTTCTCGAGCGCCGCCGAGTAGTCGGTCTGGCGGAGCTCGAGCGACTCGGCGAGGAGCCGCCGCGCGTCCGACGCGTCGATCCGTCGTTCCGCCGCGCGGCCGAGCGCGGCGTCGATCAGGAAGTGGAGGTTCGTGAGCTCGCGGTGGAGCGACTTCCTCAGGTTCAGCTCCTCCTCCGACTTGAGGAGGATCCGCGCGGCGTCCAGGAGCCGGCCCGCGGCCGCGAGCTCGTCCGACTCGCGGAGGCTCGCCTTCACGGGGGCGACGGCGACGTGGAGCCCCTCCTCCGCGAACGTCACCTCGGACTGGAGCTCCTTGCGGCGCCGGGCGAACGGGGGCCGGACCGCGGTCTCGAGAAGGCCGGTCGCGCGGTCGAGCGACCGCCCGGCCTCCTCGAACCGGTTCTTGTCGAGCGCCGCCTTCGCCTCCGAGTAGGTCTGCATCACCGGCGTCGTGTCGACGCCGAGGCGCTCCCCGACCCAGAGCCGGTCGCGGAACCCGGCCATCGACCGCCCCATCTCCTCGCGGCGCTGGGCATGGGACGCCTCGAGCTCGGCGTTGAGGAGCTTGAGCGCTCCGCCGAGGTCCCGCCGCTCCTTGAACCGGTCGAACTGGGCGCGGAGCTCCGCCCGGCGGACCCCGTCCCCCGCGGGACCGCCGCCCGACCGGGCCGCCTCGGCGTCGAGCTTGCGCCACTGCCCGTCGACGACCTCGTCGAACAGGCGCCGGCTCAGCGCGTCGGCCCGGGCGAGCGTCGTCCGGAGCCGCGCCCACGCGCCGCCGCGCAGCGCTGCCTCGGCCTCGGAGACGACCGCGTCGAGCGGCTCGACCTCGACCGTCAGGCCCCCGGCGCGCCCCGCCTCGACCTCGCGCCGCAGCTCGCCGAGCGAGGTCGAGAACATCCGCTCGATCGCCCAGCGGCCGAGCTCGGTCGCCTCGCGGCCGAGCTTCGTCGCGGTCGGGTAGTGGCCGGCCTTCGCCTCGCCGCGGGCCTCGTTGAGGCGGAGGGTCGCGTCCCGCGCCTCCGCGCCGAGCGCTCCGGCCTCGCCGACCTGGCGCTCGGCGGCCGCGAGCGTCTCGCGGACCCGCCGGTGACCGTCGCGCGCGGTCTCGATCAGCTCGAAGACGTTCAGCGCCTCCTCGAGGGCGGTCGGGAAGTCCTCGCCCGCGAACGACGCCTGACCGGAGCGCAGGGTGTCCTGGGCCTCGTCCGTGATGACCCCCTCCTCCCGGGCCCGCTCGAGCGCCTGGGAGGCAGCCTGCATCGACCCCTCCGCGACGCGCCGCTGGAGGTCCGCGCGCTCGAGCTCGCTCTCGCTGCGCGCGGCGAACTGGAGCGCCTCCATCGGCTTCCCTTCGTCGAGCGCCATGCGCGCCTGGTGCAGGAGGTTCTCGGCGACGGAGGTGTTGCCGCCGGCCCGGCGCAGCTGGGTCACCCCGGCCTGGAACCCGGCGAGCGTCTTCGACACGTGCTGGAACGTCGCCTGGTTCAGCTCCCGCTCCACGGTCCCGCCGAGCTCGACGACCCGGGCGTAGTCGCGGGCCGCGAACAGCCGCTCGACCTCGTCGACCTTCGGGCGCAGGACCCCCAAGTCGACCCGCAGGAGCTCGGCCTGGGCGATCGCGTCGCGCGCGCGGCGCGCGACGCGCTCCGCCTGGTCGGCGAACCCCCGGGTCGAGACGAGCGCGGTCCGCACCTCGTCGAGCAGGGCGGCGGCGCCGGTCGGCACCGGGAGCGCGATCCGCCGCCGGGCCTCGCCGAGCGCCGGGAGGACCGAGTCGACCGGGACCCCCGCCGCCCGGCCGACGTCGAGGTCCCGCTCGAGCGACCGGAGGTTCTCTTCGAGGACCGGGCGCAGGGTGCTGACCAGCTCCTCGTGGAGGAGCCGGACCCCCTCGCGCGTAGCCTCGGGGGGCGCGGTCGGCCGCTGGGTCTTGAGGTCGTTCGCCCGAGCCTCGAACGGCTCCATCGGGACCGCGAGGCGACGGCCTTCCTCGAGCAGGAGGGCGATCTCGCTCAGCCGGCGGTCGACGTCGAGCTTCGCCTCCTCCGCCGCGAGGGTCGACTCGAGCTCGTCCAGGAGCCGGCGCACCCGGTCGAAGTCGAGCGCGCGGAACGCGGTGCGGGCGACGGCGAGCGCCTCGTCGAACCGGTGCGCGTCGCCCCGACCCGTCGGCCGCCGGCCGATCGCCTCCTCGACCGACGTGAACCGCGCGAGGACCCCCTGGGCCGCGGCGCGGTTCTTGACTGCCGTCTCCTCAAGTCGCGTCGCGGTGCGGTACGCGTCGAGGTGGCGTCCCTCCCGCGCGTCGGCCTGCGCCTTCTCGAGCTGGGCGTGGAGCGGCCCCAGGTCGAGCCCGGTCGTCTCGAGCTCGACCAGGGAGAGCTTCGCGTGGGAGACCGCCTCCTCGCTGCGGAGGAGCTGCTGCTGCTGGGCCCGGGCCCGGATCTCCTGCGACGCCTTCGACGCCTTCACGAAGTCGCCCATGTTGAAGATCTGCTGGACCTCGTCGATCTGGCGCTGAATCTCGTCGCCCGCGCCGCCCATCGACTCGAGGGTCCGCCGCTCCGCCTCCAGCGCCTCGACCAGGGCCGACGCGTGGGCGGCGAACACGGCCGCGAACTCCCGCTCCGCCCGGTAGAGGCTGTCGACCGAGCCGACGAGATCCTGCTTCACCCGGAGCGTCACGTCGGCGTCCGCCAGGAGACGGCGGACCGGCTCGGTGAGCGCTTCGTCCGGGATGTCGGCGAACCCCCGCTCGATCTCCTCGACGCGGCGGGCGACGAACGGGCCCGCCGCGCTCCGAAGCTCGGACTCGAACCGGGCGATCTTCTCCGCCGCGTCGGCGAGGTCGCCTCGGTCGAGCGCCGCCTTCGCCTCCTCGAGGCCCCGCTCGGAGTCGGCCGGCAGGAACCCCCGGTCGCGGGCGATCCCGGCGACGCGCTCGAGCGCGGCCCACCGCTCGACGAAGAACTTGACCGCCTCCCGTCCGAGGAGGCGCATCGTCGCGCGCAGCGTCTCGACCGCCGGGCCGACCTCCGCGCGCCGGATCTGCTCGCGTGCCTTCTTGACCGCCGGCTCGAACCCGGCCGTCGGGAATCCCGCGGCCCGGAACCGCCGGAGGATCTCCTCGAGGTTCTCGAGCTCGCCTCCCGACGCGTCGAGGTCCTCGGTCAGGCGGCTGACCCGGTCGAGGGCCTCCTGCGACGCGGCAAGCGCCTCCGAGTAGATCTTGAGCCGGAGCGCTTCCCGGGCGCGGTTCATCGCGCCGAACACCTCCGTCGTGTCCCGGCCGAGGCGGCGCGCCGCCGCGATCCGGGGTCGGACCTCGTCCAAGAGGCCCGCGACGACCGTCACGATCGGCTCCTCGGCCACCCGGGCGGCGTCGGCGAGGATCGGCCCGATCTCCGCGGGTCCCGCGCTCGGCAGCCGCGCGAGCGCCTCCCCGACGGCCGCGCGCGCGGGCGCGGGATCGACGCCGAACTCCGAGAGCCCGTCGAGCGACGCGCGGAGCGACTCGAGCGCCTGGCTGCACCGACCTCGCAGCCCCTCGCCGACGTCCCGCGCGGCCGACTCGACCGCTGCGATCGTGTCGGGCCAGCCTTCCGGCCCGCGGTCCGCCTCCTCCTTCAGCGCGGAGTCGAGCGCCGCGGTCGAGGCGCCCAACAGCTCGGCGGTGGCGCGGAGCTCCTCCGCGCCCCGGCGCACCGACCGGCTCCGCTCGACGGCCTCGGGGAGCCCGGCCGCGACCGTCCGTCGGGCGACCTCGAGCGCGGCGGCGAGCCGCTCGTCGGTCGACGCCTCGTCCGCCGACGGCAACCGCTCCTCGAACTCCCGCAGGCGGGCTCCGGAGAGCCCGGATTCCCGGGCGACGCTCAGGGCCCGGCTGCGCGCGCCCTCGAGCCGCTCGGTCGCGGCCTGGCGCAGGGCGCCCTCGATCCGCGCGAGCCGGGCGACGGTGTCGGCCCACCCCGACTCGGCGACGGGCTGGGCGAGCGCCTGGATCTCGGTCCCGAGGCCGACGGGGATCGGGACGCCGAGCGCCGTGAGGCGGCGGACGGAGTCGTCGGTCCGCCGCCGTCGCGCCTCGATCGTTGCGGGGACGGTCTTGCCTAGGTAGTCGAGGACCCCACGGGCGTGGGCCTCGAGCTGGTCCCAGTCGGTACGGCGCGCGAGATCGCGCAGCTGCTGCAGCTTTTCGGGGAGGCCGGCCGGGGCGATCCCGAGCCGCTCGAGCGCGCCGACGCGGTCGTCGACCTCCTTCGCGAGCGCCTCCGCGACCTGCCGCTTCTTGCGGAGCGCCTCGGCCTTCTCCTGAAGGGCCCGGGTCAGCCGGGACGACGAGAGAGGCCCGACGCCTCCCGGACCGGACGTGCCTCTCCCTCCTTAGCCGGCCTCGCCCCCCGGCCGAGGGAGGGAGTTCCGGGCAGCGCTTTCATGCGCCGCCCCCCTTATTAATGGAGCGCGGACGACGGCCGCCGGTCGCCGGGAAGGAACGCTCACGCCCGCCGTTCAGGCCCGCGTGATCCGCCGCCGGCCCATCGCGTCGATGTACTGGACCTCGCTGCCGGGGGCGAGCTGGCCCTTCGTCTCCGCGTCGACCGGGAGGCTGAACGTCTCGTACGTCTCGAGGTCCATCAGCTGGACCTCGGCGTCCGTCAGCGACAGGACCTGGGCGGTCCGCTTCCCGATGACGGGGACCTGAACCTTGTGCTTCACCGGGAAGACGACGCTCCGCTTCGAGCCGTCGAACATCCCGACGGCGTCGATCCGCGCCTTCGCCTCCCCATGCTTTCCGGGCTTCGAGGTCTGGATGCTCAGGATACGGCACGGCTCCTCCTCGATCAGGATGTACCGGCCTTCCTTCAGCTCCCGGACCTCGAGCTGCGTCCAAGCCATCGAAACGACCCTCGAAGCGCCGGGCACGTTCGGGCCATCATAACGGTTGCCGGGCCCCCCACGGCGGAGACCGCGAATCGACCGAGAGTTTATTCGCCGCTCCCTTCCATCGCGAACCGAGGGGGGGCGTCGCGACGCAACGATGACCGAGCCGGCGCCCGCGCTCACCGCGACGGCCGTCGAGACGGCGACCCGGGGCCTGTGGGCGGCCCGCCAGGTGCCGCCGCCCGACGGCTTCCTCGGATCGGCCGACGGTCCGCTGCTCCGGCAGTTCCTGGGGACGTTCTCCCCCAGCGACCCCCCGGCGCTCGTGGCCCACCGGGCGGTCGTCGCCGACGTCGACGCCCGGTACCTCGCGCTGACCGGACGCCGGGTCCTCGGGACCCTGCGGCACGAGGTCGGCCCGGCCGACCGCGTCGACTCTCCCGTCGGCGCGCTCCTCGTCGCGCTCGGGGTCTGGACCGGGGGCACCCGGGGCCAACCGTGGGACGACCGGGACTGGCACGCGGCGATCCAGGGCGTGACGGCCCGCCTCGCTCAGCGCGGCGCGCTCGTCGCGCGTGACGGCCCGCTCCGGTTCTGCACGCACTGCGCGATCCCGTGCAGCCCGGAGCGGATCATCTACCAGCAGGAGCTCGGCGACACCTACCTCGTCCGGTTCCCGCTGCGCGGCTTCGACGCGCCCGTCGACGCGCTCGTCTGGGTCGACGCGCCGTGGCGGCTGCTCGGCACCAGCGCGCTCCTCGTCCATCCCGACGTCGGCTACGTCATCGCCGACTACGCCCGCAAGGACGCGACCGCGAGGCTCCTCACCGCGCGATCGTCGCTCGAACGGCTCACGACCTGGCTCCACGGCTCGTCGCTCACGGTCGTGAAGGAGCTCCCCGGCCGGGAGCTCGTGGGGCGGGAGTATGCCTACCCGCTCCGCCACGAGTTCCCGATCGGCGGGGAATTGACCGCTCCGGCCGGGACGATCCAGGCCGTCACCGACGTCGGCGACAGCGGGACCGGGATCGTCCCGCTCGTCCCCGGCCACGGCGGGACGGACGCCCGGATCGCCGAGAGGCTCGGGATCGCGGGCTGGCCGCTCCTGACGCCGCACGGTCGGCTCGACCCGACGCTGATGCACGCCTACTCCGGGCTCGACGTCGACACGACCAACGAGTTCGTCGCCCGCGACCTGAGCGAGAGCGGCGCGGTGCTGGCGCGTCTGAGGGTCCTGCGGGGGGTGCCGTTCTGCGCCGTCTGCGGCCATCCGCTCGTGTGGATGCCCGGACGCGCGTGGTGCCTGGAGATCCGGAACCTCCCCGCGGAGGCGATCGGCCGGTACGGGCGGCTCCTCCCCGGCGCCCGGCCGATCGGGCAGATCGAGATCACCCCCTGGCCCGTTAGCGAGACCGCCGCGTCGGTCGCCCCGAGCTCGATCGCGCTCCTCGAATGCGGGCGGTGCGAGCGGCTCGACGCCCCCGACGGACCCGCGCGGTGCCCGTGCGGGGGGAACCGCCGCCTCGTCTCGCGACAGCTCCTCGCCTCGATCGCGGGCGCGTTCGCGGCCTGGGCGCGCAACGAGCCGCTCGCCCCGGCCGACTCCGTGCGGATCTACGCCAACGACCGGCGGCGGGCGCCGACCCTGGTGCACCACCTCGCCGCGATGGCCGGCGTCCGGGGCGCCTCGGTCGACGTCGGCCTCACGGTCGTTCCGACCGTGGGAGGGGTCGACCTGCCCGCGCTCCTCCAGGCCCACGGATCGGACGCCGTGCGGGCGGCGTTCGTGCGGACCGAGTTCGGCGAGAGCGCGGGCGGGGCGTTCGCGGAGCGGTGCCGCCAGGAGGCCGCGCGGCTGGCTCGGCTTCGCTCACTCGCCGCCGATGTCGTCGCGCGGTCGGGCGCCGAGCGGGTCGCGGACCTCGCCGCGCCGGCGCGCGGGTCCGACCGGGAGCTCGAGGCGGAGGATCGGGCGATCCTCGCCCGATGGGCCCGCACGGAGCTGCTCGCGATCGCGGAGTACGGCCGCTGGGACCCGGCCTCGGCCCAGCGCCGGATCTACCGGTTCGTCGACGGCGAGCTCGCGGAGTACCGGTCGTTCGTCCGGACCCGGATCGAGGGAGCGACGATGACGCCGGGCCGACGCACGGCCCTGCGGACGGAGGCGTCGATCCTGCGCTCGATCGCGGCGGTCCTCGCGCCGATCGCCCCGTTCACCGCGGAGTGGATCCGCCGGACGCTTCTCGCGGACGCCTCGAGCGTTTTCGAGCGGTTCGACCTGGGTTCCGACTCCGGCGGGCGGGACGAGCGCGTCGCGGAAGCGTGGGACCGGTGGCACGACGTGGTCGTGGCCGCGGACCGGTTCCGGCGCGACCGCCATCTCCCCCCGGGCACGGTCGTCCCGTCCGCGATCCTCGTCCTGGCCGACGACTCCGACGCGGAGAAGCTGCGCTCCGATCGGACCGTCATCGAACGGCTTGCCCGCGTGGGGCACCTCGTGGTCGGGAGCCCGTCCGCGCCGTGGCCCGGGCGCCGGCGCCGCCTGGTCGCGGTCGAGAGCGAGATCCGGAGGGTGTACCCCTCGCTCGTCCAGCCGATCGTCCACCTCATCAACCGCCTCCCTCCGCGACGCGCGGGCGAGGAGGCGAAGACCGAGGAGCTGTCGGTGGTCGTCCAGGGCCAGCCCCGGCGGATCTTCCCCTCCATGGTCTCGGTCGTCGACCTGCTGCCCGACCGGACCGTGCCGGTCCCGTTCGCCCACGGAGAGATGTACGTCGAGGCCCCGGCATCGGGCACGGAGGGGCGCCCGCCGCCGCCGCCGCTCTCCCCCGACGCGTTCTGGCTCCTGCGTCGGGTCGACCGCGCGCTCCGGCGAGCGCCGCCCTCGCCGGGCGCCGCGCCCCGCGTCGCCCTCACCGTCGCGTCCGACCCGCTCGCGACCGAGCTGCGGGACAACGCGCCGGCGATCGCGAAGTACCTCGACCTGGCGGAGTTCCGCATCGTCGACCGCGTCGAGGAGGCCCGTCCTCCTCACCCGATCTCCGGCCGCACCCGGACGGGAACCACCTGGTGGGTGAGCATCCCGGGCCTCGTGGCCCCGCGCCGGCGCGCGAAGCATCGGACCGCGAGCGCCCCCGCGCGCCGCGTCCCCCGGCCGACGGATCCGGCATCCGAGCTCGGCGGGGTCGACTACTCCGACGCCGCGGTCATCGCCCAGTCGGAGGCGATCCGGACCCTCGGCGAGCAGCTCGACGGCCTCCTCGCAGCCCCGCTGCTCGGTCCGTCCAAGGTGGCGATAGCCTGGGACGCCGGCCTACGGTCCGTGGAGCAGTTCTCGGAGGCGCCGTTCGACCGGATCGTCGCGATCCCGGGGTTCGGGAGGCCCGTGGCCGCGACGCTTTGGACGAAGCTGGGACGCGAGGTCCCCCGTCCTCCGCCGGTCGCGCGGGTTCCGCGACGGACCCGGCCCGCCAAAGCCCCCCCTTTGGACGGCGCCGGCGGAGTCGGGCCGTTGCCGGGAGCGCGCCCGGAAGGCGCCCCGATCGCCGGCCCGATCGCCGGGAACGATCGGGTCGTGACACCGGTTGCTCCCCCCTCCGAGCCTCCGTCCTCAGACCCGACGCCACGGGAACCTCCGCCGGAACCCCCGGCGCCCTCGCGCGAACCGGCCGCCGCGCGGACGCCGGGAGCCACGACCGAAGGGACCGTCGGCGGCGAGCCGTTGCCCGCGGAGGCAGAGACGATCTCCGAACGACCCCCGTCGTCGGTCGCGCCCGAGATCGCGGTGGCCGCAGCCGCACCCTCGCCGAGCGAGCCTTTCCCCCCGGTCGGTCCGGAACCGGCCCGGACGGCCGCTCCGCCGGAGCCGGCTCCGCCGCCGCCTCCCACGGGCCTCGAGCTCGACCTCTCGGAGTCCCTCCTCCCCGCGCTCCGTCCGTTCCTCGAGGAGACCGCCGCCGGCCACCACGGCGTGGCGATCGTCCGGGAGATGCCGGACCGGATCCGCGCCCACGTCGGCCCAAGACCGGTCTCCGTCTACTGGCTCACGAACCTGGTCCGGGAGGGAACGCTCAAACCGAACGATCTCTCCGCGCTGACGGACCGGCTCAACCGGGCGCTCGCGTCCGAGAGCGTGACCGCGGTCTTCCTGGAAGGGGTGGAGTACCTGGTCCGGATCCACGGGATCGACCGGATCGTGGCGTTCCTCCACGACCTCGACGCGACGCTCACGGCGCACGAGGCGCGCGGGTGGCTCCACCTCACGCCGAGCCTCCTCCCAACGTCCGACGTCGACCGGATCGTCGCCGCGCTCGGCCGGACGCCGGGGCCGCCTGCCGGACCCGAGACCCCCGAACCGCCTCCGTGACCGCCGGGCCCGCGCGATCGCCGCATCGAACAGCACTTAAGCGGCCGGGGCTCTGCCCCGGCGAGTGAGGCTGCCGGCCGCGCGCGCCATCGGTACTTATCGGCGGGTCGCCGCCCTCGCGACCGCCTGTCTCCTGGGGACGCTCGCGGTCGTCCCGGCGCTGGCGGTCGCGCCGGGGTCCGCGCGAACCGTCGGCGCCGTCGGCGGGGCCGTCCCCGCCGCGGTGTTCCCCCTCCAGCCCGTGGTGCTCTGGAACGGCGCGAACGTATCGTCGCACGGCTCCCCCGCCTCGGCGATCCCGGTCGCGGCGGGACAGACCGCCAACGTCACGTTCGGGTGCACGACAGGCCCGTTGCACGCCGCGTGCCCGGTGTCGAACGCGAGCCTCACGCTCAAGTTCCTCGGGATCGCCGTCACGACGAGCCAGTCGCCGTTCAGCGGCGGGCACGGGGAGAACGCCACCATCAACTGGTCGTTCGGCTCGCTGAGTCAGCTGACCGAGGGGGTCTACGAGCTGAAGGCGGTCATGCTCAACGGCACGGGAGGCGACGTGTGGAGCGAGTCGTTCTTCATCGACGTGAAGGCCCCGTTCGACCGTCTCGAGTCGGGGCTCACCGTATTTCTGATCATCCTCGCGCTCGCCGAGATCTATGCGATCGTGGGCGCGATCCGCGGCGCGCGCCGGCCCCGGAGGAGACCGTCGGGCGGGAAGGAGGCGGGGACCCCACCGGCCGCGACCGAGTCGCCGGCCCCGGGGGTCGTTTCCACGGCTCCGGCCCCGTCCACGGACACACCCCCGGGTGAGGCCGAACCCCCTCCGCCTCCCTCCGACGGAGGCGGCTCGTGAGCCACACCACGACCGCCGGCGGTTCCGGTGCGGTCCTGTTCATCGCGCTCGCGATCCTCCTCCAGCAGTTCGGCTACGTGTCGTTCACCGACTTCCTTTCCAGCATCGTGCTCCTGATCGGGGTCGGGATCGTCGGGGGCCTCCTATTCGGCGGGGTCACCTGGGCGCTCGAGCGGAACCGGCACTGAGACCCGTCCCGCTCGGTCGTACCGACCCGACGGCGGGCTCCGCGGGCCAAACCGTCATCCGCTCTCGAACGTGCCTCCGCTGGCGGGGATGGCGGTGGGCCGGGCTGAGGGGAAGCTCCCGGACGGGGCGGCGACCCCGTCGTCCCGGGGTCCGCCGCGGGAGGTCGTTCTCCGGACGGACGGGCTAGGGTTCGCCTACGCGCCGGACCGGTTCGCGATCCGGCACCTCGACTTCGAGGTCGGGCGCGGCGAGGTGTTCGGCCTGCTCGGGCGCAACGGGGCGGGGAAGACGACCACCGTCCGCGTCCTCTCGACCCTCCTTCCGCCGACAGAGGGGACGGCGTACCTGTTCGGCAAGGATCTGCGGCGATGCGGCCGCGCGGAGCGCGCCCGCCTGGGCGTCGTCCTCCAGGCCGAGAGCCTGGACTTCGTCTCGGTCGAGCGGAACCTCACGCTCTACGCGTTCCTGTGGGGGGTGCCGAGGGAGGTCGCGAAAAGCCGGGCGGAGGAGATGCTCGCCCTCTTCGAGCTCCACGAGGTCCGGCAGCGCAAGCCGTGGAGCCTGTCGGGCGGCGAGCGACGCCGTTTCCAGGTCGCGCGGGAGCTGATGCACGAGATGGAGCTCCTGTTCCTGGACGAGCCGACCGTCGGCCTGGACGCGCTGACCCGACGGCGCATCCTCGACTACCTCGGGCGGCGCGCGCGCGACGGCCTCTCGATCGTCTTCACGACGCACATCCTCCAGGAGGCCGACCTCCTGTGCGACCGGATCGGGGTCCTCCAGAACGGCCGGCTCCGCGCCCACGGTCCGCCGGCGGAGATCAAGCGTCGGTACCGGGGCGCGCGGACGGTGGAGGCCGAGTTCGGACGCCCGCTCACCTCCCCCGAGCAGGCCGACCTCCTGGCCGTCCTCGCGCGCGACGGCCAGGGGTTCGTCCCGACGGCCGTGGACGCGAGCGCGATCGCCTTCCGGGCCGACAACGCGGAGGACCTCGTCGCGCGGATCGCGCACTGGGCCCACGGGCTCGACCTCGACCTCGCCCGGATCTCGGTCCGCGAGGCTACCCTCGAGGAGGCGTTCGTGAACCTCGTGACGGACGACCCGGCCGCGTCGCCCGACGGCCCGTCGGAGCTGTCGTGAGGATCCCGCCCGTCCTCCGGCTCGTCGTCCGGAACTTCGCGGCGAACTTGGACCCGATCACGCTCCTCGTGATGTTCGGGCAGCCGGCGTTCCTGATCGTGATCCTCGGCACGATGTTCAACCAGCTGATCCCGAGCGTCGGGGCGTCCGGCTCGTACCTGGCGTTCC
>JASHOP010000039.1 GCA_030041075.1 Thermoplasmata archaeon | reverse complement strand
CGCGCCGTCGACCACGGTGACGGTCCCGCCCTCCGACGCCGGGGCCGAGTAGTTGATCCAGAGGCCGGTCGTGCCGTTCGGCGCCACCACCGCCGGGACGGTCTGGTTCAGGACGGAGCTGCCCCAGGCGGTCCGGACGGTCACGTCCGCGCCCGGTACGGCGTTGCCGAACCGGTCCGAGACCTCCCAGTACGTCGCGTTGCTCCGGCTCCCCCGAACCCAGAACGTCGGGTCGTAGAGGCGGAGATGGTCCGAGTCGGGGTCCGCCCGGATGTCGACGGCAGCGACCGCGGCCGGTAGCCCCGCGCCCTCGAGCTCGACCGAGAACAGGCCCGCCGTGGTGACGTCGACGGTGACGTCGAGGATTCCGTCGACCCACGCCGCCGCGGGAACGGCGAACGCCCCGTCGCCGACGGTCGCGAGCGAGCCGACCCCCGAGGCGTCGACCGACCCGTGGGGCGCGGCGTCGCCGGCCCCCTCGAGGAGGATCGACGCCGCGGACGCGAACGACGGGACGGGGCCTCCGGCCTCGTCGAGCGCCTGCCACGAGAGGTTCGTCGGCCCGCCGGCGACGACCGAGCCCGGAGGGGTCCCGACCTCGGCGACGCGGACGGCGAGCGCCGGGCCGACGGTCAGGGCCAGCGCCGAGCCCTCGGCGGTGCCGAGCGCGTCGAGCACGGTCAGGGCGATCGTCATCGACCCGGCGAACGAGGGCACGAACGAGAGCGAGATCGGACCGTCCGCGTCGAGCGACCCCGTTCGGACCGAGGCGTTCGCGGCCGACGAGTTCCACCAGAACCTCGCGGGCAAGTCGCCGCCGGCGATCGACGCGTCGATCGTCACGTTCGCCCCGACCGTGGCGTTGGAGGTCGCGAGCTCGAGCGGCGCGACCGCGAGGGGGGCGACCACCGTCACGTTGAACGCCACCGATTGGTTCGTTCCGCCGGAGTCGACGGCCCACGCCACGGCGGCGTAGGTCCCGGGCTCGGCGTAGACGGGATCGAACGGCCAGATCGGTCCCGCGGCGTCCGAGCAGGCGATGGGGCCCGATCCCGGTTCGAGGCAGGCGGTCGCGAACGGTAGGGTGCCCGACCCGTTGGTGGCGACCAGGTCGATCGCGACCGGCGAGCCCGCGTACCCGACCGGCGCGACCGGAGCGACCCAGAGCGCGGTCGGGGGGTCGACCGTGACGTTGGGGAACCTCCAGATCGCGGTCGAGTAGCCGTTGGTCACGTTGGCGGTCGGCTGCGCGATCCCGGCGCTCGCGTAGGTGAGGTTGGCGACGCACGTCGCGAGTACGGTCCCCGGGCCGTACGGAGACGTCGCGCACGGAGCGGGGACCGCGGCCAGTCCCAGCCCCGGGGAGAACCAGGCGCGATAGCCGTAGCCGGCGGCGCCGACCGCCGTGAGGTTGGCGGCCACGGTCGAGCCGACGTCCAGGTCGGTCCGGTTCAGCTCCGCGCCGGCGATCGAGGTCGCGACCGAGTCGAGGGCGACGGAGACCGGAGGCGGCGCCAGGAGCGTGTCGTTGACCCACGCCTCCGCCTGGACGGTGACCGTTCCCGCCGAGGCCCCCGGTACCGAGACGATCACCGCCCGGGCTCCCGCGGGAGGCAGGTCGAACGCCCAGCCGGTCCCGCTGAGGCTCCACGAGTAGGTCGGATCGAGCGGCGTGGCGGACCCGTTCGCCGCCCAGCCCGAAGCCACGATCGCGGTCGGGGCCCCGGGCGCGACCGTCAGGGTCGGTCCCCCGGGAGCGACGGTGACGCTCCCCAGCTCCCAGACCAGCGCTAGGTCGCCCTGGGAGGCGGTCGTCTGGAACGAAACGGCGTAGCCGGACGGCGTCGGGCTCGTGGGCGTCACCGTGAGGGGGCCGCACGGTGACCCGTACTCGGTGCAGGCGGTGCCGTTGCCCGTAGGCTGGCAGGTCCCGCGAAGCGGCAGGGCGCCGAAGGTGAACTCGCCCGAGTCGCTGGTGGTGACCGGTTCGCTCACCGGCGCGCACGCGCGATCCGCGACGACGCCGGACGGCTCGTCGACGATCTGGACCCCGACGAAGAACGAGAGGGCTAGGTTCGCGCCGTCGGTGGCGTTCGAAGGGAGCGGCCCGCCGTCGACCGAGAACGTCGCCAGGTACTCGGGCGCGAACGCTTCCCCGGGACAGCCGGTGGACGGCGCGACCGGGGCCGAGACCGCCGGCGGACCGTGAGACCCGGGGGATGGGCCCAGCGCGAGAGCGACCACGGCGATCGCGAGCGCCGCCGAGGGGATCGAGTTCGCGGGCGAGCGGCCCATCGGATCGTCTCCCCTCCCCGGGGCGACCGTCCACCCTCGGGACGGCCCCCAGCAGCTTGCCGGCCCTTAATCGTATCGCGGGCGCGGGAGCGACCGGGCGATGCATCGACCGGCAAGCTCATCGCGCGCCGGCCCTCCGGACCCCGTGGTCGAGCGAGCCCGCACGTCGCTCGTACCCCCGCGCCTCGCCTCGATCCCGAAGGAGGAGGATGCGCTCGAGTACTCGTCGCGCTCGCTCGTCTACGCGCTCGACGGACGACGCCTCCTGCGAGCGTGGGGATCCCCCGCGCGACCGTGGGTCCTGGCGGTCGAGCCGGACGGCGGTCGGTGGCGCGTCGACGCGTGGGGGGCCGGGCCGAGGGCGGCCCGCGAGGCGGCGCGGACGTGGTTCTCGCTCGCCGATCCGCTCGAGGAGTTCTACCGCGCGACGCGGAACGAGCCCGTGCTGCGCGGAACCGACCGGTCGTTCCGGGGACTTCGTCTTCCCCGGGACGCGAACCTCTACGAGAGCCTCCTGCATGCGATCGTCGGGCAGCAGCTCTCGGTCGCCGCGGCGAACGCGATCCGGCAACGCCTCCTGGCGCGCCTCGGCCGGCCGCTCCGCGCCGACGGCCTCGAGGTCCCGTGCGTGCCGTCGCCGGCGCGCGTCGCGCGGGCCGGTCCGTCGGGCCTCCGGTCCCTCGGGATGAGCGCCGCGAAATCGCGAGCGCTGGTCGCGGTGGCCGGCCGGGCGATGGACGGCCGACCCGCGGCGGACGCCCTGCGGCGGATCCCCCTCCCCGCGGCCCGGGAGTCGCTCGAAGCGCTGCCCGGCGTCGGACGATGGACCGCCGAGAACGTCCTCCTCCGCGGCGCCGGGCGTCGAGATGTCTTCGTCGGAGGCGACCTCGCCGTGAGGGTCGCCCTCGACCGATTCCGGGCCGTCCCGCGCTCCGCTCCCGAGGCGGCGGCGCGGGCGTGGGCCGACGCCCGATACCCGGGTTGGGGCAGCTACGCGACGCTCTACCTGTGGAGGAAGCTCGTCTCCGACCGGTTCGCGGACCGGACCGGTTGACCGGTCCCGGCCGGCCCCGAGAGCGGGAACGCCTCGATCGTCCGGTGCACGGCTCCCCGCGGGCCGAGCTCGCTCTCCTTCAGGACGAACTCGCTCGCCGACGCCTCCCGGGGCGGCGGGGGGGCCCGGCGGCCGTCGAGCAGCTCGAGCGCGCGACGACGGTCCGACGGCGTTCGGACCCGGAACAGCGTGAGATGGGGGACGAACGCCTCGCGCGGGGCCCGGGCCACGTCGCGCAGCGCGTCGCGGACGCGTCGGGCGAGCTCCGCCAGCTCGGTCCCGCCGTCGGTCACGCCGACCCACACGACGCGCGGCTCGGAGACGTCCGGGAACGCTCCCACGCCCTCGAGCCGGATCCGGAACGGGGCGGTGGCGCGGGCGACCGGGCGCAGCCGGTCGGCGATCGGAGCGACCGACTCCGGGGGAACGTCGCCCAGGAACTCGAGCGTGAGATGCTCCGGCGCCGTGGCGTCGCCCGCCCCCGGACCGACCTCGAGCGCGACGAACGCCCGCACACCCCCGCTCAGGCGTCCCGGCGTTCAAAGGTTGTCCGGGTCGCCGCGACGGGCGCCGCCGTCGGCGGGAGCGTCCAGACCTGGGCCCGGTCCGGGCCCACGCCGCCCGACCGGAGCGTCCGACGGACCCGGGCCGCCCGCCGGGCGTCGGCGACGAGGAACAGGACGAACGCCCCCCGGGCCCGGGCCTTGAGGTAGCCGTGCCGGATCCGGGCCGGCCGCAGCGCCCCGGAGACCTCGGCCTCGAGGTGGACGTCCCGTCCCCCGAAGAACCGCCAGGCCCATCCGTCCCGCACGGAATCGAGGGCCCGGGCGAGATCCCGCGCCGGGCCGGCGCGGGCGGTCTCCGGGATCTGACGGAAGATCGCGTCGGGCAGGGCCGTGTCGTACCGTCCCTGGCGGACGATCTCGATCCGGTACCCCCGGCGGGCGAACGTCCGGAACGCGCGGAGGAGGAGCGCCCGGTGCTCGGCGCTCTCCCGCGTCGCGCCGGTCGCCGCCCCGAGCCCGAGGCGCCGCTCGCCGGCCGGGGTCAGCCGGACGACGCCCGCCCCGATCTCCAGCCAGCCCCGACGCACGAGCCCGGGGAGCCGGTCCCCCAACGTGTCGGGGTCGGGCGAGGGACCGGGAAGATCCCGCGCCGCGGCCGGGACCTCGTTCGGCGCCAGCCGCCGGCCGCCCTCCTCGGCGGCCAGGACCGCGAGCAGGAGCCGCTCGGTCGCGGGGTCGTCGAGCTCGCCCGGGCGCGCGCGGGGGGCGGGCCGGAACTCCTCCCGGGAGGCGGCGACGGCCGACGGCCACCCCGACGCGTCCCCGACCGCGACCCCGGTCCCGGGAGCCAGGGCCCGGAGCTCACCGGTGTCGGGGTCGCGCCGGACGGCGTGGCCGACCGGCAGGTCGGCGAGGAGGCGGGCGGCCTCCCACGGCGCGAGCCCGATCCAGCTGCCGACCACCGCGACGCCCGGAGGGGGAACGCGGAACGCGACGACGTCGCGCGCGACGCCGGCTGCGGCGTGGCGGAGCTCCGGCGCGAGGCGTTCCGGGTACTGGGTCGCGAGGACGACCCGGACGCCGAACTTCCGCCCCTCCGCGAGGATCTCGGAGACCAGGCGTGGCGAGAGCCCCTGGACCTCGTCGAGGACGGCGAGGACCCTTCGGCCGGGCGTGCGGGCCGAGCCTCGCGCGGCGAGCCCGAGATAGACGCGCGCCAGCACGAGGGTCCCCGCGAACGACGCCACCTCGGGGCCGAGCGCCGCGAACGGAAGGCGGACGAGGAGCGATCGGCCGCCGTCGAGGAGCTCCTCGACCGGGACGCCGCCGTCGACCGGCGCGAGGAGCTCGGCGAGGGCCGACACGAGGACGACCTTCGAGAGCCGCGCGGCCGCCGGCCACAGGAAATCCGGGGTGCGGCGGACGATCGGCGACAGCTCCTCGAGGAACCTCGCCAGCTCGGCGTCGCGGGTCGCGAGCCGGGCCGCGTCCCGGCGGTCCGGGTCGGTGAGCAGGGCGTACAGGTCGAGGAGGGTGCCGCCGGACTCCTGGACCAGCCGGGTGAACGAGTCGAAGATCCGCTCGAGGCGGAACCCCCAGTAGACGTCCGATCCGTCCGGGGTGAGGCGCTTGACCGCCGCGATCAGGTGCGCCGCGGCCCGCTCGTCCGGGCCGGCGAGCGCCGCGATCCCCGGCACCGGGCGGTCGAGCGCGTCGATCGCCACGACGCGCCGCCGGGACTCGGGGTCGAGGCGGGTGACGATCGCGGGGCCCAGGTCCCCGTGCAGGTCGACCGCGACCACCGGCTCGCCCCGGGCGATCGCGCGCGCGGCCCGGTCGGCAAGGAACCAGGTCTTGCCGGTCCCGGAGGCGCCCAGCACGACCCCATGACCCGAAAGGCACGGCTCGGATCCGGCCGGGACGAACGGTCTCGGCTCGGCGGTCCGCTCGACCTCCGAGGGCGTCAACGCTCCCCACGCGTCGCGCGGGATCGCGTGCATCGCGCCCCGGCGCCAGGCGTCCGCGCCCCCGAATCGGCAGGCGCGAGCTACCGCGGGCCGGCCGGTGACCTGGGCCCACTCCTGGGCCAGGGTCGCGGCGACGGCGGGGAGGCGTGCGGCGACCTCCTCCCGCGACGGCCCGGCGAATCGGAACCGGCGCGCGGCCCAGACGCGACCGTCGCCGCGCCACGTCCAGAACGTCTGATAGGCCAGCCAGCCGTCGGGCCCGACGAGCGGTCGCGGGTCGGCCGGGGCGAGAGCCCGATCCGGTCCGGGCGGCGCGAACGGGCCACGCGCGCCGACCAGCACGGCATAGACTTCGGCTCCCGCGCCGCTCGGTCCGTCGGCGTCCCGGACCGGTCCCGGGGCGACCGGGGGGGCGGCGAACGTCGGGGTCGCGGCCACCGGCGCGAGAAGCGAGGCGGGGCGGGCGGTCACGCGTGGTATCGGCTCGGTGAGCGTCGACTCGAAGAGGGCGACCGCTCCGGGCCCGGCGGCCACCAGACCGTCGGCGACGGCCCGGTAGAAACGTCGTCGCACGGGGTACGGCCCCGGGCAGACGGCCGAGACACCCTCCGCTCGCGTCATGGGCCGCCCCCATCGCGCGGCGGGTACGGCCGGAGGCGGCTCGGTCTTCGTACGGTCCAGTCGAGCGCGCCGCTTCGCCCGGCGACGGAAGGCGCGGGATCGGTCGGAACGGGTTGGCCAGGAAACGGTTGGCTCAAGCGGATTTCCGGTTCGGTGGTTCTCATCTTCTCCATCTCCTCGACGCCCCGGGGCCGTGCGGTCCCGAGGGGGGTGCGGTCGTGGCGCGCGGTTGGGTCCCCCGGACCTGGGGACCGCGACCGTGCCGTCCGCGGTCCCTGGGTCGGGCTCAGGGGGGTCCGGATCCCGGGCTGCCGCTCGCGGAGGCGACCTCGAGGGCCAATCCCTCCGAGGCGGCGCCGGGTCCTAGTCGGCGGGGGCGGGGGTGCGGCGGGGCGGTCGACCGGCTCCGGTGACCTCCGGGCGGGAGGCGAGCGGCTCGGTCGGGCGGTCGAGGCATTGCGCGGCGGGGCGGGTCGGGGAGCTCGGCCGGACGTATCGGTCGGGCGAGCGCGCGGACGTACGGCGGGTGGGCAAGCCTCGCATCGGGTTCGAGGGAGAGAACGGCCGGCGCGGGATACCTCCGTTGCCGAGCCGGAGAACGGTGGAACCTGGAAGGAAGGATTCCGCACGCCCGAGCCGCGGTGCCGCGTCTCCTATCGGCGATGTTGGAGATCCTTCCCTGGGTTGGTTGCAGGAGAACCAAGCGGCCCGGCGTACTTGAACGCCGGAGCTAGGGGTCGTGGAACGGCACCCCGTGCGGGCGTTCCGAGGCGGCTCGGCACGCCGGGGGCTCAGTGCTTCGCGCGGCCGTCGGTCTCCCCGATGACGATCCGGGGCAACTCGCCCTGGATCACCGGCGGGCGCCGCGACGCGGCGCCCGCGCGGGCCGCCGCCTGGCGCCGGGGAAGCAGCCACCGCTCGCCCCATTGGCGAAGCTCCCGCGCCGCGGGGGCGAGCCCGAGGCCCATCTCGGTGAGCGAGTAGACGACCGAGAACGGTCGGGTGCTGACCACCGTTCGCTGGACGACCCCCTGTCCCTCGAGGAACTTCAAGGTCGCGCTCAGGGTCTTCGCGTTGAGACGATCGTTCGATCGCAGGATCTCGCTGAACCGCTGAGGACCCTCGAGCAGGCGGTGCACGATCGCGAGCCTCCACTCGGTACCGATTACCCCGACGGCGGCGAGCACCGGGCAGATCGAGTTCCCGTCCGCGGCGTCGCACAGGTCCGGACGCTCGCCGCCATCGCCCGTCGGCCGGCGACCCCGTTCGTCCTGCATGCGCCCGGTCCCCTCCGTGGGAGGCGCACGTCGGATTTATAGTTACGCCCCTATAGTAAGTAGAGTTTAGTTACTTGCGTGGCGGCATCGTTCTCGGGGACCGTGCGCGCGGGGTACGTTTTCTCCGCGTGCGCCCGTCGGGCCACGTGACCGCGCGCCGGCGGGAGGTCGAGCTGTCGGTCGAGCGCCCCGTGGGACCCGCGGGGCCCCCGGGAGGCGTGGCGCGCATCGCCACCCGGTTCGAGGTCGATCCGGGCGGCGAGGGTCCGTCCCCCGCCGAGCTGAGGACCGCGTTCGACCGGCTCTCGGCCGACCTGGACGCTCTCGTCGGCCCCCTGCTCGCGGCCGCGCCGGCAGCCCGGACCGATCGCGAGCTGACGGAGCTCATCGAGACGTACCGCCCTCGGCAGAAGGAGCTGGTCGACCTGCTCCGGGACGACGGGGAGATCTCCCCGGCCGAGCACGAACGCCTGGCCGCGTACCTCGACTCCGGCGGCGGGCCGGAGTCGCCGGCGCGTCGGGCCGAGGCGCCGGTCGACCGCCCGCTGGCGGCGGTCCCGATCGGGTCCGACCGGTCGCTGCCACCGTCCCGGCCCATCCCCGAGTTGCTCCGCACGTTCCAGATCGCGACGCTCCGCCAGGCGGGGCTGGTCCGACTGCGACGCCAGATATCGTTCGCGGAGTACATGGCGCTCAAGCGCCACTTCGAGGAGGGCGAGGGCTCGGCCCGGAGCTCGTCGAAGGGTGGCGCCGACTAACGGCTCGACCGCCCTCCGGTGCCCGAGGGGCGCCAGACGGACATCGCCAGCAGCCCGACGTCCGTGAATCCCGGTCGCATCGCGAGCGGCCGGGGCGTCGCGGAGGCCACCGGCGGGGCGTCCGGGTCGGACGGCGCGCCGACGACCCACCCTCCCGCGTCGCCGGGAGCGTTCGGTCCGGCGGGCGGCCCGAGCGGTCCGGAGGTCCGGAACAACCCGACGCTCATCTCACGGTGCCGGAGACCGGCTCGAGCCCGCTCGAGGAACGTCCGGCAGTACGGCGTGTCGTCGACCCCCTCGGGCAGGTCGAGCGTGGCCATCGCGAACGTCGTGAGACCCTTCGTGCCGCGGGTCGGGTCGGGCCGGGCGTCCTGCAGGAACGATTCCGACCGCTCGAGCAGCCGGTCCGCCGCCGCCTCCGGGCCCTCGCGCATCGCGAGCGAGGCCAGCCGCGCCGTCCAGCCGCGGTCGAACGCGGCATCCGACGCGCCCGTCAGGCCGTCGGGGGGCCCGACGACCACGACCGACCGACGGACCCGGGCCGGCACGGTGCCCCGGGTCCCCCCGCCCGGTCGCAGCGCCTCGGCCGCCGTCGCCGGGATCCGGTCGGCGAGGCCGACGCGGACGAGCACCGCCCGCGCCTCCACGCGCTCGGAGGCAGCG
>JASHOP010000038.1 GCA_030041075.1 Thermoplasmata archaeon | reverse complement strand
TTCAACTCGATCGTCGCGTTCGAGCGCATGGTCCGCCGCTACCGCGACCGGCTCGCCGCGGTGATCCTCGAGCCCGTGATGGCGAACGCGGGGGTGATCCCGCCGGCCCCGGATTTCCTGAAGCGCCTCGTGGAGGTCGCCCACCAGAACGACATGCTCGTCATCTTCGACGAGGTGTTCACGGGGTTCCGGGTCGCGCCCGGCGGGGCCCAGCAGCTCTACGGGGTCGAGCCCGACATCTCCTGCTGGGCGAAGGCGCTCGGCGGCGGGATGCCGATCTCGGCGGTCTCGGGGAAGGCGGAGTACATGGACCTGATCGCCCCGGGGCGGATCTCGTTCGGCGGGACCTACTTCGCGAACAACCTGTCGCTCGCCGGCACCCTCGCGAACCTGAAGGCGCTCAGCCGGGGGGGGGACGACCTGTACGCCCGGTTCGGTCGGCTCACCCAGAAGCTCGAGCAGGGGCTCGAGGAGGCCGGGCGCGACGCGAAGATCCACGTCCTCGTCCAGTCGGTGAACGGGATGCTCCAGTTCTTCTTCACCCGCCGCAAGAAGATCGTCAACTACCGCGAGTCGCTCCAGATCGACTGGACGCTCTACCTCCGCCACCACCAGCTCCTCCTCGACCGCGGGATCTACATCCATCCCGACAACTACGAGCGGATCACGTTCTCGAGCGCGCACTCGGAGAAGGACGTCGAGCAGTTCGTCCAGACCGCGGCCCAGACGTTCCAGGAACTGAAGACCCTGCCACGCGACTACCTGCCGTAGCCCCGGGCCGGTCCGCGCGCCCGGCGGGAGGGCGCGACCCGCCGGTCCCGGGACCACCGATGACCCCTAATCGTCCCCCGCTTCGCTCCCCCGCATGGTCCCGAGACCGGCCGGCCGGGAGGGAACGCGCGGGATCCCGCGCCACCGGAGGGCGCGCCCGGTCCGCGGCGCGACCGCGGGCCAAGGGTTCCTGAGGGTCGACCTCCCGCCCGCGGAGTTCCGCCGTCTCGGGTACCACGCCATCGACCTGCTCGCGAGCTACTACGCGACCCTCGACCGACGCCCGATCGTGCCCCGCAGCTCGCTCCGTAGCATCGAGCGGGCGTTCGACGAACCGCTCCCCCGCCGCGGCCAGGACCCGAGGCGGATCCTCGACGCCTGGCGGGACCGTGTCGTCCCCCGCTCCGCCCACTTGGGCTCGCCCCGGTTCCTCGGGTACGTCCACGGCTCGGGTCTCCAGATCGCCGCGCTCGCGGACGCCCTCGCGGCCGGGCAGAACCCGAACGTGGCGGACGGGCGCATCTCCCCGGCCGAGTCGGCGATCGAGGCCCGCGTGATGCGCTGGCTGGCGGCGATGATCGGCTACCCCGAGACCGCCGGCGGGCAGCTCCTGAGCGGCGGGATGGCGGCGAACCACGCGGCCCTCCTGGTGGCGCTCAGGTCCCGGGCGCCGTTCGACTCGGCGGCCGACGGGCTCCAGGCCCGCCGGCGGCCGGGCCGGCTCACGCTCTACGTCACCGAGCAGGAGGGGCACGTCACGATCCGCCGGGCCGCGGACCTCCTCAACCTGGGCCGCTCGGCGGTCCGCGAGGTGCCGTACCGGACCGACTTCACGATGGACGTGGAGGCCCTCGCGCGGACGGTCGACGCGGACCGGCGCGCGGGCGACGTCCCGTTCTGTGTCGTCGCCCAGGCCGGCTCGATCAACGTCGGCGCGATCGATCCGCTGGCGGCGATCGCCCGGGTCTGCCGGAGCCGCGGGCTGTGGTTCCACGTCGACGGGGCCTCCGGGGCGTTCGGGGCGCTCCTTCCCGAGCTGCGACCGCGCTACGCCGGCCTCGCGCGGGCGGACTCGGTGACGCTCGATCCCCACAAGTGGCTCTACCTTCCCAAGGAGTGCGGCGGGCTGCTCGTGCGGGACGAGGCGCTCCTGCGCCGGACGTTCGGGATGGAGGCGGACTACCTCGAGCGGCAGGACCGCCCAGCGGCGGTCGGGAAGAACTACCGGTCGCTCGGGCCGCAGAGCTCGCGGGGGTTCCGGGCGCTCAAGGTCTGGATGGCGCTCAAGCACCTCGGGACCGACGGGTACACCCGCCTCTTCCGCCAGAACCTCGCGTGCGTGGCCCGACTCGACCGGTGGATCCGGGACGATCCCGACTTCCGGGCGCTCCACCGGCCCACGCTGTACATCTACTCCTTCCAGTACCTTCCCGCCGACCTTAGGGGCCCGGACGGCGGCCCGCCCCGCTCCCGGCGGACCCGTGCCTACGTGGACGCGCTCAACCGCGCGATCGTGGACCGGACCAACGCGAGCGGCGAGGCGTTCCTGACGACCACGGAGGTCGAGGGCGCGACGGTGCTCCGCGTGTCGATCTGCAACCACCGGACCACCGTGGCCGACGTCCGGCGCGTCTTCCGGCTCCTCAAGCGAACCGGCGAGAGCGTGGACACGCCCGCCCGCCGGGCGCGCCTCAGCGCGGCGCGAACCGCGCTCGCGTAGGCCGCGTCGGCGAGCCGGTCGGGGAACCATCTTTACCGAGCGGACGTTGGTCGGGACGGAGGATCGATGGACCGGTCGATGCTGATCGGCGGCGCCTGGGTCCGGGCGTCCGGCGAGGCGACGATGCCCGTCGTAAGCCCGTTCGACGGCTCGTCGCTCGGGAGCGTTCCCCGGGGCTCGCGCGCGGACGCCCGCGCGGCCGTCGACGCGGCGCGCGCGGCGTTCGACTCGGGGCCGTGGCCGCGCCTCACCCCGCGGGCCCGTGGCGAGGTGTTCCTGAAGGTCGCCCAGCTCCTGACCCAGCGCCTTCCCGAGCTCGCGCGGCTCGAGACCGAGAACCAGGGCAAGACGATCAAGCAGGCCGAGGACGCGGACCTCCCGTTCGCGATCGACAACCTCGTCTTCTACGCCGGGGCGGGACGGACCCTCGAGGGCCGGAGCCCGGGCGAGTTCACGGGCGAGGGGACGACGATCTTCCGCCGGGAACCGGTCGGAGTCGTCGCGTCGATCACGCCGTGGAACTATCCGATCATGATGGCGGTCTGGAAGGTCGCGCCCGCGCTCGTGGTCGGCAACACGGTGGTCCTCAAGCCCGCGAGCTGGACCCCGCTCACGAGCCTCGAGCTCGGACGGGCGTTCCAAGAGGCGGGCCTCCCGCCCGGGGCGCTCAACGTGGTCACCGGCCCCGGCGAGGAAGTCGGCGACGAGCTCGCGCGACACCCGGCCGTCGACATGGTCTCGCTCACGGGCGACACCGCCACGGGCCGTCGGATCATGGAGTCGGCGAGCGGCACCGTGAAGCGGGTCCAGCTCGAGCTCGGCGGGAAGGCGCCGTTCGTGGTGTTCGCCGACGCCCAGCTCGGGGCGGCGGTGGAGGGGGCGGTCGTGGGGGGGTTCGTCAACGGGGGCCAGGACTGCACGGCGGCGACGCGGCTCATCGTCCATCGCTCGGTCCGGGCCCGGTTCGTCGAGCAGCTCCTCGAGCGGATCGCCACGATCCGCGTCGGCAACCCGCGGTCGCGGACGACGGACCTCGGCCCCCTGGTCGGACGGACGCACCAGGCGAGGGTGCTCGAGTTCGTGGCGAGGGGCGTGGCGGAGGGGGCGAAGCTCAGGGCCGGGGGGACCGACGCCGCCCGCGCGCACCCGTCCGGCGCGTTCGTCCTGCCGACGGTGTTCGACGCCGTCACCCCCGATATGGCGATCGCCCAGAAGGAGATCTTCGGACCCGTGCTGGCCGTCCTCGAGTTCTCGACGTTCGACGAGGCGATCGCGATCGCGAACGGCGTCGACTACGGACTGGCGGCGAGCGTCTGGACGTCCGACGTGACGACGGCGATCCGGGCGGCCCATGCCCTCAGGTTCGGCGATGTCTGGATCAACGACCACCTCCCGCTCGGGTCGGAGACCCCACACGGCGGGGTGAAGCAGTCGGGGTTCGGCAAGGACCTGGGCGCCGACTCGCTGAACGACTACACGGTCGTGAAGAACATCTACGTCGACCTGACCGGCCGGGCGCGCAAGAGCTGGCATTACACGGTCTACGGGGAGCCCGGCTCCGGGGCGCCGTGATCGCGGGGATCCCGGAGGGCGGGCGGGGCGCCCTGTTCATCGGCGGGGCGTACCGCCCCCCGGACGGGGGCCGGTACCGTCCCGTGGTCGACCCGTCGACCGGTGCCGTGCTCGGGGAGGCCCCGGTCGCGTCGGTCGACGATGCGAAGGCGGCGGTCGACGCCGCCGCGGCGGCCGAGGAGAGCTGGGCCGCGGTCCCCGGGCACGAGCGGGCCCGGATCCTTAGGGCGGCGGCCGACCGGCTTCGGGCGGACCGCGAGACGATGGCCCGCCTGATCGCGTCGGAGGTCGGGAAGCCGATCGTGGACGCCCGGACCGAGGTCGACCGCGCGGTAGGGGTCTACCGCCTCGCGGCCGAGGAGATCCGCCAGCTCGGGGGCGAGACGTTCCCCGCCGACGCCTACGAGCGGCCCGCGGGCAACGAGCGGCGGTTCCTGTTCACGGTCCGGGACCCGATCGGCCCGGTCGTGGCGATCGGCCCGTTCAACTTTCCGCTGAACCTCCTCTCCCACAAGGTCGCGCCGGCGCTCGCGGCGGGCGACCCGGTGGTCGTGAAGCCGACCAGCGCCGCCCCGTTCACCGCGCTCCGACTCGCCGGGCACCTCGCGAGCGCCGGGATCCCGGCGGGGGTGCTCAACGTCGTCGTCGGCCCGGGGGAACCCGTCGGGGACGCGCTGGTCGAGCATCCCCGGACCCGCCTCGTCTCGTTCACCGGGTCGACGGCGGTCGGCAAGCGGATCGCCGAGCGCGCGGGCCGGCACGCGAAGCGCGTGATCCTGGAGCTCGGGGGCCTCGACCCGCTGATCGTCCTCGACGACGCGCCGCTGGACGCCGCCGTCGCCGCGGCCGTCACGGGGTCGTTCGGCTACGCGGGGCAGGTCTGCACCGCGTCGAAGCGCCTCCTGGTCCAGGAGTCGGTCGCCGATTCGTTCGCGCGCTCCCTCGCCCGTCGTGCCGCGGCGCTCCGGGTCGGTCCGGCGCTCGACGAAGCGACCGAGGTCGGCCCGGTGATCGACACCGCGTCCGTCGATCGGCTGGACGGGCTGGTCGCGGACGCCCGGTCGCGGTCGGCGTCCGTGCTCGCCGGGGGGGGCCGCGTAGCGCTCGGGTCCGGGAGCTTCTACGCCCCGACCGTGCTCGACCACGTTCCCGGCGAGGCCCGCATCGTGCGCGAGGAGCCGTTCGGGCCGGTCGCCCCGGTGCTGAGGTTCTCCGATCTCGACGAGGCGGTCCGCTTGGCGAACGCGACCCCGTACGGCCTCCAGGCCGCCGTCTACACCCGCGACCTGGCCCGGGGGCTTGGCGTCGCGAAGCGGATCCGCGCCGGCGGCGTGCACCTGAACGACCCGACCAACCTCCGGTGGGACGCCCTCCCGTTCGGGGGCGTCCGCGACAGCGGGATCGGGCGGGAGGGGCTCCGCTCCGCGATGCACGAGATGACCGAGGTCAAGCTGATCTCGGTCAACTACGCCCCGCCGTAGTCCCCGGGCCCGCGTTCACTCGGAGAGCGGCGGGCTCGGCACCGACGGGACGCCGGGGAACGGGGCCGCGTGCTCGGGCGGGCGCCGGAGCTCGCCGGGCGCCACCGGCGGATGGACCGGCCCGACGGCGCGGCCCGCCTCCGGGCCGGCGTCGAGGCTGTCGATCGCCTCCTCGAACGCCGCGAGGCCCCGCTCGAGCAGCTCGTCCTCGATGACGAGGGGGGCCATGAACCGGAGCACCTGGTCCCACGCGCCCGCCGTGTGCATCAGCACCCCGCGCGCGAGCAGCGCCGAGCGCATCGCCCGCGCGCGCTCGCCCCACGCCCGCCGGCTCGCCCGGTCGTGGACGAACTCCGCCCCGATCATGAACCCCTTCCCGCGGACGTCGCCGATCGTCGGGTGGCGGTCCGCGATCGCCCGCAGCCGCTCGACGATTCGGGGTCCGCGATGACGCGTCCGCTCGAGGAGCTCCCCCTCCTTGAGGATCCGCAGCGTCTCGGCGCCGACGGCGAGCGCCAGCGCGTTCGCCCGGAACGTCCCGAGGTGGAAGCCCCGGGGCAGCTCCTTCACCAGGTCGGCGCGGTAGGCGACGACGGAGAGCGGGATCCCGCCGCCGATCGACTTCGCGATGCAGAGGATGTCGGGCGTGACGCCCGCGTGCTCGACGGCCCAGAGCCGGCCGGTGCGCCCGAGCCCGGTCTGGACCTCGTCGACGATCAGGACGATCCCGTGCCGGTCGCAGAACTCGCGCAGCGACGGGAGGAAGTCGTCGGGGGGCACCACGTACCCGCCCTCGCCGAGGATCGGCTCGACGAGCACGGAGGCGATCGAGTCGACGCCCGAGTGGGGGTCGTTCACCAGGTGCTCGAGGTAGGCGATCGTCCCGGCCGCCCCCGCGTCCGCGCCGAGGACAGGACGGTACGGGTCGGGGTACGGGACGCGGACGACCGAGCCGCCCTCGAACGGGGACGTGGCGCGGTAGCGCCGACCGCTCGTCAAGCGGACGGCGCCGCCGTGGACCCCGTGGTACGCCCCCGAGAACGCGACCGTCCCGTGCCGTCGCTGGGCGTGGTCCGCCAGGCTCACGGCGGTCTCGACCGCGTCCCCGCCGGTGACGGTGAACAGCACGCGGGAGCGGTGGCGGAGCTCCCCCGGCAGCGCCGCGTCCAGCTCCTCGAGGAACCGGACGCGCGCCTCCGTCGGCAGCTCGAGGGTGTGCCAGATCGCCCGGGCCTGGGCGTCGAGCGCCGCCTCGAGGCGCGGGTGGCAGTGCCCCAGGTTCAGGACCGAGATGCCGGAGACCCAATCGACGAACCGGTTGCCGTCCACGTCCTCGATCGTGGCGCCCTTCGCCACCCGGGGCGCGATCGGGAAATAATGCGGGTACGCCACCGCCTCCGTCTCGAGCCGCGCCTGGTTCGCCAAGAGCTCCCGTGACCGGGGGCCCGGCGGCGGAACGACGATCCGCGGCGCGTCGGGGAAGCTCAGCCAGTCGGACGCCTTCGTCATCGACGCCGCCTCCGGAACCGGCGAGGGTCCTAATGAGCCTGCCCGGCGCGAGAGATTAAGCCCGCGGGAACTCCTGCGTCGGGCGTGGGGCTGACGCACCCGCCCGCCGGCCGCGTGGACGCCCACCTCCACCTGAGCCGGTGGTGGCCCCGGATCCGGGAGACGGGCTACCGGCCGGACCTCGACTACTCGGTCCCGGGGCTTCTCGAAGAGATGGACCGCCACGGCATCGAGTTCGGGCTGGCGATCCAGATCTTCCAGGCGCCGTCGACGCGCGAGGCGCTGGACGAGGGGCGGAGCTCGTTCGTCGCGAGCGGCGGCCGCCTCCTCCCCGTCGCAACGGTCGACCCGACGCGCGGCGAGGCGTCGGTCGCGGAGGCGCTGCGCGCGATCGCGACGGAGCCCGAGCTCGCCGGGATCAAGCTGTTCCCCGGGTACCTCGCGTTCTACCCGTCCGACCCGCGGCTCGACCCGGTCTACCAGTTCGCCCGACGCGAGGGCCTCCCGGTGCTGATCCACCAGGGCGACACCCTCGAGGGGCGGGGGCTCCTCAAGTACGCCCGGCCGATCGAGGTCGACGAGGTCGCCGGGCGGTACCGGGACGTGCGGTTCGTCCTCTGCCACCTCGGCAACCCCTGGGTCGAGGAGGCGGCCGAGGTCGTCTACAAGAACCCGAACGTCTACGCCGACACCTCCGGCCTCCTCGGGCCCCCGACCGCGCCGTACTTCGCCCGGGCGGTCGAGCTGTGCCGGGCGCGCCTCAGGGACGCGATCGTCACCGTCGGCTCGCCGGAGCGGTTCCTCTACGGCTCCGACTGGCCGCTCGAGGAGCTGGGCACCGCGGTCGCGCTCATCGAGCGTCTCGACCTTCCTCCCGAGGACCGGGACGCGATCCTCGGCGGGAACGCCCGACGCTTGTTCGGCCTTCCCGAGCGCCGGGGTCCGGTCGGGGTTCCCCCGGTGTGATCTCAGCGCCCATACGACTCCGGAGGTGAAGCGGTGGCTGCGCCGGCATCCGCGGTTCACCTTCCACGTTGTTCCGACGGGTTCCTCGTGGATGAACATGGTTGAGAGCTGGCTCGGGCACCTCCAAAGGAAGGCACTCGCCCGAGGAAGCTTCCGGAGTGTCGCCGAATTGCGGGCCGCAATCAACGACTACGTGGAGGTTTCGAACGGACGAGCCAAGCCCTGGATCTGGACCAAGAGCGCGGGAGAGATCCTACGCAAGGTACGAAAGATTCGGGCGCGACTCCAAGCTCCCCTCGCCGACCGGCTCGAGAGTCGGATAATTGGCCATCCGTTAGCGACGCCCCACTAGCACGGTTCCCAGTCAAAAGCAAACCCAGGTCCAGTTAGTCCGGACGAGGCTTGGAGGTTGTCCACGAACCATGTGCCCGCATTCGCGGGGAAATAGTACGTGTAGGTCTCCTCCGAGGCTATCGGAACAACGGTCGTTACGGGTTCCCCACGATACAAGAACGTAAGGGAGATATCGAACCCGGTAGATTTGAAACTGAGTTGCTGTGCGGGCAAACCGCACGTTGAAACCGGGGGTAGATTTCCGACCTCGTAGCTGTTATCGAACACTGCAGGAGGTTGGGGTCCTGAGTAATTGAAAGTCGTAGGTTCGTTGATGTTGGTCGTGTTTCCCGGCCCTTGAAGCGGAACTCCGTCGACCGATACGTCGAAGTCGGGCGCGGAAGGCATAGCCGCGTACTTGGAAGAACACGGGTGGTTGAGCCCGAGTCCGGCTCGAGACTCGTTGGACTGTGCGAAGAGGGTCCAGTTCTGCGTCTCGAAGTAGCCGGTGGAGATGTTTCCCACGGATAGGACGCCAGCACTCAAATCGACGTAAGTGGGCTCTGTCGAGTGAAGCGTCTCGTAAACGGTGAACCTTGCCGTATACTGGGTGGAACCCAGATAGGGTGCATTGGTCAGGCTAAATGGAGTCCAAAAGGTCTCCTCGCCGAGAGCTGGGCCGGTAACGCAGCCAGTGTACGCCAAGATCCCTACACTAATGACACTGGTCGAAGGAAATCTACTTAACTAGCCTCGACCACGACCCTTTGTGGGCCGAACGCGGGGGCACCGCACCGCCTCCGCCGACGTCAAGCGCGCCGCGCTCCGCCTCCTCCGTCAGGGCACTCCGGTCGCGAAGGTCGCCCGAGCGTTCCGGGTCAGTCGGTATGCCCTCTGGAAGTGGCAGG
>JASHOP010000037.1 GCA_030041075.1 Thermoplasmata archaeon | reverse complement strand
GCGCTCACGAAGCCGACCAGGCGGCCCCGGTCGTCCGTGACCGGGAACCCGTGGTGGCGGCTCCGCATCAGGCGCCGGATCGCCTCGCCGACGCTCGTCGTGGCCGGGATGTGCTCGACCTCGAGCACCATGTAGTCCTTGACGCTGATCGTCATCCGTCCGGCGGGGGGTGTTCGTCCCGCAGGTACGCGGTCAGGAGGTGGAGGACGATGTGGTGGACGTCCTCGATGTGCTGCATGTTGCCCGACGGGACCACGATCGAGACGTCGCACAGGGCCTTCATCTTCCCGCCGCCCATGCCGATCAGCCCGACGGTCGTCATCCCGGTCCGGCGTGCCTCCTCGAGGGCCCGCAGGACGTTCGGCGAGTTGCCGCTTCCCGAGATCCCGATCGCGACGTCGCCCGGGCGCCCGTGGCTCTTCACCTGCTCGGCGAACACCTCGGCGTAGCTCGCGTCGTTCGCCCACGCGAGGATGAGCGGGAGCGGGTCGGCGAGCGAGAGCGTGCGGAACCGCGGCTTCGAGCCGACGATCGTCAGCTTGCCCAGGTCCTGGGCCATGTGGCTCGAGGTCGCGGCGCTCCCGCCGTTGCCGAAGAAGAACACCGTGCGGCCCTCCGCGCGGGCCTTAAGGAGCCGTGGGACGACCTCGCGCAGGCCGGCGAGGAGATACGGCGCGTCGAGCGCGGTCTCCGTGTCGCGGACGTAGGTCCGTACGTACTGCTCGAGACCGTCCATCGTCCGTCGCGCCCCCACGGCGAACCGTTCGTCCGCGAACGCCCGCGTCGCCGGACGGGGCGCGACAGGTCGACCGCTATTTTACGGCTCCGTCGGACCGCGGGCGTGACGGCGGAGACCGGCCGTGGCGGGCCGCCGCGGGCGTACCGCGCACCCCGGTTCAGGTCGGCTTCTCGGACGGGGAGGTCGCCGGACGGGCGGCGCCCGGCGACGCGCTCGCGGTACGGGACCACCGGGCGCGTCGGCCAAAGAACGCTCGAGCCGTCCTCGCGAGGTCCCCGACCGGTTCAAGCCCGGGGAGGCAGTCCTCGAACTGGATCGCGCGCCGGTCGAGGAGGATCGCGATCCCCCGGTCGTTCTCCGAGCGGATCAGGCGCCCGCACGCCTGGAGGATCGCGCGCTGGGCCGGAGCCCGCACCGAGTACTCCCACCCTTTCCCGCCGGTCGAGCGGTCGAGGAACGCCTTGAGCGCGGCCCGCTTCGCGGTCGGCCTCGGGTACGGGATCCCGACCAGCACCACCGCCTCGAGCTCGTCGTCGGGGTAGTCGATCCCTTCCGCGAGACGGCCGCCGGCGACGCCGAGGAGCACCGTCCCTTCCGGGTCCTTCTTCCATCCCTCGATCGAGCGCCACAGGTCGGCGATCGGGACCTTCGAGTACTCGATGTAGTGGTTGCCCGGCAGCTGCGACTGGAGGCCCGCGTCCAGGACCTTCTGCTGGAGGTCGTAGCTCGGGAAGAACACGGCGGTCTTGACGGGCAGGCACTGGAGCACCTCCGCGAGCCGGTCGGAGAGCCTCTGGACAGCGCGCGGGTCGTTCTTCAGTTCCTCGTACTGGGTGGTGACGCCCGGGTCGTAGAGGATCTTGCGGTTCTCGGACGGGAAGTGCGACGGCACGTCCAAGGTCCGGGTCTCCGGGCCCAGGCCCAGCGAGTCCCGGTACTCCCCGAGCGGGGCGAGCGTTCCCGAGAGGTGGACGGAGAGGTGGCAGTCGAGGATCGGCCGCGCCGCGACCGAGGCGTCCAGGCAGTACGCCTCGAGCGCCGGGCGCGGAAGCCGGGTCACGACCTTCGCATACCCCGGCGCCTCGAGCCTCGGCCACGACAGGAGGGTGAGGGCGACGGTGGCGACCCAAGAGCGCGGAAGCTTCCGCTCCCGCCGCTTCTCGTCCTTGAGGTTCTCCCCCCAGGTGGCGAGCGCGCCGAGCCACGTGTCGAGCCGGTGCGAGGTCCCTCCGACCGCGGTCAGCAGGGCGTCCTCGAAGATGCCGTCGGGGAGGACCGCGTCGTCCTCGCGGACGAGCGCCTGGACGAGCTCCTCGATCGCGGCGCTGAGGATCTCGAAGAACCGGGTTGCGCTCGGGCCCTCGGGCAGCTGGAAGTCCCCCCGGTCCCCGAGCTCGGAGAGCGCGCGCCGGACCGACTCCTGGGGCAGCGAGACCGTCTCGAGGTCGCGGAGGTGGCTCGGGAGGTTGTGGGCCTCGTCGACGACGAGGTCGACCGCGTCCGGTGGACAGCCCATCCACTGGAAAAGCGATCGGCGGATGTGGGGGTGGAAGAAGAAGGCGTACGGAGCCGTCACGAGACGGGCGGGCCGAACGAGAAGCTTCGAGAGCTCGTACGCGCACAGGTTCTCCTCGCGGCAGAACTCCTCGAACTCGGACGGGAGCGTCGGCTTCGCGCGGAACCTATCGACGAGACCCTCGAGGTCGGATTGGAGCACGCGAGCGTAGTAAGGGCACCCGTCGAGGTCGGTGAGGTCGATCTCCCCGTTCTCGGGCAGCTCGGTCGGCGGCGTGACGGGCGCGGCCCCCTGGAACGCCCGGTCCGTCGCGCGCTTACGGTCGGCGCAAAGCTTCCCGTGCTCCTCGGCGGTGGCGACCTTCACCTCGTTGACGTTCTCGAGCAGGAAGCATCGACGCGCCCGCCCCGCGAGGCCCACCGCGAGGACGGGCCGGTCGAGCCGGAGGCCGATCGCCTGCGTCTCCCGCAGCACCTGGACCTCCTGGGCGTGGGTGCGCACGAGGTAGAGGACGCGGTGGCCCGCGGCCTCGGCGTGCTCGATGAGCGGCGCCAGGGTCGCCACCGTCTTCCCGCTCCCGGTCGGGGCGTTGACGAGGAGCGGCCCCCCGCGCCGGCCCAGCTCCGCGACCTCGCGGAGGATCGACGCCTGGCCCGGCCGCACCCGATACGGAAACAGGAGCGGGGTTTCGGGCGAGGTCGTTGCGGACGTGGGCCGGGGAGCTCCGACCCCAGGAGCCCGGGCCGGGGGTTTTAACCTGTGCGTCGAGTGGAACGATGCGACGCGCGGCCGGGAGGGCCGGAGCGAGGTTCCGGGCCCGGTCCCGCCCGTCGACGCTAGCCGTAGGCGAAGCGGACCCCGTACGGCCCGCGGGGAAGCTTCCAGGTGACCGAGCCCTGGTCGCATGCGATGTCGCACGCCCCGCACTCGACGCAGTCCTCGTAGCGGAAGACGAGCCGGCCCTCGATACGCTCGTAGCACTTCGCGGGGCAGACGAACGTGCAGAACGAGTGGGGACACTTCGCGCAGATCTCGGGCCGGGTCGTGATGTGCGCGTGGTCCTTCGAGTCGGTCGTATAGCGGAGCGTCCCCAGCCGGCGCTTGATCTCGAGGAACCCGGAGCCCGGCTCGCTCGACGGGACCGCGACCAGGGTCGTCACCTCGGAACGGTCGGGGCTGGAAGCTTCGCGAGGATCGCGAGGTCCGAGCGGACCGCGGCGACGCTCGCGGCGAACGCGGTCCGCTCGGCGGGGGTCAGGTCGATCTCGACCACCCGCTCGATCCCCGCCCGCCCGAGGACGACGGGCGCGCCGATGTACACGTCCCGCTCGCCGAACGCGCCGTCGAGATGCGCCGACGCGGACAGAAGGCGGTGCTCGTCGAGCGCGACGGCCCGGACGAGCTCGGCCTGGCTGGCCGTCGGCGCGTAGTAGGCGCTGCCGGTCTTGAGGAGGTTCACGATCTCCGCCCCGCCCTGCTTCGTCCGCTCCACGATCGCGGCCAGCCGGTCGGGAGGAAGGAGCCGCGAGAGCGGCACGCCGGAGACGCTCGTCAGGGATAGGATCGGGACCATCGTGTCCCCGTGCGTGCCGAGGACAAAGCCGGTCACGTCCCGGGGCGCGACGCCCAGCGCCTCCGCGACGAACCATCGGAACCGCGCGGTGTCGAGGGTCCCCGACTCGCCGAACACTCGGGGCGCCGGCAGTCCGCTCCTCTCGCGGAAGTAGTAGGTCATCACGTCGACCGGGTTCGTCACGACGATGCAGACCGCTTCGGGTGCCTTCGCCCGGACCGCCTCCGCGTGGCCCTGGACGATCGCCGCGTTCTTGGCGAGGAGGTCGGAGCGGCTCATCCCGGGCTTGCGGGCGAGGCCCGCCGTCTCGACGACGATCTCCGCGCCCGCGATCGCGTCGAGGGACGTTGTCCCGAGGACCCTCGTGGAGAACCCGAGGATCGGGGCGGACTGCTGGATGTCGAGCGCCTTGCCCTCGGGAAGCCCCTCGATGATGTCGAACAGCACGACCTCGCGGGCGACGTCCATCTCGGCGAGCCGCTGCGCGAGCGAACCGCCGATGTTCCCGGCCCCGAGCACCGCGATCCTGCCGAGGACGTTCATCCGGTCCCTCCGCGAGGAAGCACCCGCCGCCGACCTTAAAGATGCCCGCCCGGCGCGGGGTCGGGCGAAAGATTGATTGACCCATTGCCCCGTCCCGGCGGCGATGGTCGACGTCGGCTCCGTGCTCCAGGGGGTCCAGGAGCGCGACAAGTGGCGTCACCGGTTGGACGTGCTCGAGCGGTCGCTCGCGGAGATCCACGAGCGACGGCGTCGGCTCGAGACCCGACTGCGTCGGCTGCGGAAGGAGCTCTCCCATCTCCGCGTCGCCTCCGACTCCTTGGTCACGGTCGTTTCCCGATTCCCGACGTCCGAGGTGAGCAGTGCGTCGCAGAGGCCGGTTATCCGATAGGATCGAGCACCTCGAGGGATTCCAGAAGCAGCTCCTCGTCGAGCTCGACGTGCTCCAGCGGGAGGAGGCGTACCTGAGCCTTAAGGTCCGGCAGGCGCGGGAGCAGGTCCGCTACTACGAGGGCCTGCTCGCACTATTCCGGCGGGACCTGGGGCGACCGCCCGGACTCTCCCAGCTGGTCCGCCGGATGGGCTGAGCGTCGACCGATCGTGAACGTCGTCGTCCTCGGCGCGGGGGCCGTGGGCAGCCTGTTCGGGGCTCGGCTCGCTGCCGCGGGCCACCGCGTGACGCTCGTCGGCCGCCCGGAGCCCATGCGGGCGGTCCGGGAGCGAGGCCTCCTCGTCACCGGGGACGGCGCCGGAACGTTCCGGCTGGGGGCGACCTCGGACCTCGCCTCGGCCGGACCGGCCGACGTCGTGATCCTCACGGTCAAGACGTTCGACCTCGACGCGTCGGGAAAGATGCTCGGCCGGACGTTCGCGCCGACGCCGACGCTCCTCACGCAGAACGGCCTCGGTGTCGAGCCCCGGGCGCTCGACGCGCTGCGCGCGGCGGGGTGGACCCGTCCGGTCGACTGGGTCGTCCGGGCCGTGCACTCGGTGCCCGCCACATCGGTCGGGCCCGGCGCCGTCCGGGCATCGGGGACCGGGGACGTGATCCTTCCCTCGCCGGTCGGTCGCGGCGCCCGGGGAGGCGTCATCGAGCGGTTCGGCGAGCTCCTCCGCGGAGCCGGATTCTCGGTCCGGTACTCGGACGCGTTCGACCGTGAGATCTGGCGAAAGGTCGTCGTGAACGCGGCGATCAACCCGGTGACCGCGCTCCACGGAGTGCCGAACGGCCGGCTCGGGTCCGGGTCCCTGCGCGAGGAGGCGGTGGGCCTGCTCCGCGAGGCGGTCGCGGTCGCACGCGCGGAAGGATTCGCGATCCCGGAGGAGGAGGCGGAGGCGGACTTCGACCGGATCGTCTCCTCGACCGCCGAGAACCGCTCGAGCATGCTCCAGGACCTCGACCGGGGCCGGCCGACCGAGGTCGACGCCATCCTCGGGGAGATCCTCGGGATCGGCGCGCGCCACGGGATCGACCTGCCCCGCACCCGCGTCGCGGCCCTCGCGATCCGGCGGCGGGCCGCCGCTCCGCAAGGATGATACCGTCCGGTCCCTCGCGCCGCCGGGATGAAGGCGAAGCGAGGCATCGGTTCGGCGCCGGTGCGCGGCCGACGGGTCCTCGTGCGCGTCGACTTCAACGTTCCCCTGGACGGCCGCGGCGGCGTGGCCGACGACCGTCGGATCGTGGAGGCCCTGCCCACACTCAACCACCTTAGGGCCGCGGGGGCGCGCACGATCCTCCTCACCCACCTCGGGCGGCCGGGCGGGGTCCGCGACCCCCGCTACTCGCTCCGACCCGTCGCCCACCGCCTGAGCGCGATCCTCGGCCAGCCGGTCCCGCTCGCCGACGACGCGGTCGGAATCCAGGCGATCGAGCTCTCCGTCCGCCTGGGGAACGGCGAGTTCCTCCTGCTCGAGAACCTTCGATTCCACGCGGGCGAGGAGACGAACGACCCCGGCTTCGCGGGCCAGCTCTCGCGGCTGGGCGAGCTGTTCGTGGAGGAGGCGTTCGGGACCGTTCACCGCGCCCACGCCTCGACGGTCGGGATCCCCCAGCACCTCCCGTCGTTCGCGGGCCTCCTGGTCGAACGGGAGATCCGCGAGCTGTCGCGCCTCGTCGACGCGCCCGAGCGGCCGTACGCCGTCGTCGTGGGGGGCGCGAAGGTCGCGGACAAGCTTCCGCTGCTCGCGAGCCTCGTCGGCCGCGCCGACAGCCTCCTGATCGGGGGCGCCCTCGCGTTCCCGTTCCTCGCGGCCCAGGGAGCCCGGCTCGGCGCGACCCCGATCGAGCCCGGCCTCGAGCGCGCGGTCGACGAGCTCCTCGCCCGGGCCGGATCGTCCCGCACGCAGGTCGTCCTGCCGTCGGACCTCGTCGTGGAGCGTCCCGCCGGGGAGGCACCCAGCGTGCACCCCACCGACGCTCTCCCGGCCGACGCCGTCGCCCGCGACATCGGTCCGGCGACGCGGGAGAAGTTCGCCCGGGCGCTCGCCGGTTCGAAGACGGTCTTCTGGAACGGGCCGCTCGGCCTCGCCGAGGATCCCCGGTTCGCCGGGGGGACCCGGGACGTGATCGGGCAGCTCGCCGGGATCCCCGGCTTTCACGTCGCGGCGGGGGGCGACACCGCCCGCGTTGCCGCCGACCTGGGTGTGGCGACCGTCTTCCAGTTCATCTCGACCGGCGGCGGAGCCTCCCTCGAGTTCGTCGAGGGTGCCGAGCTGCCGGGGCTCGCGGTGCTCCCCGACGCCTAGCGTGGCGCCCCCGCGGCGGCGCCGCGGAGCTCGGGTCGAGCGTGGCGCCGAGGTACGCGAGGTAGGCGGGTTCGACCCGCGGCACGTCGACCTCGATCACCTCCGGCACCCGGTACGGGTGGGTCTCGCGCACGAACCGGAACAGCGCCCCGACCCGCTTCGGGACCGTCTTGTAGACCACCAGCACCTCGTCGGCCGTCTCGACCTTCCCGTCCCACCAGTAGCGCGACTCCACGGCCGTGAGGTTGGCGCACGCGATCAGCCTCCGCGCGAGGGCCCCGGCGATGGCGGCGAGCGCGACGTCCCGCGTGGGATAGGCGCTCAGGACGAGGCGCATCGGACCGGCCGCGCGCGCCGGCTCGACCGGGTACGGGCTCACGCTTCCCCGTCCCCGACCACCGCCTCACCGCCGGAGCAGTCGAGGGTCACGAGCCCGAGGGTGCCGAGGTCGACCACCGCGGCGCGGGCGGGGACCGGGGTGATGTTGCGCATCCTTTGGTACTCGGTCTCGGCCTGCCACGCCGAGGCGTTCAGCAGGAGGACCCCGCGATACCGGTCCGCCCCGTAGGTGTGCAGATGCCCCGTCACGAGGATGTCCGGCACGGGGTCGATCACGAGGCCGTCCCGGTCGAGCGGGGCGAGCGGCGTGCGGTCGCCATAGATCGGGGCGAGGTGGCGCATCTGGAGCATCCGGCGCATCACCTCCGTCGGACGGGCGTACGAGGCGCCGGGGATCGCCGGGATGAGGTCGTCGAAGCCGCGGCCGTGGTACGCCGCCACGACCGTTCCTCCGAGGGCGAACGTCGACGGGTTCGGGAGCAGCCGGACGTTCTTCGGGAGGTCGTGGGCGAGGTTCGGGGGGATCGCCGGCTGGGGCTCGGCGGGGCAGACCGCGTCGTGGTTCCCCGGCACCGCGACCACGGTCAGGCGCGACGGCAGCTCCGCGAGCCGCCGCCCGA
>JASHOP010000036.1 GCA_030041075.1 Thermoplasmata archaeon | reverse complement strand
CCCGCGAGAGCTCGCCCATCGCCGCGCCGACCCGGGGCACGGGCCCCCGCGCGAGCGTCGCGACCTCGGCGACGTCCCGCACGATCAGGTCGGCGCGGATCATGGCTGGAGGATCAGGTGGTCGAGGAGGTCCCGCGCGGCGGTCGAGCCCGGGAAGACGATCCGGGCCTCCTCCTCGAGCGGTTCGAGCTCCTTGTACCGAGCGGAGAAGTGCGTGAGGAAGAGCGCCCCCACTCCGGCGACGCGGGCGCACTCGGCGGCCTGGCGCGCCGACGAGTGGCCCCAGTCGTTCGCCTCCTTCTCGATCTCCCGGGCGGCGGTCGCCTCGTGGACGAGGAGGTTCGCGCGGTCCGCGAGGCGGCGTACGGCCTCCGACGGCGCCGTGTCGCCGGAGTAGACGACCGAGCGGCCCGGACGGGGCGGGCCGATCACATCGTCCGGCCGGACGACGCGATCGGCGACCCGTACCTCCTCGCCGGCCTCGAGCCGGGCGAAATCCCGGCCCCGCAGGCCGAGTTCGCGCGCCCGCGGTCCGTCGAACCGTCCCCGCTTCGCCCCCTCCTCGACGCGGTACGCGAGCGCGGGGACCGGATGCTCGGCTGCAGCGGTGCGGACCCGGTAGCCTTCGAGCTCGACCGTGGTCCCCGGGGAGACGGGGTGGATCGCGACCGGGAAGCGGAGGGTGAAGTAGCCCATCTTGAGCGCGCGTCCGACCATCTCCTCCGCGTCCGGGGGACCGTAGACGTCGAGCGGTTCCGTGCGGTGGTTGAGGCCCATGCTCTGGATCAGTCCCGGAAGACCGAGGAAGTGGTCGCCGTGGAAGTGGGTGATGAAAACCCGCCGGACCCGCATGAACGAGGCGCTCGACCGGAAGAACTGGCGCTGGGTCCCCTCGCCGCAGTCGAGGAGGATCAGCTCCCGCTCGAGGTCGAGGGCGACCGCGCTCGCCGACCGCTCCTTGGTCGGCCACGAGCCGGCCGTTCCGAGAAACGTCACGCGCACGCGCCCCGTTGGCCGGCGCGGGGTAAAAGCCGGCCGGTCGCCCGCCGGGTTCCCGGTGGACCGGCACCCCGGCCCGCGCGCCGCCTCGCGGGGATAAAAGGGAAAAGGGGCGCTCCGTTCGTCCGGCGATGGTCGACTGGGACCGGGTCGAGGAGCTCAGGTCCCGGGGCCTGGGATGGGACGAGATCGCCGGCGACCCCAAGGTCGGCTTCCATGCCGACGCCTCGGCGGGCGACCCGGGCCGGGCGCTGCGCGCGCTCTACCACCGCAGCGGCTCCCGGGGACGGCGGAGACCGTCCGCACCGGCCGCCGCGCGTCGGTTCGGGGCGGGGGGCGACGGCCGATGGTCCCTGATCCGGATCGGATATCTCGTCGTTCCGGTCGTCGCCGTCTGGTTCCTTTTGGCCTACGTCGCCCCGTCGCCGGTCGGGATCCTCGTTCCGGCGATCCCGTGGCTGGGGCTGGCGCTGGCCGTGGTCGCTTTCCTCCTCCTGTTCGCGCTGTGGCGGTCGACGCACGGGCGCCGGTGGTCCCCCATCCTGCGGGGGACCGTCATCGGGGGGATCGTCCTCGGACTGGTCGTCGGAGGGGCGATCGGCCTCGCGGGGGCCCTGATCTTCGGGTGCCCGTACCTCCCGCCCGCGAGTGCGCTGACGAGCGAGCCGAGCGGCTGGGCGGCCGGCCACATGTCCGCGTGGCAGGAGAACGGCAAGCCGATCCTCTACTTCTACGGCGCGACCTGGTGCCCGTACTGCTCCGCGAGCAGCTGGGCGATCTGGAAGGCGCTCACCGCGTTCGGCACGGTGTCGGGCGCGGTCTTCGGCGATTATTCGAGCTCGACCGACGTCGACCCGAGCACTCCCGAGGTCGTCCTGGCCGGGATCACGATCAACTCGGCGACGATCGCGTTCCAGGTCAGCGAGGACACCTCCGGCGTCGAGGGGACCTCGCCCGCGACCTCGAGTTGCTATCAACTCGCGTACGTGGCGGCGTACAGTGGGGGATCGATCCCGTTCGGGGTCGTCAACGGCCAGTACGTGCACGACGGGTCGACGTTCGTCGATCCGGCCAACCTGGTCTCGTGGGAGAAGACCGGGGATGCGTCCGTCAAGAGCTCGGTCCAGAACGAGAACAACACGACCGGCTCGGCGTGGACGTACGTCCGGGACGCCGCGTGGTGGATCATGGCGTACCTCGTGAAGGCGACGGGGCTGAGCGTCACGACGCTCGCGGCGTATCCGGGGGTCCCCAAGTGGAGCACCGAGACCGTCCAGAACGTGACGGCCGACCTGGCCAGCATCGCCTCCTGATCCGCCGATGCGCACGCGCACCCTCCGCTCGGCGATCTACCTGGCCGCCGGGATCGGCCTGGTCGTGTCGTTCTTCGCGGCGGCCGAGTTCTTCGACGCGTCGCTCCGGGCGATCTGCTCCGTCAACTCGTTCTTCTCCTGCTCGTACGTCGACCAGAGCGGGCGGACGACGACGCTCGGGGTCCCGGACTTCCTCTGGGGGATCGGGGGGTTCGTCGCCCTGCTCGGAACCGCCGGCGTCGCCGAGAAGCGCCCGCGGGACCTCCGCGCGGCGTACGCGCTGCTGACCCTGGCGACCGCGGGGGTCGCCCTCTCGCTCTATCTCCTCTACGTCGAGCTGGGGGAGATCCATGCGCTCTGTCCCGTCTGCGTCACGGCCTACCTGTTCGGCGGGATCGTGTGGGTGCTGGCGATCGCGCTCGCGCGGACGACCCGCGCGCGGCGCCTCGGCGAGGAGGAGGACGCGCCCGAGGAGCCCGACGCCGATGCCGCCTGACCGACTGGGACCCCGCCCGGTTCCGGAGGCACGGACGCCTCCCCCTCCCGTCGCGGCCGGCGCCGACCCCGGCACGGGACGGCACCCCGCGCCGCCGGACCGCGAGCGATCCCGCCGCCCGGGGGCCCGGGCCGTCGGGATCGACGCGGGGGAAGGTCGGTAGTCGATGGTCGATTGGGACCGCGTGGAGGAGCTTCGATCCCGGGGGTGGGACTGGGATAGGATCGCGGGGGATCCGAAGGTCGGATTCCACGCCGACGCCTCCGCCGGCGACCCCGGACGGGCCCTGCGGGCGCTCTACCGGCGAAACCGCTCAAGGACACGTCCGACGTCCCCCTCCGCCGGCGGAACCCCGGGGGCTGCCGCGAACCCGGCCCCGTGGGGGTGGTTGCGCGTCGGCTACGTGGCGGTCCCCGGGGTCGGGGTCTGGTTCGCTCTCGCCTACTTCCTCCCGTCGCCGGTCGGCGTGCTCCTCCCGGCGCTCCCCTACCTCGGCCTCGTCCTCGCCGGTCTGGCGTTCGCCCTCGCGTTCGGGCTCTGGCGCACCGCCCCCGGCCGGCGGTGGTCGTCGGTCTACCGCAAGACCGTGATCGGAGGGGTCGTCCTGGGGCTGGTCGTCTCGGGCCTCATCGGCCTCACCGGCGTGGTCGCGTTCGGGTGCCCGTACCTTCCGTCGGCGGCGTCGCTGACCGCGATGAGCGAGCCGGCGAACGTCTCCGGCTGGGAGCAGGTCCACGCCTCGCCCTGGCAGGTCGACGGAAAGCCGGTGCTGTTCTTCTACGGGGCGGTCTGGTGTCCGTACTGCTCCGCGAGCAGCTGGGCGATCTGGAAGGCGATCTCGTCGTTCGGGGGTTCGGTCCCGGGCTCGGCGTTCTCGGAGTACTCGAGCAGCGCGTCCGCCGAGCCGTACAAGAACACCCCCGAGGTCGTGCTGGAGGACGCGACCTCCTCGGCGACGGTCGCGGTCGAGGTCGCGGAGTACACCGGCGGGGTCGACGGCGCCGCCCCGACGACGTCGAGCTGCTACCAGCAGGCGTACGTCGCGGCGTACGAGACCGGCATACCGTTCGTCGTGATCGGCGGGCAATACCTCCACGTCGGTTCGCTCTACAGCCCCGAGGACCTCGCCGCGTGGGCGGACGGAGCGGACGGCGGGGATCTCGCGGTCAAGAACTCCGTGCACAACGAGACCGCCGCTCCGAGCGGCGGGGACCCGTGGCAGACCGTCCAGTCCCAGGCGTGGTGGTTGATGGCGCTCCTCGTCAAGGCCGCCGGCGCCTCGCCCGCGTTCGAGGCGGCCACGTACGGCTGGTCGAAGAGCACCCAGGCGAGCGTCACGTCGGACTTCACGGACTTCCTGTCCTGAGCCGTCGCGCCCGCCGGCCGCCCCCTTCCCGGAGCCGTTTCCCGGCGGCCGGCCGGGGGACGGTTATATACCGAACCCTGTTCGCCCCGCGCGGTGGATCCTCGATGCCCAGCGACTACGCCACGCTCGCCGCCGGGATCGCGATCGCCGGCGGTCTGATCGGGACCGGCATGGCCCAGTCCGGCATCGGCGCCGCCGGCATGGGGATCATCGCCGAGAAGCCCGAGAAGTTCGGCAACGTCCTCTTCTTCTTCGTCATCCCCGAGACGCTCTGGATCATCGGCTTCGTGCTCGGGATCATCCTCCTGCTCGGCATCCTTTAGTCCGCCGCGCCCCGGGGATGTCGCTCGAGAGCCTCGTCGAGGAGATCCGCCGCCGCGGCGAGGCGGAGTTCGAGTCGATCGCCTCCGGGCGGGCCGCCGAGGAGTCGAAGATCGACGCGGAGCGCGGGGCGCGGGTCGCCGCGATCCGCGAGGCGGCCCAGCGCGCGACGGCCGTCGAGGTCGCCCGGGAGCGGGCCCAGCGCGTCGCCGCCGCCCAGCTCGCCTCCCGCAAGCTCCTCTACGGCGCCCGCGAGGCGCGCCTCACGGCCGCGCTGAAGGAGACGCGGGACGTCCTGCGCGACTTCACCGACGCGCCCGAGTATCCGGCGACGCTCCGGGCGATGCTCCGAGCGGCCCGGTCCGAGCTCGGCGACTCGGTGCGCGTGAGCGGCCGGCGGGAGGATGCGGGAGCGCTCGCGAAGCTTGCCGGCCGATCGTTCGACCCGACGGCGCGCCCGATCCTGGGCGGACTGGTCGCGGAGACCCCCGACGGGCGGCGCCGGCTCGACCTCTCGTTCGACGAGCTCCTTCGGCTGCGCGGGGACCGGGTCCGCAAGCTCCTCGCGTAGGGCCCCGGCGATGGCGGCTTCCCCGTACGCGAGCGCGCTCGGTCGCCTGAAGCCCGAGTTCCCGGCGTTCCTGCCGAAGGAGATGTACGCGACCCTCCTCGCGGCGAAAGACCCGAACGACCTTGCGAAGGTCCTCGAGACGACCCCGTACGCCGACGACATCGCGCGCGCCCGCACGACGCATCCGGGCCCGTCGATGCTCGAGATCGCGATCAACCGGACGTTCGTGCGGCGGAACCGCCACGCCTACGACGCGACCCCGTTCGCGGGCCGGCCGGTGATCGCGGCCTACCTCGGCCGCTGGGACATCCAGAACATCGAGTTGATCCTGAGCTCGAAGGCGCACGGCCGGCCGGTGACCGAGACCGAGGACCACCTCGTGTCGAGCCGCGAGATCCCCGCGGGCCTCTACTCGGGGGTGATGACCCTCGACGACTTCCGTCTCCTCCTCGGCCAGCCGACGCTCGAGGCGACCGTCGCCGCCCTCGCCCAGCACGGCTACGGGGCGACGGTGCTCCCGCTCCTGGACGCGTTCGAGCGGACGCGCGACATCTTCCCGATCCTCCTCGCCCTCGACCGCGACTACTACCGCCGCGTGCTCGAGGCGGCGCGGTTCTTCCAGGGCGACGAGTGGGTCGTCCGGAGCCTCCTCGCGAGCGAGATCGACGCCCGGAACGCGCTCCTCCTCCTCAAGGCGAAGGCCGCCGAGGTCGCGCCCGACGACGTCCTCGCCCGCTGGCTCGAGGGCGGGACGATCCCGGTCGCGCAGGCTCCCGAGCTCCTGGGCGCGCGGACCGTCCCGGAGCTCGCCGAGCGGTTCGCCGGCGCGTTCCCCTCGATCGGCGAGGGGACCGCGGAGTTCGCGAGCCTCGCCACCCTCACGGGCTACGAGGCGGTCGTGCAGCGCGACCGGGCCCTCGCCGAGCTGAAGCGCCTGAGGACCTACCCGCTCTCCCTCGCCGTGATCTTCACCTACCTCCTGCTCGCCGAGCTCGAGCGCGGCGACCTGCGCCGGATCGCGTTCGGGAAGATCTACGGCCTCTCCCCCGAGCGCCTCGCCCCGCTGCTCGCGGGCCCGCGGTTGTAGGGCCGCCGGTTCAGTCCCGCGGCGCCCGGACGATCGCCCCGTCCGCGCCGATCGACGAGACCGTGTGGGTCCGGGGGCGCCCGAACGGGCGGAACGGCGTGCCGTTGCCCGAGTAGAACTTCGAGAAGTACTCGACGAAGATCAGCCGGGCCCCCTGGATCCCCGGCTCGAACACCCCCAGGATGACGTTGAACGACTGGCCGACCCCGAGGATGACGACGGCGGCGACGATCCCGACGAGCGTGCCGCCGTGGAGGAGGCCGCCCGCGATCGTGTTGATCACGAGCGCGAGGATGACGCTGGCGAGCAGGATCCCGACCAGCCGGGTGTACGAGAGGATGTGGCTGACGACCTCGATGAGGCCCATCATCCCCATCTGGAGCCCCTCTCCGCCGAGGAGCATCGCGAGCCCGGCCCCGAGGAAGGCGTACCAGACGACGACGATCGGGTGGGGGCCGACGGCGGTCGCATGGTGGATGGCCGCGAGGCCGAAGAACGCGATCCCCCACGCGAACAGGATCCCGCCGGATTTCGCGACGACCCCGCGCGGACGGTGGTGGAGGTGTTCCTTGAGCGCGCCGAACAGGAACCCCAACGTCACCATCGCGAGGCCGATGTAGCCGGCGACGAGGAGGAGGAGGCCGACCTTCGACCCGGTCGCGCTCGTGAGGACGATCGGCGAGCTGTAGCCGACGAGGAGGTGGAGGAGCGGGTAGCCGAAGAACTCGTTGAGGTAGAGCCCGAGCCCGATCGCGATCGCGCAGCCCGGAAGGAGCGCCCACGCGAGCTGCTGCATCCCCTTCGGTCCCATGATCCGCTTCACGAACGTCCGCCCGAACCGGGGCAGCCGTCCGGCGCCGGGGAACCCCCGGATCATCCAGATCGAGATCAGGAGGATCACGAGGCCGTAGCCCCAGTCGCCCAGCATGAACCCGAAGAAGATCGGGAAGACGATCGAGAAGACGAGCGTCGGGTCCCACTCGGACGCCTGGGGCAGGGAATAGAACCGGACGAAGAACTCGAACCGGCGGACCCCCGGGGGGTTCGCCATCAGGGTCGGTGGCTCCTCCCGCGTCGGCACGTCGTAGAAGGCGACGCGGCCGTCGGTCGCCGCCTCGATCACGGAGCGCAGGCGGGCGAGGTCCCGCGCCGGGACCCACGCCTCGAGCGCGAACACGGTCCGGCTCGCGCCGAGCTTCGTCAGGATCTCCGCCTTGCGGTTCTCGATCTCGAGCGCCTCGTCGATCGCCGCGACGGCCGGGTACCAGTCGCGGGCGATCGCCGCGAGTCGCTCGCGGATCTCCGCCCGGCGCGCGGCGATCGCGCCGCGGCGGGCCTCGAGCCGCCGGGTCTCCTCGGGGATCGTCCCGGCGAGCGCGGGCACGAGGGTGAGCCGGATCCCCCCGGCCTGGGCCGCCGTCGCGAGCGCCTCGCTCCCGGCGCTCCGGCCGACGAGGAGGAACCGCCGGACGGGCCCGGGGGGCCCGAGGAGGAACTGGGCGTCGGTGCCGGGCGGGAGGGTCGCGCGGAGCCGGGCGAACGAGTCGGGGTCGGCCTCGCCGAGGAACGTCACGAACCGGGCGGAGTGGAGATAGTAGAGCCGGTCGGGGAAGAACCCGATCGCGTCGAGGAGCCCCAGCGTGTCGTCGACCGACTTTCCCTCCGTCTGGAGGCGGTCGCTCTCCCGCTCGAGCGCGCCGACCTCCCCGTCGATCGGGACGGCCGTTGCGGCGGCGAGGATCTCGGCGACCGAGTCGAACCGGCGGGGGGCGGGGGCTCCGGTCGGGGGGAGCGCGGCCCGGAGGCCCCGGAACCGGAGGGTCTCGTCGCCGATCCGGCGCAGCGTCTCCGAGCCGCGCTCGGGACCGAGCTGGGCGAGGGCGTCCGGGGAGAGCGGCTCGACCTGGGCGATCCGGAGGTCGTGGAGGACGGTCAGCGTCCGCTCCTCGTCGTCGCGGAGGCCGAGGAGCCCGACCTTCGCCATCCGGACCGGGCGCAGCGCCATCGGGCCCCCCTAGTCGGGCGCGAACGAGCCGAGCACCGCGGCGACGACCGCCGGGGCCTGGTCCTTCGGCCGCCGCCCCTCGTCCGACCCCGCGGCCCGGGCCGCCGCCTCGCCGTCGGCGACGATCGCCCGCGCCTCGGCGTCGGCCG
>JASHOP010000035.1 GCA_030041075.1 Thermoplasmata archaeon | reverse complement strand
GACGAAGATCGGAAGCCTAACGAGGAACTTGAACTCGACCATCTCGAACGGGGTCGTGTGCCGGTGCCGCATCAGGTACCGAATCAACCCGCGGTCGTCCCGGACCGATTTCGTGCCCCGTCCGTAGGAGACCCGGGCGGCCTGGACGATCGCCGCGTCGTCCCCCATGTAGTCGACGAGCACCACGTAGCCGTGGAGGAGCACCGGATGCTTCGCGCCGATCTCGGCATCCGCCGCTGCCACGGCGGGACGGGACATCGGCGGCTCGCCCGCGGCCATCCGGGGCTCCGGAGCGTCCGGCGACAATAAAGGCGACCCGCGCGGATCGGCGCTCCGCGTCGCGGTCCGACGGGCGAGCGGCCGGGCGGCGGGTCCGGCCGATCGGTTTCCCGACGCAACGCTTAGGTCGCGCGCCGGCTCGAGGGGGGTCCGGGGGCCGGTCGGTGGCGCGCGTTCTCGTCGCGGTGGCCTGGCCGTACGCCAACGGCCCGTTCCACATCGGCCATCTCGCGGGGGCGTACCTCCCCGGCGACATCTTCGCCCGGTACCACCGGCTTCGGGGCGACGAGGTCCTGATGGTCTCGGGCTCGGACATGCACGGCACGCCGATCCTCGTGACCGCGGAGAAGGAGGGGCGGCCGCCGGCCGAGGTCGCCGCGCGGTTTGACGCGGTCAACCGCGCGGCGTTCGAGCAGCTCGGGTTCTCGTTCGACCTGTTCACCTCGACGCGGACGATCGTCCACGAGCGGACCGTCCAGGAGGTGTTCCTGGCCCTCCTCGAGCGGGGGTTCATCCGCCGCCGGACCGAGGAGGCCCCGTACTGCCCCCAGCACCTCCGATTCCTGCCCGACCGGTACCTCGTGGGGACCTGCCCGCACTGCGGGTTCGAGTCGGCCCGGGGCGACGAGTGCGACCGGTGCGGCCGACCGCTCGAGGGCCGAGCTCTCCTCCGTCCCCGGTGCTCCCTGTGCGGCACCCCGGCCGAGCTCCGCCCGACGGAGCACTTCTACCTGGAGCTCGACCGCCTCCAGCCGTCGCTCGCCGAGTACGTGGCCCCGCAGCGGCACTGGCGGCCCGGCACGCGACGCGTCGCCGAGAACTTCCTGGACGAGGGGCTCCACCCCACGCCGATCACCCGGGACCTGGAGTGGGGCGTTCCGCTGCCGCTGGACGGCTATCCGACCAAGCGGTTCTACGTGTGGTTCGAGGCGCTGATCGGCTACCTCTCGGCGTCCAAGGAGTGGGCGATCCGCGCGGGACGGCCCGACGCCTGGCGTCGCTTCTGGGAGGCGCGCGAGCCCGTCCGCCAGTACTACTTCGTCGGCAAGGACAACAAGTTCCACCACACGATCGTCTGGCCGTCGATCCTGATCGGCCTGGGCGGCTACCGTCTCCCATTCGACGTTCCGGCCAACGAGTGGCTCCTCGTCGAGGGGAAGAAGGTCTCGAAGTCCCGGACCGAGCGCGGCGACGTGTTCGTGCCGTCCCTCCTCGCGAGCTACCCCCCCGACGTCGTCCGGTTCTACGCGGCCGCCCTGGCCCCCGAGAACCACGACACCGAGTTCGACTGGGACGAGTTCCGCACGCTGCGGGAGGAGGTCCTCGCGAACCAGTACGGCAACCTCGTGCAGCGGGCCCTCGTCCTCGCCCGGGAGCGGTACGCGGGCCGCGTGCCGTCGCCCCCGAGCGGATGGACGGCGGACGCGGCGTCCGCCGCCGGGGCCCGGATCCGTCTCGCGCACCGGAAGATCTCCGAGGCGTTCGAGGCGGTCCGGCTCAAGGAGGCGCTCGACCTCGCGCTCGAGGAGGTCCGCGAGGCGAACCGGCGGTTCCACGAGGCGCGCCCGTGGCAGGGCTCCGACGACGACCGGGCGCGGGCCGTCTACGAGACGATCTGGCGGCTGAGGGCGATCGCGATCTGGCTCGCCCCCGTCCTCCCGTTCTCGAGCGCCGAGGTGTTCCGGATGCTGGGGTTCGCCCGACCGCCGAGCCCCGGCGACTGGGAGACCGCGCTCGAGCCCGTCCCCGCGGGCCAGCCGCTGGGCGAGATACGGCCGCTCTTCCCCCGAGCGGAGCCCGAGGCGGGCGATCCGCCGGCCGCCGCCGACGCCCCGCTCGCCGTGCGGGCCGGGGTGATCCGCTCGGTGCGGACCCACCCCTCCGCGGACCGGCTCTACGTTCTCGAGGTGGACGCGGGCGAACCGCAGCCGCGGACGATCGTCGCCGGACTCCGGTCGTCGTACGCGGAGGAAGCGTTGCGCGACCGGCCGATCGTGTTCGTCTCGAACCTCGCGCCCCGCACGATCCGGCGCATCACGTCGCAGGGCATGGTGCTCGCCGCGGAGGCGCACGACCGCGCCGTCCTGCTCGCCCCGCCGGACGGCACCCCCCCCGGTGCCTTCGTGGAGGGGCGGGGTCCCGCCGACCGGCCGGTGACGCACGAGGAGTTCTCCGCCCGAGTGCTCTCGATCGGGCGGGCGGGCGAGGCGGCGGCCCACGGAGCGACCGTCGTCGACGTCGGCGGTCGACAGGTCCGGGTCCGGGGATCGTGGCCCAGCGGAACGGTCGGCGTGGTCTGCCGCGCCTCGGACGACGCCGACGAGGGTGAGTTCCTCGCGTTCGGCCCCGGCCGGGCCATACGGCCCTCCGACGACGTGCCGCTCGGGGCCCGGGTCCGATAGCGTGCCCGTTCGCGTCGACCTCCACGTTCACTCGCACCACTCCCCCGACTCGAACGTTCCCGTCGCGCAGCTCGTCCGGCAGGCTCGTGTCGCCGGCCTCAACGGACTCGCGCTGACCGACCACAACACCGTGCGCGGCCACGCCGAACTGATCGATCTGGCAGCGCAGCATCCCGATCTCCTCCTGGTCCCGGGGGTGGAGGTCTCGACGATCGAGGGCCATCTCCTTGCGTACGGCGTGCCCGAGGCCCCTCCCGCGCGGCGACCCGTCACCGAGACCGTCGCGTGGATCCGGGCGCGGGGAGGGGAGGCCGTTCCGTCGCACCCGTTCCGCCGGAGCCATGGCATCGGACGTCGCGTGGCCGGGTCGGTCCCGGTCTTCGCCCTGGAAGCGGTGAACGGCCACAACTCCGACCGGACCAACCGCGCGGCGGCCCGGGTCGTCGCGGCCCGCCGCCTCGGATCGACCGGTGGGAGCGACGCCCACCGGCTTGCGGACCTGGGCCGGGCGTTCACCGACCTTCCGGACGGTGCTCGGTCCGTCGACGACGTCCTGGAGGCGCTGCGCCGGGGTACGTCGCGCGCCGGCGGGCGGGGGGCGAGCCTGGCCGAGCGGGCGGGCCTCGCGACCCGCACCGCGCTGCTACGGCTACGCCGCGGTCTCCGGCCGATCTAGGTACGGGCACCCGCGGGCCGGCATCGATCCGATCGACCGGCCCCCGCCGCCGGTTGACTCGGTGGGTCCGCGGGTTCCCACCCGGCCCTCGGACCCGACCGAGCTGACACCGTCACACGAATGCGTCTCCCGGACCCGGGGCGACGGCACGCGATCGCCCGGAGGCTCCGGCCCACGGACGGGTCGAGCCCGGAACCGCTCGGCGGTCCTCGGGCATTGCGTCGGAAGCCCCCGATCGTCCCGGGGGTCGCGGCCGTCGCTCGTTCGGGCTCCGGAGGAGGCGAGATGGATCGGAGTTCCCCGAGCGTCCTGGAGCCTCTCGAGGTCTGGGCGCGGGTGGGCCGTCCCGGCGCGACGTCGACCGATCCCACGGCCCGTTTCACGCCCCGGAACGGTAGATGAACCAATGTCCAGCGCGAGCCGACCGGCGTTGGACCGGTCCGATGCGACGGCCGTGCCGGAGCGAGGTCTCCCGGACCCGAGGGCTTTATGCCCGGCCCTCCTCGGCCCAAGCGTGCCGAGGTGGCAGAATGGTTAATGCGACGGACTGCAGATCCGTTTCCTGGGGGTTCGATTCCCTCCCTCGGCTTCCGAGGTAGAAGGAACCCCGTTTGCCTCAGCGAACGTACGCCTCGGCTTGCCCGAGACCGCCGAGGGGCTGTTCGGATGCTTTCGGTGCGGCCACGTATGGCCGATCCGGTCGAGGGCCCCGAGGATCTGCCCGAGGTGTAAGCCGCGGTTCTGGGACGTCCCGCGGTTTCGGCCCTTGCACCGGCGCCATCGGCCGGGGATCGCGGAGATCCTCGGACCTCATCGTGGGGCCGCGCTCCGCGCCACCCGTATTCGGGGATTCGGTCCCGTTCGGGCCTTCGGCTCCCTCCGACGTTCCGACGCGAGACCGTCCGGCGACGTCGACCTGCCGGTGGACCGGCACTCGCCATCTCGACCGGGCCGAGCTCCCAGGGGGCCTCGAAACGATCCTGGGTCGGCCGGTGGATGTCGTCCCCGTGGAGGCACTCCCCTGGCTGGCCCGGCCCCGGGTGCCCTTGGAGGCGGTTCCGCCGTGACGGACGAGGCTCGGCCCGCGGAGATCGTGGTGCGGATCGACCGGATCGTCCGAGCGACCGCCGCCGGAAGGTCCGCGTTCATCGCCTCGGACGTGGTCCAGGACGCGGTCGTGCGGACCTCGACGGGATCGGCGAAGCCGCCGAATCCGCGTCGCCCAGGGCGCGAGCGGACCGGCCGGGGGTGCCCCGGCGGGCGACGACCCGAATCCGCGACCTCGCCATCCCCCGCCACGGCCAGGCTCTTCCCGAGGAGGTCGGGGACGTCGTGGTCAAGGACCGGCCCGGAATCCGGCGGGCGATCGCGAAGCGGGCCGGATCGGGAATCCCGAGGACGCCCCGATAGGCGGCCGCGCTACGGGCTCTCGATCTCGAAGGTCGCGTGCACGATCCCGAAATCCCGCTCCATGGTGTCGCGCAGCTGGCGGACCACGGCCATCGCCTCCTTCATCGTCATCTCCCCGACGCCGACGTGTGCGGTGAGGCAGACGAGGGAGTCGCAGACCGCCCAGACGTGAACGTCGTGCACCCCGGTTACGCCCGGAACGGCCCGGGCCGCGCGGGCGATCGAGTCGACGGAGAGGCCTCGCGGGGACCGCTCGGTCAGCACCTCCCAACCGCTCCGGAGCAGCGGCACGCTCTCGTAGACGAGGACCCCCGCGATGAACAACGCGGCGGCGGAGTCGGACCAGCCGTAGCGCGCGTCCACCACGAGCGTGACGCCGGCGAACAGCAGCGCCCCGGTGATGGCGATGTCGCTCGCGAGGTGCACGAGGACGCTCCTCAGGTTCAGGTCCCGGACCCGCCCGGTCCACCGCCCTAGGGTCCGCACGTTGGCGATCCGGAGCGCCAGGGTGGGGAGCGCGGCGGCGAGGAGCCAGGTCGGGTCGACCGGCCCGGCGAACGAGCCGGAGCGTGCCAGCGCCTGGACGGCCTCGTAGCCAAAGGCGGCGCCGGTCCCCAGCACCAGGAGGCCGTTGAGCAGCCCCGCGAAGACCTCCAGGCGGTGCCTTCCGAAGGTGAACTCGGACGTGGACCCGGCGCGGGTCCCCGCGAGCGCCGCCCAGGAGATGCCGAAGGCGAGGACGTCCGGGACGTCGTGAACGGCGTCGACCGTCAGCGCCAGGCTGTGCGAGAGAATCGCCCCGATCGCCTCGATCCCGAGGACGACCAGGGAGAGCCCGACGACCCGACGGAGGCCGTTAAGGATGCGCTGCTCGGCCTCCCCCTCGCCGTGGTGCAGCACCGGCATGGTGGGGACGGCTCCCGGTGGGCGCGGCGGCTCAGAGCGCGCGGTCGACGACCGCCCGCAGCTCCTCGACGATCGGGACGACGCTTCCCGTGGACGGTGAGGCGTCGACGCACTCCTCGACCAGGTCCTCCACGATGGCCCTCAGCACGGAGTCCTGCGAGGAGCGGACGGCCGCGATCTGGTGGACGAGCTCCGGGTACGGTCGCCCCTCGTGGGCCATCCGGTGGAGTCCGTGGACGTGGCCCTCGATCCGGGCCAGGCGAGCCTCCACGGCGTGTCGTTGAGCCTCCGACATATCCCCTCGGGGGGGATGGGATACAACGTCGAAACTTAAGCCCACCGCTCCTCGGGCGCCGCGCCGCGGGATGGTCCGCCCGAGATCGCGCGATCTGGGAGGTCCTCCGCCCATCCTCCGGTGGAGGGCGTCGCGCGGACCCGTCCGACCGCACCGCCCGCGTCGGGAGGTGCGGCCGTGTCCGGCCCTACCTACCCTTGGTCCCCGCCGGTCGCTTCGGCTCGACCCCGTGGCGGGCGGCCCACTCCTCGGCCCCCGGGATCAAGGCGGACTTCGGAGGGGGCCACTTGCCGCGGAGCACCCGCCGGGCGATCCAGAACGTGTTCGGGGGTTCCACGTCCATCTGCCAGAGCATCGCCTCGATCTCGCCGAGGTGAAGGAGGTGCTCGGTCACGCATTGGGCCAGGGCGGCGTCCCGGGAGAGTCGGAGCGGGTACTTCCTCGAGGCGACCCAGACGGCGGGCTTCGCGAGCTCCTTCGGCGTGTTCCACCTCGGGAACCGCGCGTTACCCATCGCGGTGACCTCCTTGAGCCGCCGGCGGACGGACGCGATGCTCAGGTAGCGGTCCTGGGGGATGTTCATCACCTCCCGCATCCACGGGGTCGCCCGGTTCTCGCAGAACTCCGTCACGTGCTGCTCCTCGACGTAGGCGATGTGGAGGAAGACGTCCCGGAACGAGTGCATGCTCACCCCCCGGTCCTTCGTGAACTCCTTCCAGCCGAGCTTGGCCGCGCGTTCGAAGAAATCCGCTCGCAGTTCGTGGACGAAGTCCATCAGGTCGATGGTGGAGACCATGGCCCGGGTCAGGGGGCCGCCGACAAGAGGCTTTTCCCGCCCGAGCGGCTCCGGGAGAGGAGGACGGCGCCCCGGGGTCGGCCCGGGGAGGACCGAGGAAGCGGACCCCCGGCCCGGGCGGCTCGCGTGCCTACGGGCGCAGACCGGCCGCCGTCCGCAACGCCCCATACCGGGGGTCGCGGCGAACCTCCGAGAAGATCGGCAGGACGGTCACCCAGTACATCGGGTTGATCGGCAGGCGCAGGCACTTCTCCATCCACGCGAAGAACGGGTCCCCGTCGTTGAGAGCGCCGTGGGCCCAGGCGAACTCGAGGGGCGAGACGTAGCTCGTCCGGGCGGCGTCTTGCATGGCGTCGATGTCTCGACGGGCCTCCTCCCGCATCCCGAGGGCGGCGTGCGCGATCGCGGTGTACGCATGGCCCGGGTACCCGAGCTCGGGGGATCGAGGACGATCGAGCAACCCCCGGGCTTCCGCGGGGCGGGAGCTCTGGGCGAGGACTACGATCCGGTACAGCCGCAGGGTCTCGGGCCGATGCCCTTGCTGGTCTGCGGCCTCCCAATCGGCCATCGCCTCGGCGAGCCGTCCCTGCGTCCAGCGGAGCACCCCGCGGTGCTCGAGCATGCGCGGGGAGATCGGGTCGATCTCGCGCCACCGCTCGAGCTGGGCTTCGGCCTCGGCGTCGCGTCGCTCCAGCCGGAGCAGCATGAAGTACCAGTGCCGGGCCTGGGCGTACGTCGGGTCGAGGTCGAGCGATCGCCGGTACTCCCGCTCGGCCTCGTCCCACCGTTTGTCGCCTTCGAGGAGGATCCCGAGGGAGGCGTGCGCCTCGGCGAGCGAGTCGTCGAGCTCGAGCGCCTTTCGCGTCGCCTTCTGCGCGGCCGGGTGCGCCTCTTCGGGCGGCACGGTGCGGTTGTCGACGAGGATCGAGTAGCAGTCCGCGAGGCCGGAGTACGCGCGGGCGAACCCGGGGTCGAGCTGGAGGGCCTCCTCGAAGAGCCGGCGGGCGGTCGCGATCGAGTCGCCGGTCCGCCGGTTCCAGAGGGAGCGGGCCAGAAGATATCGTTGGTAGGCTTCGACGCTCGTGGTCGGGGGTCGCGCGGCCGCGGATCCCGACGGAAGGGCGAGCCGGAGCGCGGTCGCCACGCGTTCGGCGATCTCGGACTGGATCTGGAAGATGTCGCTGAGGCCGCGGTCGAACGTCTCCGACCAGTGGCGCTCGTCGGTGATCGGGTTGATCAGCTGGACCGTGATGCGGAGCCGGTCCCCCGACTTCCGGAGGCTCCCCTCCAGCACCGCGTCGGCGCCCAGTTCCGCACCGATCTCGGCCACCGTCTTCGAGGTCGACTTGTAGCGGGCGGTGGAGGTCCGGGCGACCACGCGCAGCCCGCGGATCCGGGACGTCACCGCGATGATCTCCTCGGTCAGTCCGTCGGCGAGGTACTCGTCCTTGGGGTCGGGGCTGATGTTGGTCAACGGAAGGACCGCGATCCGGGGCACGGAGGGGACCCCGGGCGGGGGTCCGCCCGTCGTCCAGGGCAGGACGATCCGGTAGATCGGTACCGGCTCGAGGATCCCCTTGAGGCTCTTCGGGCCGAGCGGTTCCATCCGGTACGCCAGCTTGTGACGCACCTGGTCGTAGACCTGCGCGGACAAGCACACACCCCCCGGCTCCGCGAGGGGCTCGATCCGGGAGGCGATGTTCACCGCGTCGCCCAGGATGTCGTTACCCCGATCCTCCACGTCGCCCAGGTGGATCCCCGCCCGCAGCCGCAGCGGGCGGACCCCTTCGGTCGAATTGTGGTCGTGGAGCGACTGCTGCAGCGCGACGGCGCACTCGACAGCGTCCCGGGCGTTGGGAAACTCGAGCAGGAGCCCGTCCCCCATCGATTTGATCTCGCGTCCTCGGTGCGCCCGAAGGATGGGCCCGAGGATCGCCCCCTGTTCGTCGAGCAGGTGAAGGGCTCCCGGCTCGTCCTCGTGAGAGTCGGACGTGAACCCCACGAGGTCCGTGAACATGATCGCGACCAGGCGTCGATTCGGGGTCACGTCACGGAATTCGCCCTAGGTAGATTAACCCCCTCGACGCGTCGTCGGCCGACCCTCGATCCTCGCGCCGAGCGTCGAGTCCCCTCATGTTCCCCGGCTCGCCCGGTGCCGTATCGGTTCGCAGCAGAGCCTCGCCGTCGGCGTGGACCCCGAAGGTTCTCGGGCCACCGAGCGGTACTCCGGGGGATCCACGATACGGAACACCCGGACCGGGCGACCCTCCCCGGCGAACGACGCCGCGCGGGTGCACCGTTAAGGAGGGCCGGCGCTCTGACCGTCCTACGAAGTCGCGCCGGATCGGACGCCACGGCCCCCGTGTGTCGGCGATGGGCCTCGGCTGCATGGGAATGTCGCAGTCGTACGGCGCCCCGGACGAGGCCGAGGGGTTGGCGACGATCCGCCGCGCGCTCGATCTCGGGGTGACGTTCCTCGACACCGCGGACGTCTACGGTCCCTTCACCAACGAGGAGCTCGTCGGCCGCGCGATCGCCGGGCGGCGCGACGAGGTCGTCCTCGCCACCAAGTGCGGGCTCGTCGCCGGAGCGCCCGGCGACGCCCCGCACGTGGACGGGAGCCCGAAGCACATCCGCGCGGCGTGCGAGGCGAGCCTCCGTCGGTTGAACGTCCCGTCGATCGACCTCTACTACCTGCATCGCGTCGACCCGAACACCCCGATCGAGGAGAGCGTCCGCGCGATGGCCGACCTGGTCGATGAGGGGAAGGTCCGGTTCCTCGGTCTCTCCGAGGTCCACTCCCGCACCCTGCGGCGCGCCCACCGGGTCCATCCGATCACCGCGGTCCAGAGCGAGTACTCGCTCTGGACGCGCGACCCCGAGGTCGGGATCCTCCCTGCCTGCCGGGAGCTGGGCGTAGGGTTCGTCCCGTTCAGTCCCCTCGGTCGCGGCTTCCTCTCGGGGAAGCTTCGCTCCCTCGAGGGAGCTCCCGCGAACGACTTCCGTCGGGGCCTCCCGCGGTTCCAGGAGGCGAACTTCGAGCGGAACCTCGCGCTCGTCGACCGCCTCGCGGAGCTGGCGAAGGAGAAAGGGTGCACGGCCGCCCAGCTGGCGCTCGCGTGGGTGCTGAGCCGCGGCGAGGATGTCGTGCCGATCCCCGGGACCAAGCGGACGCGCTACCTCGAGGAGAACGTCGCCGCCGTCGACCTCGATCTGACCCGCTCGGACCTCGAGCACGTCGAGCGGGCGGTGCCGTCCCGCGAGGTCGCCGGCGAGCGATACGGTCCCGCCGGCATGGCGCGGGTGGACCGGGGATAGGCCCCGGCGCGGCCGTTGGGGAGGGTCGCCCTGTGCCGGGCTCGGCGGTCCGTGGACCGTCAACGTCGTCGTCGGGTCCGGCCCGGCCGGTCCCGGGAGCAGACGGGGCACGACCGGTTCGTCCCGGACGCCTCGGCGACGAAGAACACGGGCGCACGATGGGTTCGGCGCCAGCAGACGAACAGGCGTCGCGCGACGCCGTCCTTCCCGCGGAACGGATAGACCCTCCAGTAGACCGTCCGGATCCCGCGCGCCGGTCGCACGGCCGCGAGCGCGCGCTCCGCCGCCCGTCCCAGCTCAGGGCCGTGGCGGGTCGCGAGCCTCAGGTCCCATCCTCGGACCAGCGGCCGGGGGGTGGTCCATCGCTCGAGCTGCCGTCGAACGGCGACGGTCGGGTCGCGTCGGGTCCACTCGGAGTAGACGGTCACCGACACGGCGCCGGACGGACACGCCCGGATCTCCCAGGTCCCGGGAAGGCGGCTCGCGAGCCGTCGCACGCGCACCCTCCGCGCGCAGTGGCGATAGCATGATCCCCCGGGAGCCGCGAGCGCCCGACGCAGCACCGGAGGCAGGGCCCCGCGCCGCCTCACGGTCGGGCCGACTCCCGGCCCAGCGACGCGAGCCAGTCGCTCGCGAACAGGTCCCGCCAGGCCCGCGCCGTCCGAGCGACCCGCTCGGAGAAGCCGGTGAGCAGCGGCTGGACCCGGCCGTCCGACCACTCGAGGAACACCTGGGGGATCAGGTAGTCCGGGGCGTCGTCCCCGTGGTCGCGGATCAGCCGGTCGGCGAGTTTCTCCTGTCCGCGCCGGTCGATGTCGAGGAGGCGGAGGGGAACGCCGATCCGCCGCGCCAGCCGACGGCCGTTTCGCACCGAGAGAGGGACGCAATGCGGGCACCACGGCGCGAGCACGACCGTGAGCCGCCGGGGCCTTGATCCGTTCTTCGCGACGGGCATCCGCCCCGCCATCGCCCCCGTCGCACTTGACACCGGCGGACGGCGTCGGAGGCGTCCGGGCCCGCCCGCTCGCGATCGAGGGCCTGCTTGCGCAGACCCCGTGCGACGCTCGACCCCGCTCTCCGGGAACGGTCATCGCGCGTGAGCATCGCTTATGGACCGCCCCGCGCATGGTCGGCGCCATGGCGACCGCCCGGACCGGCCCGGCCCTCCAGGAGTCGGGCGACCTCGTCGTGTACGCGGAGAACCTCCGCCACACCTACGATCACCGGCTCTTCGCGCTGGACGGCGTGAGCTTCACGGTGCGACGCGGGGAGGTGTTCGGCCTCCTCGGCCGCAACGGCGCGGGAAAGTCGACCCTGATCAAGGCGATGACGACCCTGATCCAGCCGACCTCCGGCACGCTCCGGATCCTGGGGATGGACCCGGCGCGGGAGGGCCAGAAGATACGCCGGCGGATCGGCGTGGTCCAGCAGAGCGAGTCGTTCGACTTCACCACCGTCGCCGGGAACTTCGACGTCTACGGGCTCCTCTGGGGCGTGCCGAAGGCGGAGCGGATCCGCCGGCGCGAGAACCTCCTCGCGAAGTACGGCCTCTCGGAGATCCGCAAGCGGCGGGCGTTCGACCTCTCCGGCGGCCAGAAGCGGCGGGTCCAGGTCGCGCGGGAGTTCGTCCACGACATGGAGGTCCTCTTCCTGGACGAGCCGACCGTCGGGTTGGACGTCATCATGCGGCGCGAACTGCTCGACTCGATCCGGGACGAGGTGCGCCGGGGGCTGACGGTGGTCTTCACGACCCACAACCTCGAGGAGGCCGATTATCTGTGCGACCGGGTCGCCGTGATCGACGCCGGCCGGATCCTGATGCTGGACGAGCTCGAGAACCTGAAGCGGTTCTACGGCGGGAAGAAGACGATCGACCTCAGCGTCAGCGACGGCGACCCGTCGCGCTTCTTCGCCGCGCTGACCGAGGCGCTCGGGGCGCGCGCGGTCGTCACCGTCTCCGGCAACTCCGGGGTCCTCCTCACCGACGACCCGAAGGGAGCCCTCGCGACGATCGTCGAGCTCTCCGCCGCGAGGGGAGTCCAGCTCGAGTGGCTGAACGTTCGCAAGAACACCCTCGAGGACGTGTTCCTCCACTCGGTGGGAGAGCGAGGTGAACCGGTTGCCGCTCCCTAACCTCGTGCGCCTCATCTACCGGAACATCAAGGTCAACACCGACCCCGGGAGCCTGATCATCCTGCTCGGTCTCCCCGGGTTCTATCTCATCTTCTTCGGCTTCGGGTTCCAGTCGATCACCTCGGGGACGGGGTCCGGGTCGAACTACCTCGCGTTCCTCACGCCCGGGATCCTC
>JASHOP010000034.1 GCA_030041075.1 Thermoplasmata archaeon | reverse complement strand
CATCGAGGCGGCGTGGACGCCGCCCGCGCCGCCGCCGGACCTCGCCGACTGGCTCGCCTCGCTCGTCGCGGACGGCACCCTGGGCGCGACGGTCGGCTCGGACGGGAGGGCCCGGTTCTGCCTCGCGCCCGGGCCGTCGTCGCCCCGCGTGACGTTGGACCCGGAGGCGTTCGACGACGCCCTGCGCCGGCGGGACGCCGCGCTCGACGACGCGGAGCCGGGTCCCTAGGACGGGTCCCGGCCCACGAGGTCGTAGTACCGGTACGCCGCCTCGCCGGCGGCGAAGCAGTAGCGGAGCGTCGTGAACCCCCGCTTGAGCTCGGCCGCCCGGTCCGACACCTCTGCCGGGCTCCGCTGGCGGTGGAGGAGGTCGTCGAACAGCTCGGCGATCCGGACCATCTCCGCCTCGCCCATCCCGAGCCGGGTCACCTCGGGAGTACCGAGCCGCACGCCGCCGGGCTGCTTCGGGCTCTTGTCGCCGGGCAGGAGGTTCTTGTTCGCGATGATCCCCGCCTCGGCGAGCCGGCGCGCGACGCTCGCGCCGCCGCCCTCGGAGTCGACGCGGACCGCGACCGTGTGCGACCGCGTGAAGCCGAGCTCCGCCCCGAGGACGTGGAACCCGCGGTCGTGGAGGGCCTGGCCGAGCGCCCTCGCGTTCGCGATCGTCCGACGGGCGTACTCCCGGCCGAACTGGAGGTGCTCGGCGAGGCTCACGGCCAGCGCAGCCATCGCGTGGAGGTGGTGGTTGCTCGTGACCCCGGGGAACGCCCCCGCCTGGAGCTTCCGCTCGAGCTCCGGGTCGTCGTCCGTCTCGCCGAGGAGGATCCCGTGCTGCGGGCCGGGGAGCGTCTTGTGGGTCGACCCGCTCATCACCACGCACCCCTCCCGAAGCGGGTCCTGGAACTCGCCGCCCGCGATCAGACCGAGCACGTGCGCGCCGTCGTACCACCCCCGCGCGCCGATCTCCTCCATCGTGGCCCGCAGCTCGTCGATCGGGAGCGGGAACAGGAACAGCGAGAGGCCGAACAGGCACGTCTTCGGCCGTGTCGCGCGGAGGATCTCCCGCGTCCCCGGCACGTCGATCGTCATCGTCCGGGGGTCCCACGCGTAGTAGGCGGGCCGGACCCCGCGCAGGCCGAACGCGCCGAACGCGGCGCTCGAGATGTGGGCGCCGTCGGCGAGCCGGCTCGTTCCGACCACGTCGCCGGGCTCGGCGAGCGCCTTCAGCACGGCCAGGTTGGCGACCGTCCCCGAGATCGGCCGGACGTCCGCGAACGAGCACCGGAACAGACGGCGGGCGAGCCCGAGGCAGAGGTTCTCGACCTCGTCGACCTGCTCGTTGCCCTCGTAGTACCGGTCGCCGGGGAGGCCTTCCGCGTACCGGGAGTGGAGGTCGGAGATCAGGAGCTCCTTCGCGTACGGCGAGAGGAGGTTCTCGCTCGCGATCAGCGGGATCGACCGCTCGAACCGCGCCGAATGCTGGCGGACCGTAGCCCGTATCCGCGCCACGACCGAGGCCATCTCGCCCGGTCCCGGAGCGTCGGCGCCCGGGGCCGGGACCCCCACCCCCCCTTTTCCACTCGAACCGCGCGGCACGGCACGCCTCCCCGCGCCCGGGCGCGCGGGACGGGACCGGGTCACCGCTCGAGTCCATAATAGGGAGCGTGGGGTCGCCGGTCGATGGGCGCCCCCGCGTCGGGATCGGGTCCGTGGCGGATCCGACGCCGGTTCTACGTCCCGTACCACGACATCGACGCGCTCGACCACCTGAACCACGCCGCCTACTTTCCGATGATGGAGACGCTGCGCTGCGACTACTACCTCCCCCTGCTCGGCTCGAACGACCCGAAGGCGCTCGACATCATCATCGCCGAGGCGACGTGCCGCTTCCTCGCCCCGGTCCGGTACGGCGCCGAGCTCTGGGGCGAGGTCGCTCCGGTCCGTCCGCTCGGGCAGACCAGCTTCACCCTCGCGTACCGGTTCACCGAGACATCGCGCGGTACGGTGACCGCCCGGGGGAGGACGGTAGTCGTCTGCTACGACTATGCGACCGCGTCGAAGCGGCCGATCCCCGACGCCCGCCGCCGGGCGCTCGAGCGGGACGCGATCGACGCGATGGAGGAGGGCTGGCCCTCCGGCGGACTGCAGTGGAAACCGGGGGGTGGGGGAGCGGTCGGAGCTCCCTGAGCCTTCCGGCCCGCGCGACGGCGCGGTGCCGTGCTAGGCCAGCAGGATTGCCGCCCCGAGGAATCGCCCGTAGACCCCGCGCGCTCCTCGGCCCCGTCACCCCGCCAGCGTCGACGGGTCACGGTAAGGCTGCTCCCGTCAGGACCTGACCCGGTGCCCGTGATGGATACCCGCTAGGGCGCTCCTCCGAGCGCCCGTCGCGGGACCCGCGGCCCAGCGGAACAGAGCGTCTGCGAAGCCACGCGGGACGCGCGACTCCTCCGAACGTCGCTCCTGCCTGTCACCCCCGCTAAGGACGGTTTCGGTGTGTAAGGGGACGCCCAACCCCCCGGTCCAGCCTAGCGGTCCTTTGGACGCGGGCAGCGTACATAGCCCTTGGTACCGGCGCCCGCTCCCGGGCGGCCGTCGCTCCGGGTCCTAGCGGATGTGTTCCAGGCTGAACGAACCCAGGTTGAACGACCGCTTGGTGAACGTATAGCCGACCCAGCTGCGGGCCTGCGCATCGCCGATCCCGCGGACGGCGAGGAACGTCTTCATCTGCTCGATCTTGAGGTTGAGCGAGCCGTCGACCATGTGCTCGA
>JASHOP010000033.1 GCA_030041075.1 Thermoplasmata archaeon | reverse complement strand
TCCGCGCGGGGCGAGCCGACGGGCGAGCTCCCGGGTGAGCAGGATCAGCTCGAGCTTCGATCGGCCGTACGCCCGGAGCCCGCGATACCCGCGCTCGCCCTGGAGGTCGTCGAGGTCGATCCGGGCGCCCCGATGCGCCTCGGACGAGATCTGGACCACCCTCGAGGGTGCCGCGGACGCCAAGGGTTCGACCAGCTCCTGTGTCAGGACGAACGGCGCCAGGACGTTGAGCGCGAACGTCCTCTCAAGCCCATCCTCCGTAAGCTCGCGTCGATGAAAGTACCCCCCCGCGTTGTTGACCAAAACATCGATCGCGCGGCACCGCTCCCGAACCGCTCGCGCCACGCGATGCATCTCCCCGCGCAGGCCAAGGTCGGTGACGGCCAACGGGAGGACGTTGGGGTTCTGTGCGGAGTGCGAAATCTCGTCGGCGACCCTTTGGACCCGCTCCGAACCGCGCCCCACGACGACCACCCTCATTCCCCGGCGCGCGAGACCCTCGGCGACGGCGCGCCCGATGCCGGACGTGGCGCCCGTGACCACGGCTACCTTTGCCTCGGTGCTGACCACAGGGTCCCCTCGGTCACCGCTTGATCGGGGAGGGTCCGCCTCCGCTTCCCGTGGGGGTTCGGCCCGGACGTACGCCGGCGGTGTGGCAGCGCCTTGGTCCCGGCGCACGCGCTACGGCGCTACGACTGTACGCTGATCGTTCCCGACCGGCCCATCGAAACCTGAAGCTTGCCACGGAAGTCCTTGACCCAGCCGTCCGTGATGCGGACCTTCTGGCCCACCGAGAACCGCTTGATGTCGTCCCCCCACAGCGTGAGCGTGATCGTGCCGGTGTCGTCCTGGAGCGTGGCGTCGGCAACCTGCGAGGCGCCCCGAGAGGTCGTCACGTCCCTCGGCGCGGAGATGGCGGTGATCGTCGCATCGAGGGTCGCGTTCTGGTTGGCTCGCAGGGAGGCAATTCCTGGCATGGCGGGCCCGTCAGTCCGGTGGGGATTAAGGCGTTGCTCCCTTCGTCGAGGGCGGTCGGGATGACCCGGTCGGGGCGGTTCTACCCCGGATCCCCCCCAACGGACCGAGTCTCCGGCGAGCACCGGGCGGCCGCCCAGCCCTCCTCGCACCCCCAACCGATCGGGCGTTGCGTCTCGGCTCCCGACGACGCCTCGGAACGACGGGACCCGCCACGTCCGAGGTTACGCTTATTAGACGGGTCGGTTCGGCCGCCGCGTGCCCGGGTCGCCGAAGCGCGTCCTCGCGTTGGGACTCGACTCCGTCTCTCCCTGGCTGCTGTACGAGCGCTTCCTCCCCCTGATGCCAAGGGTGCGCGACCTGCTCGGCCGTTCCCGGTACGGGACGCTGCGAACGATCGACCCGCCGATCACCGTCCCGGCGTGGGCCGTGATGTTCTCGGGCATGGACCCCGGATCGCTGGGGGTCTACGGGTTCCGCCACCGCAAGGCCGGCACCTACTGGGACAACTACATCCCCACGTCGCGCACGCTGCTGAGACCGCTGATCTGGGAGCGGCTCTCGCGCCTGGGCAAGCGGGTCTGTGTGGTCGGCATGCCCCCGGGCTACCCTCCACCCGCGGTCAACGGCGTCTACGTCTCGGATTTCCTGACGCCCGACGGCGCCGCCGACTACGTCTACCCTCCGGCGATGCGGGCGGAGATCGACCGAGTCTCCGGAGGATACCCGTTCGACGTCACGTTCCGCCAGGACGACCGCGACCGCATCGGCAAAGAGCTGTTCGAGATGACCCGGCGGCACTTCGCCGTCGCCCGACACCTCTGGAAGAAGGAGCGATGGGACCTGTTCGCCTACCACGAGATAGGGCCCGACCGCCTCCACCACACGTTCTGGCGGTTCTTCGACCCGTCCCACCCGCGCTTCGAGGAGAATGCGAAGCTGCGCGCGGTCGTCGAGGACTACTACCGCATGCTCGACCAGGAGATCGGGCGGTTCCTGGACGAGGTGCCGGACGACGTCCGGGTCCTGCTCCTCTCCGACCACGGCAGCCAGGCGATGCAGGGGTGTTTCTGCGTCAACGAGTGGCTGATCCAGAACGGCTACCTCACCCTCAAGGGCCCGACGCCTCCGCCCAAGACCCAGATCGAGGAGGCGGCGATCGACTGGTCGAAGACGCTCGCGTGGGGGGCGGGAGGATACTACGCCCGCATCTTCTACAACGTGAAAGGTCGTGAGCCCCAAGGCGCGCTCGCTCCCGCCGACGTTCCGGCGTTCGAGGCCCGCCTGACGAAGGAGCTCCAGGGCGTCCGACGGCCCGACGGGTCCCCGCTCGGCGTCGACGTGCGGCGCCCGCGCGACATCTACCGCAGCGTCCAGGGGGATGCGCCCGACCTGATGGTTTACTTCGGCAACGTGGCGTGGCGCTCGATCGGCACGATCGGCTACCGCGCGCTGTTCATCGAGGAGAACGACACCGGCCCCGACGACGCCGTCCACTCGTTCGACGGGATCTACGCGATAACGGACCCGGCCCAGGGCCGGGGGCAGCGCGGGCCCGTGGAGAACCTGATCAACATCGCTCCGACCATCCTTACTCTCCTCGGGATCCCGGTTCCCGCCGATATCCAGGGGACTTCGATCGACGGCTTTCGGTAACCCGGCATCGCGAGCGCGGGTCCCGGTGACATGCTCACGGATCCCCTAGGGCCCGGTCAAACCTCTCGAGCGTCGAGCGCACGTAGCCCAGCCGAGTCGGGAGCGCTCTTACCTTGAGGTAAACTTATTGGGACGACGACCATCCACGTCCCCGGCGAAGTGGGATGCAGATCGTCGAGATCCCGATCCTTCGCTGCCATCGCTGCGCCTACGCATGGCGTCCGTCCCGTCCGGTAGTCCGGATCTGCCCCCGTTGCAAGTCCGCGAACTGGGATCGCCCCAAGATCCGGGCGGAGTTCGGTCCGACGACCGGGCTGGGAATCTCTCAGGTCGTGGGGAGCCATCGGCGAGAGATCCTTCGGATCGCCCGCCGTTTCGGAGCTCGGAGGGTCCGAGTGTTCGGTTCTGTCCGTCGCGGTCAGGCGCGCGAGGAGAGCGATCTCGACCTCCTCGTGACCTTTCGCAAGGGGACCGACGTCTTCGATCAGCTGCACCTCGAACGAGAGTTGGGGACCCTGCTGGGCCGGAGGGTCGACGTGGTGACCGAGGGGGGCTTGCATCCCCTCGTCCGCCCGCAGGTCCTGTCCGAGGCGGTTCCGCTGTGACCTCTCCCGACGAACTGCGACTGGAGGAGATGCTGGAGGCCATAGAACGAACGAGAGGATACGCGGCCCGGGGCCGGACCGCATTCTTCACGGACTACGACACGCGGGAGCTCGTGTTCCACCATCTTGAACACCTTTCCGAGTCGGCGGACCAGGCCTCTCAACGACTCAAGCGTTCCCACCCTCTTGTGCCCTGGAAGGATCTTCGCGACCTACGAACACGGCTCATCCACCAATACATGCGACCCGACCCGGAGGTTGTTTGGGCTTTCGTCCGAGACCGATTGCCCAAGATCGAGCGCCAACTGCGTCGGGTCCGTGCCCCTTCGACTTCAGCGCGAGACGAACGGAGTTCTTGGGCCGAGGAGGCCTAACCCGGCCCTCCAGAGCCCCGAGAGGTACGCCGTCCCCAACGCACGACGCGACGGCCGACCGGGCCCTTGATGTCTCGCCGGCTCCGGTAGCCCGGCTCATCCTATGACGAGATCAATCGGACGGCTCCCCTCGGGCCCGTAACGACTGCAACCCTCGTGACACCTGGCGTATCCGGAGGGTTACCCAGGGAGAGATGAACAAGTCCATTATAGTGCCAATTGCCTCGCGTCATCGTGGCTACCGATAGATCCCCCACCACGATTACCGTCCCTGTCCTTGTGCGACGCGCCCTCGCCAAGTACAAGACACCGGGGAAGACCTACGGGGACGTGATCCTCGAGCTGATCGAGGAGTATCCCACGGAGGCGTTCCTCCAGGAGATGGACCGGCGATCCCGTGAGGAGCCCCGCGTCTCGCTAAGCGAGCTCCGTACGCGCACGGCGTATTGACGTGGCCTACTCCGTCCGGTTCAGCCGGTCGGCCGCGAGCGAATTGATGCGACTCCCCAGATCGATTCGCCGTCCGTTCGATATGGGTCGCTCGGAACTGGAGAGGTCGCCGTTTCGTTCGGTCCCCGGCATCCTGGACGTCCGTGCGCTCCAGGGCGGTCGGGGTCACTGGACGATGCGCGTGAGAGGCTATCGGGGACTCTACCGGGTCGATGACCACGAAGTTGTATTCGTGGCCTTCCGGCCGAGGCCCACCGCCTATCGCGACCTCACGACTGTCTGAGCCTCGTTCCTGAGCTTCGATTCCCCCAGTTCTCCTCCTCACCGGGCGGTCGCATCCCAGGGAGGAAATCGTCTCGCGGCTCCCCTCGGGTCCCGGCCGCTCGGGCCCGACGGTTCGGCCGCGGGCTTCAAATAGAATATATTCATATGCATACTCATGTCATCCCGCAACATCGCGGTACAGAAAGCCGTGTACGACGGGCTGGTGCGCGAGAAGAGGTCCGGGGAGAGCTTTACTACCGTCCTGCGCCGGCTCCTCGACCAGCGCCGCGGGGTCGACGAGCTCGCGGGGGCCTGGGGCCCCAGCGGGGCCAAGGCCGATCGAGCTCACCTCCGCCGCCTTCGAGAGGAGTAAGGCCGGCATGAAGGCGCTGGACACGCCGGTGCTGCTCGCCCTCCTGCACGGAACCCCTCGAGTCCGGGATCAGATCCGTCGGCTGAGGGCGAGCGAGCTGGCCACGACCGAGGCGAACTTCCTCGAGCTGGCGCATCTGATCGCCTCGGGGCCGGCCAAGCTCAGGAAGGCCAGGCTCAACGCCTTGACCCGGCTACGGCAGCGACTTACTGTCCTGCCGATCGACTGCCGGGCCTCGGAGGAGGCCGCGAGGCGCCTCGGCGCAGGGCGGATCGGTCCGGCTCTCGTCTGCGGAATGCTGGGCGCGCTCGAGGCGTATGGTTGTGAGGAGCTCCTCACGGACCACCCCGACCAGATCTCGGGCCCCTGGAGGTTCAAGGTTCGCGGAATCGCCATATGATATCGGTAGTAGTGTGTGTCATATTATCAACAATCCTTGCTAACTGAACCCATGTGGTTGGTAAGGTGCCGTGCACGGCCGTGGCGATCTTGGGGCTCTAAACCCCCCTTTTCGGGCCAAACCGCCTGCTCAGAGTGTAGGTCGAATAGTGCATAATTTGGTACTGGTGATATCGTTATTCTAGGTTCTATACATCGATAACATGCCCACGGATGCGTTCCGGGCGCACTGGCGGCCCCGCATCCTCGAGGTAATGGCGTATAACTGGAGTTATACGACCGGGGTAGGGTGGGCGCCCTCACTCGGACGGCTGCCGCAGATTGGTGCCTCCTGCAGCCTGTTCGCGGTAAAGCCGCCCCCCACCCGTGGCCCTCTCGGACCGATCGCGGACGTCCCTGCGTACGGCCTAGATCCCTTGCACGAGCTCGTTCGGCGTCGGGGAGAGGGGCCGAGGATCCCGTGACCCTCCCCGGCAGGGGTACCTCGAACTCCCGGGGCTGACTCCGGTGCGGCAAACGCATCCGGTCGTCGTAGCTGTACATATACACATGCATATATCCACCCTGCCGCAACCGCGATCGGTCCTAGTGACGACCATCGGCACCACCCTTTCGCGGGTCGCTGCCGGTGGGGTGGGCGCGGCCGCGTAGGGTTCGCGCGCGCAACGCCAGGATATGTTCGAATTCTGTGCGGGCGTTTCGCCTTATGGGCGTGCTAGCATTCGTATCGGGAGCATATTGGGCATATGTCCATGGATTGTAACGAATACTGGTCGCGCGCCGCATTTGAAGGGGGGTAGGTCTTTTACAGTTCCATCTCTTGGGACCGTAGGGCACCGGTCCGCGGGGCCGGTGGTGCGAAGACGATGATGGCAGCGGAGGGGAAGAGCATCTGGATGGACGGTCGGCTCGTCGATTTCGGCGATGCGCGCGTGCACGTGCTGAATCACTCGCTCCACTACGGGGTGGCCGTCTTCGAGGGGATCCGAGCGTACGAGACGCTCCAGGGCCCGGCGATATTCCGCCTCAAGGAGCACGTCGCCCGCCTCCTCGCCTCCGCGGGCCTCTACCAGATGCCGCTCCGCTGGTCCGCGGAGGAGATCGCCCGAGCGATCGTCGAGACGCAGGCCGCCAACGGCATCGTGCCATCGTACATACGGCCGATCGCCTACCGTGGTGAGCCGGCGCTCGGAGTCAAGAACTCGACCGGCAAGGTCTCGCTCGCCATCGCGGCGATCCCTGCGAAGAAGTATCTGGGGGACGCCTCGGAGTCCGGGGTAAGGGCGAAGGTCTCGCCGTTCCGGAAGCCCCGGTCGGACTCGATTCCGTCGTTCGCCAAAGCCGCCGGCAACTACCTTAACAGCTATCTCGCCGGGGTCGACGCGCAGAAGGACGGGTATGAGGAGGCGATCCTCCTCGACTCGAACGGATACGTGGCGGAAGGGACGGGGGAGAACATCTTCGTCGTCCGGGGAGAGAAAGTGTATACCCCGGGGCTCGAGTCCGACATCCTCCTCGGGGTCACGCGCAGCTCCACGATCGAGATCGCGACGGATCTCGGGTATTCCGTGACGGAGAAGATGGTCTCGATGAACGAGCTGTTGACCGCCGACGAGGCGTTCTTCTCCGGTACGTATGCGGAGCTGGCCCCGATCAAGCAGGTCGGGCAGTACCCGATCGGGAAGCGGTCGCCCGGGCCGGTCACTCGGCGGATCATGGAGCAGTTCCGCAAGATCGTCCACGGGGAGGTCTCCCAGTACGCCCGCTGGCTGACTCCGGTCCCGGCGCTCGCGCCGGCCCCGCCGCCGAGAGTACGTCGGTCCTGAGCGGCTACGGCTCGACCGCCTCGGGCGGGGGAGGCATCGGATGCGCGCAGATGTGCACGTGAGGGTCGGGTCTCCAGACCAGTTCGAGGCGCAACCCCTCCGGACCGCGGAGGAACAGCGACCGCGAGTCCTCCCGCTCCTTCTCGCCGGTGATCGTCACCCGGGCCCGGCTGACCCGGTTCCGCAGCCCCGTCCACTCGCTGACGCGCAGGGCGATGTGGTCCACCCCCGTGGGCGATTCGCCGTTGGCCGCATCGTGGAGGCCCAGGACCTGGTCGCCGAACAGCAGGAACGTGTGGTCCGGGCCTTCCCCGATGACCTCGAGCCCCAGCTGCTCGACGAAGAACCTCCTCGCCTTGGCCCGGTCCTTGACCCGAAGGTCGACGTGGTCGAACCCGATGAGCCCGAAGTCCCGATGCGCAGCTCCGGCCGGCACGTCGGGTCCAGAATTTCCGCGTAATTAGCCCCTCGCTCCCCCGGGGACGGTCCGGCGGACGCTCCGTCCTCCGCCGCCGCGTCCCGGGGACCCGAGGCGGTGTCCGACGAGTATATGGGCCGCGGGGGCTGACCCGACCGGAGTGAGCGATCTATCCGGTCACGAAGGGGAGCTCGAGAAGGCGCTGGCGCGCCTCGCGGCGCGGGCCCCCTACACCGAGCTGCTCGCGCAGCGGGTGCACGGCGAGGAGGCGACCCTCGACTCGCACGAGACCACGGTCACTCCGCAACCGCGGCTGCAGGGGGCGATCTTTCGCATCTGGGACGGGCGGCGGTGGGTCGAGGCCGCCAGCTCCGCCTTCGACGCACCGTCCCTCTCGGAGGTCGTCGAGAGCCTGGCCGGGGATGCCGCGCGGTCGCCCGCGCACGGGCCGCGCCCCGGGCAAGCCGCGACGACCCGTCGCGAGTGGCTGACCCACCCCCGCAAGTCGATGGAGTCGATGGGCCCGGAGGAGCTCGTTTCCCTGGCTCGAACGGCCCGGGGATGGGCGAGGTCCGTCGACGGGGTGCACGAAGCCCGGGTCCGGGTCTCCTGGTCCGACGAGGAACGCCTCTACCTCAACTCCGGCGGGGCGCGCTGCTACCAGAGGACGCCCCGGACCCACTTTGTCGTGGTTCCGATGGCCACCGAGGGCGGTCGTGTGGAGTTCGACTTCTTGAGCCATGGCGGCCGGGGGGGAGCCGAGCTGCTCGACGACCTCACGGAGGAGAGCGTGGTCGCCACCGCGCGCAGCTCCAAGGAGCTCCTGGCAGCGAAGGCGCCCCCCTCGGGGGTCATGCCCGTGATCCTGGACCCGGGCGTCTCGGGGACCTTCGCCCACGAGTCGTTCGGCCACGGGACGGAAGCCGATCAGTTCCTCCGCGACCGATCCTACCTGAAGCCTCTGCTGGGGCAGATGGTGGGGCCCGACTTCCTTTCGATCGTGGACGACGGCAGCATCCCCGATGCCTGGGGTTCGATCTACTGCGACGACGAGGGGCATCCGGGCCAGAGGACGACGCTCGTCGAGCGGGGGCGATTCGTGGGCGCGCTCCACGACGCGGAGACGGCCGCCGCGTACCACACCGCGCCGACGGGGAACACGCGCCGATCGGACTTCCTCAGTCGGGCGTTTGTCCGGATGACCAACACGTACGTCGAGCCGGGCGACCGAACGCTCGACGAGCTCGTCGCGGAGGCACGGGACGGGGTGCTCCTCGAACGCGCGACGAGCGGGATCGAGGACCCGCTCGGCGGGCAGATGCAGCTCAAGGTGAAGAAGGGGCACCGGATCGAGAACGGGCGCCTCACGGACCTCGTGTCGACGATGGCGCTTTCCGGCCGCGTCCTCGACTTCATGAACTCCGTGCGCGGCGTGGCCAAGGCCTCCGATCTGCGGATGGAGCCGGGCTACTGCGGCAAGGGCCACAGCGACTACATTCCGGTCGGTTCGGGGGGAGCGTATCTCCTCTCCCGGGCGGTGGTGGGTCCGGCATGACCGAGGACGCGCCCGGAGCCGAGATCGCGCACGGGGTGGCGGAACGCCTCCGGGCTTCCGGACCGTGGGAGGTGTACGCGGAGCGATCCCGACGCTTCGAGCTGCACTTCACGGGGAAGGAGGTCGAGCTCGTCCACGGACCCGTCACGCTCCACGGGTACGGGATCCGGGTCTTCCGGAACCAGGGCGGCCAGACCGCGACGGGCTTCCAGTCGTCGACCGATCTCTCGGACGAGGGGATCCGCGCGGCGCTCGGCGACGCGGAGCGCGTCTCCCGGTATTCCGAGTTCCCGGCCCAGAAGGTCGAGCTGCCGGCGAACGGGCCTCCCGCCCGCGGCGGGCCGAAGGTCGTGGACCCCGCGCTGTGGGCCCGGCCCCGCGACACCGTCGAGTCGTACTTCTCGGCCCTGACCGCATCGTTCGACCACCACCGCAACGTCGCTCCGAGCTTCGGGTCGATCCGGGTGACCCTGACGGATACGTCGGTCGCCAACTCGGCCGGATTGCGGGCGTCGTACCCGCAGACCACGGCGGAGCTGGAGGTCGGGGTCAAGGCGTCCGGGGGGCCGGAGGGTGCCCCGCCGGGCGAGTACTGGGTGACGGAGACCTCCCGTCGGCTCGACCTGCCGGGTCTGGCCGACTCCGTCGACCGTTGGTGCCGGTACGCCCAGGACGTGCGGCGGGCCGTCGCGCCGCCTTCGGGGGACTTCGCCGTCGTCCTGCCGGCGTCGGTCCTCGCGGGGATCCTCCCGCAGACGCTCGGGTTCAAGCTGTCGGGTGTCGCTCGGCTGAGGAAGATGGCCCCGACCCTCGGCCAACGGATCGGGTCCGAGACGGTCACCATCCGGGACGACGGCCGCTACGACTGGTCGCCGTTCGCCGGACCGTGCGACGACGAAGGCACGCCCCAGCGCGCGAGAACGCTCGTAGCGTCGGGGGTCGTGGAGGAGATGCTGTACGACACGCTCTACGGCGCCGCGTTCGACACCCGGAGCACGGCCAGCGCGTTCCGGGCGGTGGTGGGTGGCTCCTCCAACTGGAAGCGGTTCACGAGCCCACCGGGGCCCGGGGCCTCGACGCTCGTCGTCGGGCCGGGGGACGGGGGTACCGAGGCCGAGGTGATCGAGGCGGCGGGGGACGGGATCTGGGTGCAGCAGCTCGGCTGGGCGAACCCGTCCGCCCTGACGAGCTCGTTCGGAGGGGAGATCCGCATCGGTTATCGGATCCGGAACGGGAAGCTCGCCGAGCCGATCCGGGGCGGGGTCGTCGGGGGATCCGTCGTGGCCCCCCCGGGGAGTCCCTCGATGCTGTCGAGCGTCGAGACCGTCGGCGGGTCGGTGGAGCTCGCGGAGGGCGTCGCCTCCCCGGCGATGCTGGTGCGGCCGCTCACGGTCGCCGGTGGCGCCGCCTGAGCGCCTAGCGCGATTTCGGCACGGAGAGCAGGATCGTCTGACATTGGGCGCATCGAACGCCCGGAAGGTTCGCCGAGAAGCTCCCCTGGAACCCGGTGCCGACCAGGACCTCCAGTCCCTTGGGTCGCGTCCGGACCGTCGCGGCCTCCCGGGCCCAGTAGAGCCCAGACCCGTTCGTGGTGGTCACAAACCCCGGCACCAGCGGTCCTTTGCAGACCGGACACCCCGCCGCCGCCATCTCCGTCGCCGGGGGACGGACCGAGCGGGGGTATGTTGTTTACGCTACGCAGCCGCCGCAGAACGCTCGAACCCCGCTCGCCCTCCCGCCAAATAGCGACCCCCGCAGGGCCGGGTACCCTGCGGGGGCCAGGTCATCGTGATCTCTAGGAGGTCGTGTCTTCGTCCGGGTCCGCACCGCGCACGATGCGGACGTGGCCGCGGGACGTTGCCCCCCGCGCCAGGTAGGTGGGGGTGAGCCAGCGCGGCCACCCGGACTGGGTGGGGGTGTCCGAGTGAGGCGGGGGGGCAACCGCGAGAAGGAGTTGTCGGCTGATCGATCGCGCCGACAGGTGTCGTCCGTGGTGCGGGGCGAGCGCGGTCCGCTCGGTCCGCATCATCAGAACACCTCGCCGAGGTCGGGGGGTGGCAGCCATGAGATCAACATCCGGCGGCTCCCGCGGCCCGGCTCCAGGGAAACGGCCGCGCTAGTGACCGGAGCCGAGTGTCGCCGGGTCTGGGGGATGGCCTCGAACTCCCGGATCCTATCGCCGGCGGAGACCCGGGGTACTTCGACGATGGGGGGGATCTCGGGGGTGTATGCCGGGTAGGCCGCCACCGGGCCCAGCGGGTATGCCCGCGTTTCGGGAGCGTCGGCCCCCTGTCGCGCGCCGAGATGGACCTCGCCGCACTTCGGGCAGACATCGGCAGCCTCCAGCATCGCTCCGATGCCGCCGAGGTGAGCGTTGATCCCGCTCGTTCCGCTCATGGCAGTCTACGGTTGCCCGGAGCGGTATATAAATGTCAGTCAATATTTTGTACAAATTACTTCTAAGTACTCCCATACGCCATACGGTGAGCGATGGGCCTGCAGACCTATCTGCCGATAGAGATCCTCGACTACGTTCAGACGCATGCGCCACCTGATGAGGCGGTTTACGGCATCAGTCAGCGTGAGCTAGCCAAGGCACTCGGATACCACCCATGCTCGATGTCACGGCCGCTCGACCAGTTGGTGACCGAAGGGCTTCTCTTTGCCAGGAGAGGCTTAGTTAGGGATGGCCTCCGGAAGCAACTTACCTACAGGCTGACCCCCGCGGGCCTCGCGCGTCTGAAACGGGAGACGCGCGAGATGCCGTTACTCTCAGGGGACTTGCCTCCCCCCCCACATCCGTTTGTGGGCCGGAAGGAGGAACTGGACCAGTTGGCTGAGTTCGCTCACGCCGGCACATCCATCACGTTCATTGAGGGGCCACCGGGCATGGGGAAGACCGCTCTCCTGAGCCGGCACCTGCGGCGCCTCAAGCGAGGAAGGATTCCATTCTGGTTCACCGTGCGACACGGCAGCTCTCCCCGGCAGTTTGTTTCGGCGTTGTCCCACGCACTCTCCTTCTTAGGTAACCCCCAACTCGCCTACTACTCTCAGCTTCCTCGAGAGCCCGTGGCGCGAGAAGTCGCGGACCTTGCCGCTGCGGCCACCGACGCGCGACCGATGGTCGCGGTCTTCGACGACATGCAGATGGCGGGGGAGGATCTACGAGAATTCCTATCGAGCTTCGTCACCAGCCTTGGCGCCCGCGGCGAACATCTGTTCTACGTTGTCAGTCAAGAGGGAATTCCTTTCGACCATGACAGCGTAACAAGCCACCATCTTGCCGTCGAGGGTCTCGATCGGGTGGCGGCTCACGAACTTACCGATAGACACGGTGGGTTCGCTGAGAGGTTCGAGCATGTCTACCAGTCGACACACGGTTCTCCTCTCCTACTCCGGCTCGCAATCTCGGAGCCCGACGTCGTTGCGGATGTCTCCACGCTTCCGGCCGCAATTCTGAAGAAATTGCCGCCGGACGACCTGAGCGCGATCCTGCCCGCCGCGCTAGCGAGCGAACCCGTCCCTGCGAGCTTTGTCCTTGAGCAAGCTGGGTTTACAGCAGAGAGACTGGATGAACTCGCCCGAATGGGACTTCTCCAGCGAACCACGCACGACCGTGTCGAGGTCCTTCAAGTCGTGCGCACCGCCATTATCGCCTTCGTAAAGCCCGCCGCGGAGAGAGAAGCGCATCTCCAGCTGGCGCGATACTACGGTCGGAGCCACCGCCCTGAAGCCCTACGCGAGCGATTCCTGCACATGGTTGCCGGAGAGGATTGGCGGGGGGCCTCCAGCCTCTTGGATGAGCAGCAGCGCGTGGTCCTCCGGCTTGGTTTCTCAGACCAGCTTCGAGTAGCGCTCCGACAGCTCGCGAACGCACTGGCTCACGGCCCAGCAAAGGTGCGAGTTCTTTTTGTCGAAGCGGCCCTTCTCCGGCACCACTCCGATTACGCAGAGTCCATCGTCTCTCTCCGGCGAGTTATTGCGGAGTCGGATGGAGATCCGCGAACCTGTTGCGAGGCTCTGCTAGCGATAGTCGAGCTGCACCTTCGCCTCTCGAGCCTCGACGAGGCGGAGGTGGTGTTTAAAAACGCCCAGAAGATCGGTCCAGTCAGCCGTCGTCTGCAGGCCTACCTGCTTCTCACGCAGGCCCGTCTAGAGGAGGGTCGCGGAGAGACTCGCGAAGCTACCGCGAACTATCAGCGCTCGTTTGAACTTGCGAAGAGGGTCCGGGCTCCCGATCTTGCATTGGAGAGCATTGCGGCTTGGTCCAAGCAAGCAGAGTGGTCCAGTGGCCCGGGCGTGGCGCTCAAGGTCGTCGAGTCAGCATTGCACGATGCGCGACAATCGGGCCGAATGGATGTCGTGTTCAACTTGCTCCTGGTCCGAGCGCGAGCGTATCTGGACACGGGCCGAAGCGACTTGGCCGAGTCAGAGATGATTGCCATTCGTTCTGAGGCCGAGGAACTGGGTTACCTCAACCACCTAACGTACACATTGACCGGACTCGCTGCGGTCGCGTTTGAGCGGGGGAGATGGGCCGCAGGGAACGCTTACGCGAAGCAGGCTAGCGCACTCGCGGAACGCCTCGGCGCCGACCTAGTGCTCGGCTACACGCTCGCGATGCTCTGCTCGTCCGAGTACCGTCAGGTGGATCAAGGAGGCGACTTACACTTGATCGACGACGCGGTTATGCATGGTGAGCGTAGCGTGGAGGTACTTTCCCGGATTCAGCCTACCGACTCCTTGGTCCTCGCCCACGCGTATCTTTCCGAGGTTTACCTCTATCAGAAGGACCTCGCGAAGGCAGTCGATCACTATCAGAAGTCCATCGAGTTGGCAGAAAAGCTCGGTCTCAGCAGTCTCAGGGTCCGACTTGCCGAAGAACTGTCTGGAAGGCTGGGCATCGGCGGGCAGAGCTCCGCTGGCGCCGATAGCGTTACCACAACTCGGCCCCAAGGGGTGTCATAGGCGGGGGGAGGGCCAGAGCCCTCCGCCCCCACCGAATTGGTTTACAACTGCTCGCGAGGGACCGGCGGGCTGATCGGGACGTACATGACCTACGCCACCTCCGGTCGGTTGCCCGATATTCGAGTATTTAACGGCGCAGGATTTTCCGACCTAGACGGTCATGGATATACCGTCCACATCCATGCGCACCGATGCGTGTCCGGATAAGAATTCTATTGGGGATTGACTCTCAAGATCGAGGGGGGTCTCACTCAGGCTGGACTGTGCGTTGGAAGGGCGAACACGAGGCGGTTCGAGAACGCTATGCTTAGGGTCGAGCTATGACGCGATCACGACCGAACACTCACTTCCTGCTCGTCTATGGTGCTCAGGCGATCCGCGCCTCCGCCAGGTTGACATCGCTTACGCTGGAGCTCGACTGAGGCGGACCTGGTCGGTGGACCAGTCGAAGCGAATGCCACGTCGGCGCTTCCATACCGCGCGTCGGTCCCAGAGCGCCCCCGCCAGGAGCGGGAGACCGATCGACGCCTCGACGTGCGCCATCGCCCGCGTCGCCGTTTTGGATATCTTTCCCCACGACTGCGCCTCGTCGAGGGTGCTTCCCGACAGTCCCCCCCAGTTCGGCACGTCCGTGGTGATCTGGAGCGCGTAGTGATGGCCCTCCCCCTCCCGACCGAACGCGTAGTTCGCCATCACGATCCCATCGTTGATCCAGTTCTTCGGCGTCCCTCCACCGATGTAGATGACGCCGGTCCGGGGGGACGCGGCCAGTATCTGGACCAGCTCGAAGTTGTCGCGAACGGCGTCTAGGATGAACCGGTCCGCCCGTCCCCGATTCGCCTGGTAGTGCAGGGTGAGCCCGATGCCGATCGAGCTGTCGATGAGCGCCGGCGAGAAGACGGGGATCCCCCGCCGCGCCGCCGTCGCCAGGATCGAGTCCGGATCGGGGAAGCGGGAGCCCAGGAATCCTAGGTACTCTCGCGAGGACGCCGGACGCCGGGGGAACTCGTCGGTGATCCGACCGATCGTGCGGTCGGTCTCCGCGAACTTGAGCTCGTCGACGTAGGTGTCGTAGATCCGGTCGAGGTACAGCTCCCGGAGCTCCGGATCGTTGGCCGTGGGAGTGCCGATCCAGTGGCGGCCCCCGATCGACTGGTACAGGTCCTGGTAGAGGACCGCGCCCGTGGAGACGACGACGTCGACGACCCCCCAGTCGACGAGATCGCGCAGTACCCTGCGCAGGCCCGCCGCGATCAGCGGCCCGGAGAGCCCGAGGAAGATCGTCGGACGTCGCCGGTCGGTGAGCGCATTCTCCCAGACCTCGAGGCAGCGACCGAGGTTCCGGGCCTGGATCGACGTGGTCTGGAACTGCCGGAGCAGGTCGCCTAGGCCCCGCACTCGGGTCACGTCGACCGGCAGGACCGGCTTTGTCAACAGCGCCGACCGGCGCCGCGCGGTGGAGGTGGGCACGCGCCCGCGAACCACCCCCGGCGGATAAACGCTCACCGCCCCACGGGGGACCGCCGGCAGGAAAGGCGGGCCGTTAAATCCCCGCGTCGAGCATGGCCGTCGGGGGATCGGAGTGGCCATCACACGCTCGGAGATTCTTCGAGCGCTTGAGGGCCTCAAGGAGCGCTCCGGGAGGACCCTCGTGATCGAGGGTCCCCCGACGAGCGGCAAATCCCGGCTGCTTCGGGAGATGCGGACGGCGGTGGCCGCTCAAGGCGGCCGGGTGGTCGAGCTGCACGGATCATACCGGGGCCGGGGGGTACCGTTCAGCGGGCTCGACGGGCTTCGCGTCACGCCAGGGTCGCCGGAGGAGGGAGGGGCGGACGCTGCCGGAGAGTCCGACGAGCTCCTTCCCCGGGCGACCGACGCCCCGATGGCCCCGGTGGTTTCTGACCCGGACGCCACGCCGCGCTCCCGGCGCGTGCGCGCCGGTCGGCTCCGGACCACCTTCCTCGGCCAACCCGTGCGCTCGCGGTCGGCGAACGAGGGCGACGCGAACGCCTACTGGGAAGAGCTGCTGCCCGAGTTCCGGGGCGACGACGCCCACGCGGTTCTGATCGCGATCGACGACGCGGCGTTGTTCGACGCGGAGAGTCGGGAGTTCGTCGTCACGCTCTCGCAGCGGGCCCGCCTCCGCCCGCTCCTGATCGCATTGACCCTCGACACCGCCGTTCCGGACTCGACGCTCTGGCAGGAGACCCTCTTGGGGCGGCGGGACGTCGATTGGATCCGCCTCACGCAGAGCGCGATCGACCCTCGCGAGACGTACCGGTTGAAGGAGCAGTTCGATCGCCTCCCGCCGGCGACCCAGCGGATCACCGGGTTCGTGGCGCTGATGGGCGGGGAGGTCAACGAGGCGGTGCTCTCGCGCGTCTGCCGGCTCGGCTTCGGACGCCTCGCGGAAGCGCTCGTCCCCGCAACCCAGGCGGGCCTCGTCCGGGCCGAGGACGGGAACGTCACCGTCGCGCGCCGGGCGTGGGTCCCGATCGTTCCCGAGCTGCTCGCCGAGGACGTCCGACGGTCGATCCACCTCGAGATCGCGGAGGCGCTCTCGGCACTCTCCCCGGGGTCGGACGCGTCGCGCGAGGACGAGATCGCCCATCACTATCTGGCGGCCGGACCGGCGCCGATGGCGGTCGCCCACCTGCTCGAGGCCGCCGACCAGAGCCTCCGGGTCTACGCGTTCGACTCGGCGGCGGCCCTCCTCTCCGACGCCGTCGGGTGCCTCGGCGACATCCCGCCCGCGGAGCGACGTACGATCGAGCCCGAGGTCCGACTCCTGTTTGCCCGGACCCTCTTCTACGCGGGCCGGACCTCGGAGGCGGAGGCCCAGGTCCGCGAGGGGTTCTACGGCGCGATCCACGCCGACACCTCGGCGACCGACCTCGCCGAATGGGTCGAGCCGCTCCTGCTCGCCATGCGCGTCGCCGGGCCCCGCCCGTCCCTCACGACGACCCTGGTCGACCTCGCGGAGCGCTGCCACGAGGCGCGGCTGACCGAGGTCGAAGTCCTCCTCGAGACCCTGATCGCCGACTTCTACCGCGACCGCAACCTGTTGGAGCGGGCCCGCGCCGAAGCCCTTCGCGTCGCCCAGCTGGCCCACGGCCTTCCCGAGCGGCACCTCCAGGCGCTCGGCCTCCTGACGATGGCGTTCGCCGGCGTCGAGGGGACGCCGTCCGAGCAGGACCAGGCGGAACGGTACCTGCGCTCGTCCCGCTACCTCCTCGGTAGCACCCGGCGGCGAGAGCTCGACTACATCGCCGGGGAGTACGAGGCGCGCCTGAGCGAGGCCCGGGGCGAGATCGACCGCGCCCGAGCCCTGCGCGAGCAGAGCCTGGCGCCGCTCCAGCGCGAGCGGCTCCTGTCGATCGAGCTGTACCATGTCCTTGGGCTCGCCGAGATCCTGATCGATCGCGCCACGCCCGCCGCGTTCGAGGCGCACCTCGCCCGGGCGCGAACGATCGTGGAAACGCTCCATCTGCTGCCGCCGTCGCCCGGGCTCCTCAAGCTCTGGCTCCTCGAGGGCCGTCGCTTGGCGCTCGCGGGGGACCTCGACTCGGCCCGCGAGTTCTGGCTCGCGATCGCCGACCTTCCACCCGCGTCGGCGATCCCCCGCCTCCGGGCCGAGGCGGTCGCCCGGCTGGCCCTCCTCGACCTCTCGATCGAGCGGGAGGGGGAGGCGGCGACGCTCACCGCGCTCGTCCGGACCCCCGAGCTGGCGACGGCGCTGCCGCGGAACTGGGTCGCCTGGCTCCCGCACTTGGGCGAGCTCGCCCCGGCGATCGAGCACGGCGGAGGGAGGCTCGTGCCGCGCCCGTCACCCCCGCGACGCGAGGGCGCCGAACGTCGCCGGGGCAAGCCCGTACGCGATCGTAAGGACTCCCACTAGGACGAGAACGATCACGACGACCCGCCGCAGCGTCTCGGGCGCGAGCCGGCTCTTGAGGCGGCGTCCGAGCCACACGTCCCACGCCGCGACCGTCGCGAGCGCGAGGCTGCCGCCGAGCGCGACGTCCTCCCATCCCAGGCTCGGGACGAAGACGATCTCGAACACCATCGTCGTGTCGCCCAGCTCGAGGAGGAGGATCGTCAGGAACGCGGCGGCGAACGCGGGCCGGGCGGACGACCCTTGCGGCCGGGCGTCGTCGGCCCCCGGGTGCGTGTAGATCCAGGCCGCGTACGCGAGCAGGAACGCCCCGCCCCCGACCCGTACGAGATCGATCCGGCCCGCCCCGAGCGCCGTCTCGAAGACGACGCCGATCACGGCGGCGAGCGCGGTCGTCGCGGCGAACGCCAGCGCTCCCCCGGCCCACGTCGGCAGGGACCGGTTCCGGGACGCGAGCGCGATGAGCGCGAAGCTCGTCCGGTCGACGAGCTCGAGGCCGCCGATCACGGCGAAGACGATCGCGAACCCGTCCAAGATCCCGGGGCCCAACGGTCGGACCCCGGATCACGCGAGGTGGCGCAGGAAATCGTCGACGGTGCGCTCGCAGAACGCGCACGCCAGCACGACGGGACGTCGGGTCAGGACCCCGAACTCGCTCTCGATCGGCTCCGACTGGTTCGAGATGCACGTCGGGTTCGGGCAGCGGAGGACGCCGACGATCCGCGGCGGCAGGTCGACGACCCGCTTCTCGCGTACCTTGAAGTCGCGGATGATCGAAAGGGTCGCGGTCGGGGCGATCAGCGCGATCGCGTTCGCCTTCCGGGGCGAGAGCTCCATGTTCTCGACCTTGACGATGTCCTTCCAGCCGAGCTTGCCCGAGCGGACGTGGAGGGCGACGCTGACGGTCGAGTCCTTGTCGAGGTCCCGGACCCCGATGATCCGCAGCACCTCGAGCGCCAGGCCGTTGCCGATGTGGTCGATCACGGTCCCGTTCCGGATCGGGGTGATCTTGAGCTCGCGCACGGCCGATCAGCCTCCCCGCTTGGCCGGGCCCAGGACGGCGGTCAGGAGCGCCATCCGGACCGGCACCGCCAGGAACGCCTGGCGGAAGTAGGCGGCGTGCGGCGTCGGGTCGACCTCGGGCGCGATCTCCCCGGCCCGCGGGAGCGGGTGCATGACGATCAGCCGGGGCTTGGCCCCCGCGAGCAGGTCGACGTCGATCCGGTACGACCCGGCGACCTTGCGGAACTCCGACTCGTCGACGAACCGCTCCTTCTGGATCCGCGTCACGTAGAGCGCGTCCGCGTCCCGGATCGCCTTGCGGAGGTCCGGCTCTTCCGAGACGCGTCCCCCCGCGCGACGGATCTCCTCCGAGCGCTCCTCGGGTAACTTCAGGCCGGGCGGCGCGGTGAGGACGAGCTCCGACCCGAACTCCGCGAGGGCGTAGGCGAGCGAGTGGACCGTCCTTCCGTACTTGAGGTCCCCGAGGAGGACGATCTTGAGACCGGTGAGCGTGCCAAACGCCTCCTGGAGCGTTGCCAGATCGAGGAGGGTCTGGGTCGGGTGCTGGCCCGAGCCGTCCCCGGCGTTGATCACGGGCCGGTCCGACGCGCGGGCCGCGAGCCGCGCGGAGCCCTCGTTCGGGTGGCGGATGACGATCGCGTCCGCGTACGAGCTCAGCATCCGGATCGTGTCGTAGAGGCTCTCGCCTTTTCGCAGCGACGTCGCGCCGGCATCCGCGATCGTGAGGCAGCGGCCTCCCAACCGCTGGACGGCGGCCTCGAAGGAGAGGCGGGTCCGCGTCGACGGTTCGAAGAACGCCATCGCCACGATCCTCTCGAGCAGGGGATGGGCGACCTTCGTCCCCTCGGCCAGCGGGATCATCTTGCGGGCGGCCGCGAGGATCTCCTCGATCTCCTCGCGGGAGAGGTCGCGGATGGAGGTGATGTCCCGGCCGTGGAGCGACATGCGTCCGCCGGCTAGACGAAGGGGGCTATGAAGGCCTCCCCGGTCGTGGACGAACCGCGAGCGGGGCAGGCGGGAGCCGGACCGGCGGAGCCGTCCCGGCCGGAGGACGGGAGTCGGCCACGGGCTCTCCCGATGGCTTATACGGGAGGGCGACCCTTTATTCATCTCGTGACCGGCGGCGCGCCGTCCCGGCGCCGTAAGGGGCGCGGTGACGACTCGCCCGGGGACGAGGCTGCCGGCCATGCGTCGCCCTCCGGGGAGGCCCGGGGGGGCGAACCTAGCGGGGCGGATTCGGCGCCGTCGGGGAACCTCCCCGCGGGATCCGATCCGGCGGCGCCGGGTCCGGCCGGTCGCCCCCGGGTCGCGGCGACGATCGCCGAGCGGCTACGGAGGAGGTCCACCGCATCGTCCCGGGCGCGAACTCCGTTTGCCCCACCGGTCCCGGAGTCGTTCGAGCAGCTGGCGCGGAAGCTCCCGGCGGCCGAGCCGCGCCGCGGCTCGATGATGCAGCCTCCCCCCGCGTGGCGTCCGGACGAGGTGACCCTCGGCTTCGCGATGTCCGCGGACGCCCAGGGCCGGCTGGAGGAGCTGCCCGAGCCAACCCTGCTGGCGACGATCCTCGTCGCGGTCGAAGCCGACCGTCGTCGTCTCCTCAATCAGCTTTCGGGACGAGGGGACGAGGAGATCGAGGCGGTGGCGAACCTGTTCTGGCCCCTCATCGTGCTGCCCGGTCGCAAGGACCCCGAGGTCGCGATCTTCGACGGGACCGGGGTCTGGCGGCGCGCGTTCCGCTACACGCGGCCTCCGAGCCTGGACGCGGTGGGGAAGCTGCTGGTGGAGCCGCCTCCCCCGAAGCTGTTCCTCGAGCGGGCGCGCGCGCTGGTGCCGCAGTTCGCGCACGACCCCGGTTCCGAGGTACTGACCGTGGAGGGGTTCCTCCCGGTCGACCCTCCGCTCTTGTTCGACGTCCTTTCGCACAGCGAGTTCCGGAGCGACCCCCAGTCGCCGCACGCCGGGTTCCTGCCGGCCCGCCACGACGTGCGGTGGTACGGGGACATCGTCTCCGAGATGTACCGTTGGCTCGACCGGTTCGACTCCGACCTGGGAGCGCTGGGCGATGCGAGGGGGCGGGTCGAGGCGACCCTCGCGCGGATGGACGGGGTGATCCAGGAGGAGTACGACCGGCTCCTGACGGAGTCCCGCACGCGCGTGGCCGAGGCGGTCGCCCGCAGCGAAGCGGAGACGGTCCAGATCCACCGGCGCCACCGGGACGAGATCCAGCGTCAGCTGGCGACGATCCGCACGGCGCAGGCGAAGATCGTCCACGGCGAGAAGTCGATGGCGACGGCCGAGACCCTCGCGTTCCGCGCGTCGCACCGACGTAAGGAGGGCGAGCCGCATACGGCGCGTCGTCGGGAGGCGGAGAACGCCGTCCACAACGCCCACCGGGACGCCGCGGAGGCGCGCCAGTCGATCGAGAGGATCCACGCCGAGGAGCGAGCCGACCTCGAACGCTCCCTCGCCGGGGTCGCCCAGGTCGAGCGCCAGTACGCCCAGGCGCTCGCGGACCACGAACTGTTCCGCGACGAGTTCCGGTCGGGGGGGGCGGACTTTCTGCAGGCGATCGACGGACAGATCGCCGCCCGGTCGGCCCAGAAGAACCTGCTCGCCGGTTACTTCCTCCCGATGCCGAGCCTGGCGGGGGTCCGCGTGATCTGGTTCCCGCTCTGGGTAGCGACCCTGCGCGGGGCGCGGGGCCTGCGCCAGCTCGTCTTCCCGCCGATGCAGGTCCGGGCGGAGAAGCGTCTCTCGGGAGCGCTGAAGCAGTTCTTCGGCGGCGTGGTGCTGCCGGTGGAACCCCGGACCGCGCGCTTTGAGAAGGTCCTCCGCACCACGATGGAGGACGCGCTGCGCAACGACCCGTGGCTGTCGGCCGCGACGCAGGAGCTGACGCGCGCGTCGGATGTCCTGGTCGACCCGGACGTACTGGGCCGGCTCAAGGAAGGGCTCGTCGACCTGAGCCGAGGCGGCTGGGTCACGAAGAAGCAGGAGGAGAGCTTCCTCACCGCGTACGCCGACCGCGCTCAGCGCCGGGCCCGCCGGGGCACCCCCCCCGGGGCCGAGCTCCCGCCGACGTCGGCCGTCCCGACGGCCGGTCGCGACGCCGGGGATGCCACGTCGGGCGAGCCGCCCGATCCGCCGTCGGCGCGATAGCCTCCCCGATCGGGAACCCCCGGGCGCCGGGACGGCCCGCCGCGGCACGCGTTACGTCCCGGCGATTGCTCGCCGGGACGGCCAGGTCGCAGTAGTAAGCCCCTTTCTGTTTCAGGCAGCATTCGACTGCGCGCTCTCCTCGACGGTCGGGGAAGCGCCTCACACCGTCCTTCGGAGCTTGCTTCCGGGGAGTCGGCCGTTTCATCACGTTCCGGCGGAGCCTCCGGGTCGGACCCTTCACCGTCCCGCCGGACTGTGTCGTCTCTGCTCCGGAGCTCGGACTCTCGCCCGTCGGGCTCCCGCCCGACCCCGTGCTTCCCGAAGAGGGGACTTTCCTCAGCGACCGGCCGTTGCCGGCACGTGTCACCGTCAGCTGCCCTCTGCCTCCTGGCGGGCGGCGGAGAGACGTCCCGCCCCAAAACGCCTCCCGTAGGCAAAGCGGGATAATCCCGACGCGACGTCCCGGCTCCGGGATGTACCCGGCGCGAAGCGGCCCGAGGCGGCTGAGGACCGAGAT
>JASHOP010000032.1 GCA_030041075.1 Thermoplasmata archaeon | reverse complement strand
ACGCGCCAGCGACTGGCGGAGGCGATCGACGACTACAACACCGAGCGGCCCCACTCGTCGCTCGGGTATCTGACGCCGAGGGAGTTCGCGGTCCGAAAGAAGGAGGTACAGGAAGCATGAACGGAGCAAGGGAATCCCTCCCCCGCACCCCTACCCTGGCTGCCGGAACCGGTGGGGTACACGTCACGGGGACAGGAGGTCCCGCCGAACGAGCGGAACATCAAGCATGGTGGTGTGCGCAAGCTGATTCGAGTGACCAGTCTCCCAAATCCGGCCGGTCGTGAGTGGTTCCGCGTGTGCGCGCGGCACCGAGGCCGGCTAAGACTCAGTGGGATAGGGTTCAGCGAATCTGAATCGTGAGCTGCCGGTTCGGTTCCGACTGACGGCCGGCACCGGAAAGCTACGCGGGGGCCAGGCCGTTCTGCTTCGCCACGGAGAGATACTCTTCGGTCTTCCCGGGGTCACCGATGACAGTCCCGTCATCGCGGACGAGCAGTTGAGTGTCGATCACACGTTGTAGCTGACCTATCGCTTCGATGGGCGTCTGAGTCCTTGACGGATAGTACCGCGCCTTCCGCTTGACTAGATCGTCCTCTTGTAGCGCAATCCGCTTGTTCGCCTCGAGCGCGGTCAAAAAGTATGAGTTAGACCAGAAGAAGTAGCCGACCATCTGGGTCAAACCAATGACTTGCCTCATGTACGAAAAGCCCAGCTCGACGGCCCGGGCAAGCATCCCGTCGTAGAACTCCTTCGGATTCTGGCCGGAGGTACCGGTCGGGAATCGCTCGCCTTGGACCCACCCTCCGGCTTCACGCCGGGCATACTGCACGTTCTCAAGGAGTGCCAGATACTTCCTGAGCTGGGACTCAGGCTTGCGAAGGCCAGCTAGAGTCGCCAAGTCAACACGCTCGTTTCGGTCAAGCCAGACGATGATGTTGCGAATTGGGGACAGTGCCTGCTGGACGAGGGGAGCCTCAACAATCTTCTCGTGCGCAACCGAGAGAACGACATTCTCGGATCGTTGAACAAGGTCCGTGCTAACTCGCTGAAACTCCGCGAAGAACCTCCGCTTGGGAGGGCCGGTGAGCGACCACCCCTTGGAGGTGAGCTCTGCAGCGATAATCCCGGCCGGAGGGCCGTGGCTGACCACGAAAGTCCGACCGCCAGTCTTTCCATCCAGGATCATGTCAGTGCGGGTGGCCCGGACCTCGAAGGATCGGTGATATCGGTCGCGCGCCCCATGCTCGGTCACGACCACGTCGCGCGTCCAGCGATCACGAAGTAGGGCTTGGAGGTCCGCCCCCGGATTTTCCCCCGACGGCAGCGTAGCCCTGAAGTAGTCGGTCATGGCTGCCCCGAACCCTCCTTAACGGCAAAGTCCTTAAGAGTTGGTCGGGGCCGGCGCCGCTTCTGTCGAGCCGCCGGCTTGGTCCGGGTGAACCACACGCGATCGTTGGCGACGATTGGGTCACCACTCCATCGGGCGAGGAATGTGGGAGTCGGCACTCTCTCCTCGACGAGGCTCCCCTTGATGTCCCGCCGAGTGGGGTCGAAGAACTCGACCTCCTCATCGTTAGCGATGAGCACGACAACAGCATGGTCTGACTGCGGCGGAGGGAGGTCCGCCGTTGGGATACGACGTATCTCGACCCGGGCGTCGTAGTCTTTCACGAGCTCGAGGTCCACCCCGACGACCGGGAAGGAACAGGCGTCCGAGCTAACGAGCGCCTTCAACTGCTCGAACGACCCGGATGCATCTGTCGACCGGTTGACTTCCAAGCCATGGCCCCCGATCAAGCGCGTGAACAGGGGTTGCATCGGTGCGCCAATCGGAGTGGCCCGCCCATGTCGATAGTTCAAGTGCCGGTTGATGTCACCCATCTTGAGGATTGCGGTGCATTTCGTTCCTAGAACGTAATCGGCCGATACTAGGGCCGCCATGACGGCCCCAGGGTAGCATTGGTCCGGGAGGTAGACCCGTTGAAATGTGCCTCGCCACTGCGCGACGGTCCGGCTCGACTTCCTGCCGCCAAGAGAGGGTGCGGGGCTCATACATCGTCCCAACGCAGCTGCCCTGAGAGGCCCCCGCGTACATCCAAGCGTCCTTCGGGACGCACGACTGTGGGTATCTCAAACGAGACTTAGTTGTTCCTGCTAGCGAGTTCGGTTCAGTTAGCGGGCGGTCTTGCGGCTTCGCCTCCCGCTCCGGGAAGTCTCGAACTCCCGACGATGAACCCACCCCGTCGGGCTGATAGAGTTCTAGAAGGGACCGGTCCTGGTCCGTGGGCCGAAACCTGGGTCAGTCGAGGTTAGGGAGGGCGCGAGGTAGCGCCAGAGCTGGCCGACCAGTCGGCCATGCTGTTTATTTGCGCCTACGCTCTCATGGGGACGTGGCGGTGCGCCGCAGCTGAAGGGCCCCGGGTCCTATACCGTGTGGGCTTGCCGGTAGGCGCACCTCCTCCCCCCTCTCTTTCCGGTGGCTATACGAGAGTGATGGAATGATCATGCGACTTTCTCCGGCTCCTCGGCCGCTCCGGGTGTGTCAGCGGTTGTCTGGCCGGCGCTCAGCCCGGCGAGGATTGCAGCGTTCCTTCGGTGCTGCATGTCCTCACTATTGAAGCGCCTGCGGGCCTTGCCGATCTGGGAGTACAACGCCCACCACGCGTCCGCATCCTCACCGACAGATCGAATGGGCCTTCCGAAGAGTAGGTTGCCTGCATGGAACGGGCCAATGCTAACATCGGCTCGGATCAGCTTGTCGAAGGTCTCCTCGGGAATCTCCTCGACCAGCTTCGCGCTGACCCGCCCATTGGCCGGCAATCGGACCTTCACAATCGTAGGCCCGACGGCGACAGTACCGCTCGGAGGTCCTTCCGGTGTTGAATCATGTAGACCGAGCATCCTAGCCACCGCGGCGAGCTCATCCGGCGTGCCCTCGAACTCGGCCCGGCCAACGCGTAACCGCATTAACATTTGGTAAACATTGAATGAATATAAGGGTGTCCTTGCCCATGGACTGACGGCAAGTTGAGAGACGGCTCCTCCCAACACGGTCGTAATGTTGCGGAGATGTTAGCTGAACCTTAGCAGGGACCTAAGGTGGACACTTGGGAGGAAGGAACTTTTCACGGGAGTCCCGAAAGATTCACGTCCGGGCTAATCGTTCACGGAGCCATATTGCGGGCGCTGCTCCTCGGTGAACCGGGACGGGCGCCCCGGGCCCCATTGGGGCTCGAGCATCTTGAACCCGTGCAGGTTGAACTCTTTGATCAGGGTCCGAACGTAGTCTTCGCTCATCAGGGCGATGACGGCGATCTTCGGGGGAGTGAACCCCTGAGCGGAGGCGAGGATCACCTGGGCGCGCTTGACCTGAATGGCGCTCTGGTGATGGCGGACGACCCGTCGGAGCTTGTTCCCCTCTTCGTCCGTGATCTCTCGGACCCGGATGACCATGCCACCGGGCAGAGCGAAGCCTAGCCTAGACTTTTCGGTCCAGTTTCCCGAACAGCTTTCCTAGCCGGTCCACTAGCCTTGGAGCTTCGTGATGGCGGTCCGAAGTTCGAGTACCTCGACAGGGCACCCTGGCCAGTTGTGCTCCCAACACACGACGAGGTCCGCGCCCTCGGGCTGGTGCGCGTGATCCCGGAAGTTCCGGCTTTCGAACTCAAACTCGATGCGGACCCGCTGCCAACGCCCGCCTGAGCCGTCCAAGGCCCGCTTCGCTTCGCAGTCAGGGAACCCCTGCTGGACGGACTCGACGATGAACCCAAGCTCGTAGGCGATCACGCCGAAGAGAAAGACCACGCCCTGCTCATTGATTGGCGCATGTCGCAACCCCCGGAAGTTGATGGGTCTGCCGTAGACCGTTCCCGGGCCCCGGACCCGCCTTTCGGCTGCTGATGGATTAGGCGCGGCGACGCTAGGAGAGTCTGACGGCGGAAGGGGCGTCTCGTGTACTGATGCAGGGACGAGCGCGAGCTGTGGGGACCCTGGATGACTCTCTGCGAGCCATGTACGATAACGGCGGATGGTCCCCTCCAACCCGCCGAACCTGCGAGCGAGTACGTCGTGCGAAACGGTTCCCTTCGCGTCGAGGATTGCCCACGTGGGGATTCGACCTATCGCCTCAACGACCTTGTGGTACGCGAGCAGGAGGTCCTCGTCGGATATTCTTGGGTGGAACTGCTCGTGAGCGTCTATGCCAGCGAGTTTCTTCACCTCGGTCCAGCGACCTTCGGGAAAGGTCCGGCAGATCTCGCCGATAGTGATGCCCGAGACTCGAACAAAATCCTTCAGGGAGATGGCCGTCGTGCGGTCTCCCTGAGCCTTCCGAGCGGCCTCCACGATGTCGCTTGCAGAATGACGAGGCACTGACGGGCGACCTTATAGGGGGTTCATGAACCCTTCGACGACAAGGTCGGAGACCTTTCCCCCCCGTCAACCGCGCTATTCTGAACCCAGGCGACGCCAGCCGACCTATTACGCTCCCGCGGGGGGGGCGTCGCCGGACGACTTGTTACAGAACTCATATTGCGGGATCTGACCGATCTCGGGGCCCCGACCGGGTCACCCCTCATACGGACCACGTCCCGCCGGAGCGGTCCCGCACGCGATCGCGAGACATCGCCCCGCCCCACGGGTGTCCGGTTGCGGCTTCCCTCCAGGGGGTCGCCTTCGATCGGGACGATTCCCGCCTTCGCATGCGCGGCGGCGTTAGACGACACCGTTCCCGAGCTCGAGCCCCCGCCCGAACTATGATCGGGAGGCCGGCTCGGCGGCCACGCGACTCCGCTCCAAGCTGGGCCGGCGACCGATTCCTCTGCGGAGGAGGGGGTTCTCCCGCGGAGCCACTTCGGTCGAGGGTGCGGTTGCGATCCGGGGCTGGAGCATCCGGACGGGGGCTCTCGGTCGACCGTCCGGATCGGGCGCCTCCCTCGCCCCCTACACCGCGTTGACCGCGAAGCCGAGCGCGAAGCCCAGCATCACGCCTAGGTAAACGAGCTGGTTGCGGCGGATCGACAGCTCCCTCGACTCCAGCGGCCGGAAGGCGACCCGGAGCATCGGGAGGATCACGTAGGCGATCGCCCCGATGGCGAGGGCGTCGAAGATCACCAGGAACAGATTGTTGCTCCAGTAGTAGCCGATCGCCCCGCCGATGAGCGTCGGAAGGCCCCCGACGAGGAACAGCCCTCCCATCATGGCCACCCCCCGGCGTGCCCTCGTTCCGAGGAACGGCGAGGCGATCGGGAATCCCTCGGTCACGTTCTGGAGGAAGAACCCCACGAACACGACCGCCAGGATGCCGAGGGCGCCCAGGGTCCAGTTGACGCCGAAGACGAGGCCTTCGGTCAGATTCTGGAGGCCGATCCCCAACGCGATGATCAAGGCCGTCCGACGGGGCCCCGTCTCGACGCTGGGGCTGGCGTCCGCCGCGACGGTACTCCCGGTGCCCCGAGGAGCGGTTCGCGGGAGGTTGTCGACGAAATACAGGCCAAGGAACGCCACGAGGAAGGCGATCCCGAACGCCACCGAATACGTGAGGTCCGCGACGTATCCGTGGGGGTAGAGTATGGGGGACACGTCCGAGAAGACGTCCGCCAGGAGGAAGACCAGGATGCCGATGGCGGCGGCGTTCAACCCGGTGGCCCAGCGCCCCTGGGCCTTCTTGCTGTAGACGATCGGCATCGAGAGGAAGATCGAGAGGCCCATCGCCGCGGTCAGGGCCATGAACAGGAGGAAGTCGCCCATGGAACTACTCCGGGGCCCGGGGGTCGACAGCCCGCGTGATCTCTCCGAATGCCATCCCCACGCATCCACGGGGCCCGACAGCCCCGCACCGGTCGAGTCCTGCCATCGTCTCGCAATTAAGCACATCCGGGTGTGCTTATAGCTGTATTGTATGTGATGCTACTACAATCGATATTCACGTAGTGAACTAATCTACCGTCTGAGGCTGGCCTCGAGCGTGCCTCGTGGCGTCCCGGCGCCGGCCCAGTGGGTCCAGCTGCTCCAGGCGATGGTCGCCGTCGAACTCGTCGAGCGCATGGGGGTTCCGATGCGGAGGGCCGCGTTTCTGCTGGGTGTCGCGCCTTCGGCCGTCTCCTAGTACGTCACCGGCTCTCGCCGGATGGCGGGACTGGAACGGCTCTCCACGGACCCCCGTGTCCGGGCCACCGCGCGGCGGCTCGCGCACTTCCTCGTCCAACTGCCACCCGGCAAGACCCCTTCTCCGCGTCCGCTCCTCGAGGCGGCCGCGCGCGTTTCGGAGGGGATCAGCGGTTGGGGCTCGGGACAACCGAGTCGGCGGCGCAGCGCCCGATCGGTCGCGCCGTGACGCGCCGGCTGCGGGAGCGTATCGGCGTGGAGCAGGCCGCGGTCTCCCGGTGCACGAACCTGGCCCAGAAGGCGGGCGACGAGCTCGCCCGAGCGATCTTCTGCCAGATCGCCTCGGACCGCCTCCGCCACGCCGAGAGCGTGGCCTCCCTCGCGAGCTACCTCGACTCGGGCGTCGATCGAACGCTCGCAAGCGGCGTCACCCGGGCCGACGTCGAGGGGCTCATCGAGCCGGAACAGGAAGCCGAGCCGAAGGCGCCGGGGGAGATCCGGGAGCAGGTCGGCGGGATCATGACGCTTCTCGTGGAGAGCGTGGAATCGGACGAGCGGAAGCACGAGGAGCTCCTCCGGGGACTCCTGAGGCACGGGTTCGAGGATCGACCGTGGGCGAACGCCCGGCACGAGACGGGGGTCTGCGTCGGCCGCACCGTAGGTACGATTCGAACGCCAGACGCCGGGCAACGGAGGCCGTCGATGGTGCCGGGGCTCCGCGACCCCGTTGCGTCGGATGTCCGCGGGGCCGGTGACCTCTATCTGCGGCGGACGTCTCCCGCGACCGGAGAGGGGATCGAGCACGACGGAGCCCCGGCCCGTGCGTCGCTGCCGCTGGGCGGAGTCCGACCCGCTCCTGCGAGCCTACCACGACGACGAGTGGGGCGTCCCGGAGCACGACAGCCGAAGGCTCTGGGAGAAGCTGATGCTCGACGGATTCCAGGCCGGCCTATCCTGGATCATCATCCTCCGCAAGCGCGAGGCGCTCCGCCGGGCGTTCCGGGGCTTCGACCCGAGACGGGTCGCGCTCCTTCGCGAGCCGGACGTGGTCCGACTCCTCGCCAACCCGGCGATCGTCCGGTCGCGCGTGAAGATCGAATCGACGATCGCGGGCGCCCGAGCGTATCTCGCGATGCAGGCGTCGGGCATCGACTTCGCAGAGTACGTCTGGGGTTTCGTCGGCGGTACGCCGGTCCGGGGAACGGGTCGAGTCCCGGCGAAGACTCCCGTTTCGGAGAAGCTCGCCCGGTCCCTGAAGGATCGCGGGTTCTCGTTCGTGGGTCCGGTCATCGTCTACGCGTGGATGCAGGCGGTCGGGATGGTGAACGACCACGCCCCCGGCTGCTTCCGCCGGACCCTCGTCTCGACGGGATGACCCCGACGACGCCCCACCGCTCGCGCGGGCGTCGATCCGGTCGCAGCTCCCCGCGAGGGGCCGGCCGCGCGCACGAACCGGGGAACGGGGGGGCGAGGAACGGAACGCCGCCGCCGGGAACCCGACGGGCCCGGAGCTTCCGGCGCGTCCGCCGAACCGGTCCGCGGCTCCGACCTGGACCGACCGGCAGATCGGGATGACGGCGGCGAGGGCCGCCGATCGCGGCCCCGGGAAGGTACGTCGGTCCCAGACCGGGTTGCCTCGGTTCCCCGACGCAACCGTCTTCCTCCGAGACCGATGGGCGGGGCGTGACCCGGGCCCGCGAGCTGGCGCGCGACCTCCCGCGTCTCGTGCTCTTCGACATGGACGACACGATCTTCGACCACTCGATGACGTGCCGCGCGGCGATCGCTCGCCTTCGGCGGGAGCACCCGTACCTCCGGCGACGATCGCTGACCGAGCTCTGGGGCGACTACCTAGGCCTCCAGAACACGACGCATCCCGACGGGGTGATCGGCCGACGTTCCCCGGACGGGGCGCGGACGGAGCGCTGGGAGCGCCTCGCGCGTTCGTGCGGGGCGTCGCTGTCGGTCGAAGAGTCGGCAGCCCTCTCCCGTACGTACCGCGATCGGTACCAGGCGCTCCGGCGACCGATCGACGGGGCCCCGCAGCTCCTCGCGCGCCTCCATCGTCGCACGAGGATCGGGATCGTCTCCAACAACGAACTCGCCGAACAGGAGGAGAAGATACGCTTCCTCGGGATCGGAGCGTGCGTGGACGTTCTCGTCGTCTCGGCGGAGCTCGGTATCGCGAAGCCCGACCCCCGCATCTTCCGGGCGGCGCTCGACCGGGCGGGGGTCGGGGCCGACGACGCGGTGATGATCGGGGACTCCTGGGAGAACGACGTCGTCGGCGCCCGCGGGGTAGGGATGCGGACGGTCTGGTTCAACCGGTTCCGCCTTCCTCGCCCAGACGCGCTGCCGGTCGCCGAGCTCGGCAGCTTCCGCCCGCTCCGCAACGTCGAGAGCATCCTAATGACACTGGTCGAAGGAAATCTACTTAACTAGCCTCGACCACGACCCTTTGTGGGCCGAACGCGGGGGCACCGCACCGCCTCCGCCGACGTCAAGCGCGCCGCGCTCCGCCTCCTCCGTCAGGGCACTCCGGTCGCGAAGGTCGCCCGAGCGTTCCGGGTCAGCCGGTACGCCCTCTGGAAGTGGCAGGTCGCCTATCGTCAGGGGGGCGAGGAAGCGTTGGTCCCCAAACGGATCCCCGGACGCCCTCCCCGCCTCTCCCAACGCCAGTTGATGCGGCTCGTGTTCTGTCTTTCCCGAGGACCCGAAGCCTACGGCTTTCGAGGTCAGGTCTGGACCCTCCCCCGCATCGCGAAGGTCATCGAGCGCGAGTTCGGAGTCCGTCACGACCCCTCGTGGGTCCGCCGCTTGCTGATC
>JASHOP010000031.1 GCA_030041075.1 Thermoplasmata archaeon | reverse complement strand
TCCGGGATGTTCTACGAGGACTTCCCGGCGAAGCACCAGCCCGTGCGCGACGCGCAGAACAGCTCGCAGAAGACCTACGGGCGGGGCCTCCGGCCGGTCGGCGACCGGCGCCACACGGCGTTCTCCCCGATCCTGAACTACCCGTACGCCGCGACGAAGGCGGCGCTCGACGAGCTCCCGGCCGGCGCGCACCACCCGAGCGAGGGTCGGATCCTCGAGTACGTGAACCCGCTCACCGGCGGACCGATCCTGCCGACCCTCGACGCCTACCTCCAGCGGATCGACCCCGGCGCGGCGCTCCGGCCGCGGCGCCGGAGCGCGAGCGCGATCTTCCTGGGGGTCGAGGGGAAGGGGACGATGACGATCGACGGGAAGAGCTTCGCGTGGGAGCCGTACGACGTCCTCGTCGTGCCCGCGTGGGCCGAGTACTCGCACCGGGCGACCGGCAACTCCCCCGCGGTCCTCTTCTCCTACACGAACTCGCCGACGATGCGGGCCCTGAGCCTCTACCGCGAGGAAGGCCCGGACCCCGCCTAGCGGCGCATGCCGGAGTGGTACGAGTCCGACGAACCCTGGTTCCCCTCGAAGTGGGGCGCCGGGGACGTCCTGGGCACGGCGGCGACCCTGACCGCGGAGAAGCTCCTCGCCGCCGTGCGGCTCGTCAGGGCCGGTCGGGTGCTGCCGCTCGGCCATCCGATCTTCCTCGGGATGCCGGGACGGACCGCGACGCACGGACCGTTCCACTATCTCACGTCGCAGCGGGTGTACGACCACCGCCCGCCGATCCGGCCGGTGACGGCCAACAAGTTCGGCGCGGCGCTCTGCCGCCTCGAGACCACGGACCATCTCGGCACGCACCTCGACGCGCTGAACCACATCGCGTTCGACAACAAGCTCTACAACGGGGTCGATGCGTTCGAGAACACGCTGCCGACGGGCTCGCAGAAGCTCGGGATCGAGTCCGGTCCGCCGATCGTGACGCGCGGGGTCCTGGTCGACGCCACCGACGGCGCGGAGCGCATGGCTCCCGGGACGCCGATCTCCGTCGCGGCGACCGAGCGGTTCCTCGCCGAGCACCGCCTGGCCGTCGGCCCCGGGGACGCCGTGCTGTTCCACACCGGGGTCTCCCGGCTCTGGTCCGAGCCGGAGCGGTACAACGAGTACTACGAGCGGTCGCCCGGGATCGGCTACGCCCTGGCCCAGTGGCTCGGCGACCGGGACGTGGCCCTGACCGGGGCCGACACGCCGTCGACCGAGGTGAGCCCGCCGGAGCGGGACGGCGTGCGGCTCCCCGTCCACCAGTACCTGATCACGAAGTGCGGGATCCGGCTCATCGACAACTTGAAGACGGACGAGCTCGCCGCGCAGGGCGTCCACGAGTTCCTGTTCGTCTGCGCGCCGCTCCGCATCCGGGGAGGGACGGCCTCCCCCGTGACCCCGCTCGCGGTCTTCTAGGGCCGGGCCTCGAAGGCGACGGCGTGCCGGAGCGTGCCGACCGGCCCGACCTCGACCTCGACGGTGTCGCCGTCGCGCAGGAACCGCTGGCCGCGATAGGCGGCGACCCCCGACGGGGTCCCGGAGAGCACGAGGTCCCCCGGGCCGAGCGTGTTCACCTCGCTCAGGCGGGCGATCAGCTGCTCGGGCCGGAAGATCATGTCCCGCGTGCTGCCGTCCTGCCGGAGCTCCCCGTTCACCCGGGTCCGCACGGTCATCTCGCCCTCGGGGGCGATCTCGCGCGGGAGGATCCACGGGCCGATTGGGAGCGAGGCGTCGAACGCCTTGCCCATCACCCAGTTCTTCCCGAACCGGGGCTGCTCGCGGAACTGGTAGTCGCGGAGGCTGAGGTCGTCCACCGGCACGTAGCCGAAGATCGCGGCCCGGGCGGCCACCTCGTCCCAGTGGCGGCCGGACCGCCCGACCACGTAGCCGACCTCCCCCTCGTAGTCGAGCTGCTCGACCTGGTACGGGGCGACGACCCGGCTCCCGTGCGGGACCGCCGAGCTGGCGAACTTGAGGAAGAAGTACGGCTCACTCGGGACCGGCATCCCCGACTCGTCCCGGTGGGAGCGGAAGTTCACCGCCGGGCAGAAGATCCGCCGGACGGGGAACGGCGGGAGGAATCGCGAGGGCGCCCCGACCGGCTCGAGCGAGAGGGACGCGCGGGCGTCCCAGAGCGCGACCATCGCCTCCGGCTCCTCGATCGGGAACGCCGGGGGGTCTGCCGGCGCATAGTAGGCGGTCCCGTCCGACAGAAGCCAGGTCGCGGCCCGCCCGGGTGGTACCCCGCGGAGGAGGTAACGGAGCCGCGCCGGTTCGGGGCCGTCCGGGCTCACGCGAGCCTCCGACGCAGCTCCTCCGGGATCGGCCGCGGGACGAACGACCCGTTCTCCACGGCGACGCACCCGCGCACCTCCCACCCCGAGCAGATCTCCTCGCCCGACCGGGAGACGCGATGGACCACCTTGAGGGTCTTGGGGGTCAGCTCTCCGAGGGACGACCCGACCTCGATCGAGTCGTCGTAGCGGAGCGGCGCCCGGAAGTCGGCATGGACGGAGACGAGGGGGAACGTGACGCCCCATTCCGCGAGGACGGTCTTGAACGGAAGGTCGAGGGACCGGAACAGCTCGTGCGTCGCCTGGTCGAACCAGCGCAGGAAGTTCGGGTAGAACACGACGCCGGCCGCGTCCGTCTCGCCGAACGCGACCCGGAGCCGGAGGACGTTGGCGCGGGGGCCGGACTCGGGCATCCCGGTTCGGAGCGGCCGGGTGTATAAGTCGGCGGCGCCGCCGAGATCGGGATCGGGCCCCGAGCGACATCTCCCGGCGGGCGGGTGCGGGCCGGTCCCCGAGACCGCGGGCTACTTCCGTCGAGGATCCGGGGCGCGCGCCGAGCGGGAAATTCGAGTTCGCGATGGCCGAGGTTCTCTCGGCCGGGGCGTGAGCCAAGCTTATGAAAAACCGGGCAGACGCTCGGACGGACGCCACTGTAGCTCAGTCTGGCAGAGCGGCTGATTCGTAATCAGCAGGTCGGGGGTTCAAGTCCCTCCAGTGGCTGCTCTTTCCTCGATCCGGCCCCTACGACTGGGTAGGCCGGGTACCGGGGTGAACGCGCGTGGCCCTTCGATCCTCCAACCCGCACACCGTAGTCGACGGTAGCGGGTCCGGACGCCCGGGGGCTCGCTACCGCTTCCGCTTGCCCCCCCGGCTCGTCGAACGGGTCCGGCGGCTCTTGGCCGAAACGTATCCGCCCGCGCTGGGCCGGGGAAAGCCGGGAAGCGCATGCCACGAGTCCCTGTGCCGCTCGGGATCGTGATCGTACTCGAACCACCACACCCCCGTGTACGGGGGCTCGATGTCGTCCTGCCAGAGCATGCACAGGATCTCGCCGTGATGCAGAAAGTCCTCCTCCACCAGGTGCCAGAGGACCTCCCTCGGCGTGGCGAACATCTTGACGCCGTGAAACCGCCCGACGGTCTTCTTCCGGTCGAAATCGTCGGCCCCCAGCCGTCGCGCGACGGCCCGGGCGGCCGAATCCACCTCACGGTCGATGGCGCGCAGTTGCTCGACGGAGCGGATGCGGTCCCACCGCTTTTCGTCGAGCCGTCTCAGCAGGGGCCGTAGCCGCTTCTGACCGAAAAAGGGGACGAGCCAGGAAGCGTACGCCGCCATGACGTGCAGATGCACGTTGCGGATCGACTCGAAGGTGGCGCCCCGCTTTCGGGTCAGCACCCTCCACGGCAACTTCTCGAAGAGGTCGAGGTACTTGTTACGGGCCCAGCTATGGTAGGCCAGCATCCGCTCGAGGTCGGTCCGAAACTCGGGGTCCGCGAAGGGCATGCGCGGGGGGAGTCTGACCTGAGCTTTAGCCTCCGGTGCCGGGGGGACAGCCGGAGCGGAAGGCGTATCGACGCCCCCGACCGATGCAGCGATGGGTCCTTCCGTGCGGCGCGCGCGCGAGCCGCTACGCAGACGAGGGTCCCCCGCCCGGGCCCCCCAGGTCCTTCGCTCCGTGGATGTAGGTCCGTTCCGGACGAAAACCCAACCTCTCGTTGATCGCCCAGATCGGACGGTTCATCGAGTCGTTCTCCGTCCGCAGGAAGCGGTAGCCGGCGGCCCGGGCGTACTCCACCGAGCGACGTTTGAGCTCGGTCCCGAGGCCACGGCCCCGGTGGGGCCGCAAGGTACCGGTGTAATCGACGTGGAGGGTATCCGGTTCGCTCAGGACCCGGGAGAGCGCGGTCAGTGCGACGTACTCCTCGCCGACCCGCGCCAGGAAGATCCCCTCCGGCAGGAACTCCGGCTTGCGGACGGTGATCTCGAGGAACTGCTCGAACGAGATCGGAGTGGTCGGGGCCATCCGGGGATCGTCCGTTGCCGACTCGGACTCGAGCCGGTGGAGGCGGTGCAGGACCTCGGGGCGGCTCGCGCCCTCCTCCGACAGGGTCGTGAACACGACGCCCTCCGTCGTCCCGTCGCTGCGGATCCGAGCGGGGGCGACCGGAACCGGTTTCGCCAGATCGAGGCGGGAGTCCCACGTGCGTCGTCGTTCCACGAAGCCGGCGCGTTCGAAGAACCGAACGCTCCTCGGCTCGTCCGTTCGCACCCGCGACCAGAGGGTGGTGCCGTGGCGTGCGGCCGCGACCGCCTCCAACGCGAGGTAAAGGTGGCGGCCGATTCCCCCGCCCTGGTGAGCCGGATCCACGAGCACCCCGATCTGGTAGCGATCGGGATCGAACGCCCACGGAGAGTTGTATAGGGAGCCCGTGGCGACCAGTTCGCCGGAGCGGCGCTCCTCGGCGGCCAGCGAATGCCGGAAGATCCGTGGCGCTTCGAGGAAGCGGTCGTTGCGGGCGATCTGCTCCACGCTGATCGGGTCGTCCGGGTGGACTCGGTTACGGAGACGGCTCTCGGCCAACGCGTCGGTCGTCGAGCGCGGACGAACGACGTAGCGCGTCGCGTCCATCGGCCAACGATGAACGGGTCGGTCGTCCCTTAACCGTTGCGCGAACCTCGGAGGGCGGCGAGCGAGCCCCGATAGTCCCACCGGACGCCTTGCCGAATCAGGAGGATGGCCGCTCCGCCTCGGGTGGCGTCAACGCGTCGAGTCGCACGCCCATCAGGACCTCGCCGGAGACCAAGCGCATCCGGGTCCGAAGCCCCCAAGCCCCCAGGCCTCCTTCCTGCCACCCCCGCTCCTTGCGCTCGACCTCCCGGAACCCGCGCGACCGGAACAGGGCCCGGGACCGGACGTTCTCCTCCTCGGCCGCGGCGAAGACCACGCGCGCTCCCTGCGACCGGAATCGGGCGATGGCGTCGTCGAGCAGCCGGCCCCCGATCCCCCGGCGTCGGTTGGCCGCGCCGACGAAGATGTAGTAGACGTACCCCACCTCGGGAACGAGGCGCTCCAGCAGGGCCGCGCCCACGACTGTCCCTCCGAGGGTCACTGCCCGGACGAGGTCGATCTCCCGGAGCGTTCGCTTGGCATGCCAGCGATAGATCCCTTCGAACGACTCCTTGAGGATCGGGATCGCCCGTTCCCGGGCGTCGCCGACCAGATCGGCGATCTCGTACGGACCGAGCTCCGGCATCGTCGGGTCACTGTTCGGCTCGGCCGGCCCGCGGCCCAACCACGACCTCGCGCATTCCGGCGCTTGAACGGGTCGGTCCGATCCGGCCCCGTCGGCTCAGAGCGCTCGAGGTTCGGGCGCGCGGCTCGGTCCCGATCCCGGCGCGCCGTTCGCCGGAGGTTGCCGTGAGCGTTGCGGAGCGAGAGTCTGGGCGGCGATCACGCACCGGAGAGCGTCAACTCCACGATGCGCACCGCGGTCTTCGGCCGGTCGTTCGCATCGCGAGGGACCGTGGCGATCTTCTCCACGACGTCCTGGCCGCCCCGCACGTGTCCGAAGACGGCGTGCTTGCCGTCGAGCCAGGGGGTCGGAGCGAGGGTGATGAAGAACTGGCTCCCTCCCGTGTTCGGACCCGCGTTCGCCATCGAAAGGACGCCCGGGGAGTCGTGGCGGAGTCCGGCACCGAACTCGTCCGGGATCGTGTAGCCGGGACCGCCGGTCCCGTCGCCCTTCGGGCACCCGGTCTGGACCATGAAGCCCGGGATCACGCGATGGAACGTGAGCCCCGTGTAGAACCCCTGGCGGTTCAGCTTCACGAAGTTCTCGGTGGTCCGGGGGGCGCGGTCGCGATAGAGTTCGATGCGCACGTCCCCCAGCGTGGTCCGCATCGAGGCGGTGGGATTCGGCATGGCCGGCGACGGGCTCGGGTGGCTAAAAGTCGCGCGGGGCGCCCGACCTCCCCTTCGCTTTATCAGGAAGGAGTCGGATAGGAGCGCGCAGGCGGGGATCGAGCCCCCGTCGAGCAGGATGAACCGGTCGCTCGCGTACCTCGGCGTCGGCGTCATTCTGGCCGGATTCGCCCTCGCATCGTTCCCGATCGTGGTCGGGGGGGCGGAGACGTTCGACCTCGAGCAGGAGGTCGGAGTCCTGGTGGCCCCCGTGGGTCTGGTCGTGGTGCTGCTCGCCGCCGTCGCTCCCGACCCCCGCAAGACCACCGTGCTGGGAGCGTTCGGCAACCCGGACGAGAGGGTGGGACGGTCGCCTCCGCCGCGCACCGCCCCGACCCCCGCCCGACGTTACGATCCGAAGGACGCGGCGGCGTGTCGCCACTGCCGAACGTACATCCCGGCCGAGCTGGCCCAGTGTCCGCGGTGCGCCCGGGCGCGGGACTGCCGTAGCTGCGGGCGGCCCCTCGGCCTCGTCCTCGACCGGGCCACGTGCCCGCGGTGCGCGCGCCCGGAGGCGTTCTGCAGCTGCTCGGTCCTGGCCGGGGTGCCCGTCCCGTCCCCGCGGGGAAGCCGAGCTTGGAGCGGGTGAGCCCGGGTGGACCGTCGGGCGATCCCGCCGGGGGACGTCGCGCGGGAGGTAGGGCCGGTGGAGGTCCACTTCGACGGCGCGTGCGAGCGCACCGGTCGAGGCTCGATCGCGGGGTTCGGCTACACGATAACCGGACCCGGCCTTGATCACGAAGGCTACGGACTCGCCGTGTCCGCGTTCGACCGCCACGCGACCAACAACGTCGCGGAGTACGCGGGAGCGGTACGCGCGCTAGAGTGGCTCACCGGACGGGGATATCGCGGCGGCGTGACCGTTCGCGGCGACAGCCAGCTCGTGATCCGGCAGATGACGGGCGAGTATCGGGTCCGCGCCGAGCACCTCCGGGCGTTTCACGACCGGCTCCGCCAGCTGTCCGCCGGGTTCCACCGGGTCGACTTCGTCTGGATTCCTCGCGACCAGAACCAACGCGCCGACCAACTCTCCAAGAAGGCGGTCTTAGAGGCCCAGTACCCCCGGCGACCGCCTACGACGTAACGGTCGGAGGCGCCGGAGCCCGAGAGGTCGGGCGGAGGGCGTTAGCTCCAGCGCACGGTGTAGACGAGAGTCCGACCCTCCACCGCCGCTCGGGCCCGGGCGGTGTCGACGTACGTCGCGAAGGCGGCTGCGGCCTCCGGGGAGAGTCGCGGAGGGGCACCGTAGCCCCGGGGCTGACCGATCCCGAGGCTGACGGGCGGAGAGGGACGGGCGTCGATCTTCGGACCACCGATGGCCGAGCCTCTCATGGCGGGCTCCACGGCCACCGGCCGACCGGCATCGGAAACGACGGCGCGGCGGTGGGTCGGGCGAGAGAGGGAAGGGCCGCGAGGGGGGTGGGCACCTCGCGGCGGAAATCGGCATCGAGGGGGATCGCGGCCAAGAACACGGGTCGCCCAGGGGCGTCCGACACGGTCAGTCGGAAGTTGTCAGACGCATGTCATACATAAACCCCGAGTTCGAGTGGAAACAGGGGGGTGGTCCGCGTCGATATCTAACGGAGGAGTGCGGCGGACAAAGAGCGGACCGGTTCCGGTCCCGCTCGGATCGCTGGCCGGCCGTCGATCCTCGGCCCCCGGCGCGACCGGGCGGTCCCGCGCGGGGGTGTCGCCCTTCGCGTCCGATCGTCCTTCCGATGGCATGGAACGGAGCGGGGGCGATCGTCGGCCGAGCTCTCCTCCGGCGATCGGCCGGACGAACCTCCGCCGTACGTCGCGCTCGCTGGGAGAGCTATATGGCCCGACTCCTCTCGCGCACCCGAGGTCACCGTGTCCGCGGCGATGCCGGGCGATGGGCCGGCGGAGTTCTTCCGGAAGGCGGAGGCCGAGCTGCTGGACCTATCGATCGAGGCGCAACGCGCGGACTGGGTCTACGCGACCTACATCACACCGGACTCGGAGGCGCTCTCCTCCAGGGCGATGGCCCGTCTCCTCGAAGCGACTGCACGGCTCGCGAAGGAGTCGAAACGGCTCCCGGCCGGAGCATGGTCCCGGGACGACGCTCGGAAGGCGAGCCTCCTGCGGGTCTCGCTCCCCCTTCTCGCCCCCTCCGACCCGGCCGAGTCCGAGCGGCTGGCCGGGATCGTCGCCTGGATGCAGGGCGAGTACGCGAAGGGGCGGCACACACCGGCGGGGACGAGCGAACCCCTCACCCTGGAGGCCCTCTCGCGCATCCTCACGGAGAGCCGGGAACCGACGGTGCTCGAGGACGTCTGGACCGGATGGCATCGCGTGGGGCGGACGATACGCTCGAAGTTCACCGAGTACGTCGACCTCGCCAACCGGGGTGCCCGGGAGCTGGAGTTCGCGGACACCGGCGCGATGTGGCGCTCGAAATACGACATGGACCCGGACGCCTTCGTGAAGGAGGTCGACCGCCTGTGGGACGAGGTCTGGCCGTTGTACCGGTCGCTCCATGCGTTCGTCCGGAGCCGGCTGCGGTCGGTCTACGGCCCCGACCGGGTTCCCGAGAGCGGCCCGATCCCGGCCCACCTCCTCGGCAACATGTGGGCCCAGACGTGGGAGTGGATCTACCCGCTGGTGGCTCCGCCGGAGTCCGACGACGGCTTCGACCTCACGAAGCTCCTGGTCGGTCGCGGCACGACACCGAGCGACATGGTGCGCTACGCGGAGCGGTTCTTCGTCTCGATCGGACTCGACCCCCTCCCCGCGTCGTTCTGGGAGCGGTCGATGCTGTCTCGGCCGAACGACCGCGAGGTCGTCTGCCACGCGAGCGCGTGGGACATCGACTTCGTGGACGACCTTCGGATCAAGATGTGCATCGAGATCACCGGGGAGGACTTCCAGACGATCCACCACGAGCTGGGGCACAACTACTACCAGCGGGCCTACGCCCGCCTTCCGTTCCTCTTCCGCGACAGCGCGCACGACGGCTTCCACGAGGCGGTCGGCGACACGATCGGCCTATCGGTCACCCCCGGGTACCTGGCGAGGATCGGCCTTCTCCCCGAGGTGCCGGACGACTCCCGCGACATCGGCCTCCTCCTGCGTCGTGCCTTGGAGAAGATCGCGTTCCTTCCGTTCGGGCTCGTGATCGACCGGTGGCGGTGGTCGGTCTTCTCCGGGGAGATCGCCCCGTCGGAGTACAACCGGACCTGGTGGGCGATGCGGACCCGGTACCAGGGCGTCGCGCCCCCGGCCCCCCGCGACGAGTCGGAGTTCGACCCGGGCGCCAAGTACCACGTCCCGGCGAACGTGCCGTACCTGCGCTACTTCCTCGCGCACATCCTCCAGTTCCAGTTCCACCGGGCCCTCGCCAAGACCGCCGGGTTCTCCGGCCCCCTTCATCGGGCGTCGATCTTCGGATCCCGGGACGCCGGCCAGAGGCTCGGCCGGATGCTGGCGATGGGATCGAGCCGGCCGTGGCCCGAAGCGCTCGAGGCGGCGACGGGCGACCGTCGGATGGACGCGGCCGGCCTCCTCGAGTACTTCGCCCCCTTGCGCCGGTGGCTCGACGAGCAGAACCGAGGGGTCCCCGTCGGGTGGTGAGGCGGTCGGCCGTGCCGGGTCCCGCGCAGCGCCGGCCTTCGCCTCGGACGCCCGACGGGAGACCGCCGCCGGGCTGAGCTCGCATGCTGCTGCGTCCGGCCGAGAGCATCCTGCGGAGCGCCTACGCGGTGGAGGAGGCGTCGCGCGAGTCGTCGACGGGTCGGGGCCCGGGCGTGCTGTACCTGACGAACCAGCGGCTCGTCTTCGAGTCGCACGTCTCCCGGGGGGTGGTCCGGGACCTCGTGGGGGGGCGCGAGGCGCGCACCCTGCTCGACGTGAGCCTCCACGATCTCCAGAACATCTCCGTCCGACGGGGCCGGCTCGGTCGTCCCCGGCTCGTGGTCGAGCTGCCCCGCGGGCGGCCCGCGTTCGACGTTCTCGAACCGGACGGCTGGGCGAACGCGATCGCGGAGGCCCGGCGCGAGCTCCCTCCGGCCTACCCCGCCGCTCCGACGATCGTCCGGACCGTCGAGCGCGAGGTGGTGAAGATACGGTGCCGCTACTGCGGCCAGCTGGGCAACGAGGTCAACGGTCGGTGCCCCAGCTGCGGCGCATCCCTCTAGCCGGGACCCGCCCGACGGGGCGGGTGGGGAGTCCGCGCGAACTCCCCGGAGGAACGGAACCGCTCCCCTCGCGCCGTGCGTCGCGACCCGAGCGTCACCCGCGGGCCGCGGGTACGGAAGGACGGCGCCCGCGCCGGGGGTCCACCCCGCCGAGGTCGCGGGGACGGTCCGGAGGAGCGAGTCCCGGGTTCGGTGCGGCGTCCCGCCTCCGTATCCTCTATTATCCCGGGCGGAGTTGCGGCCGCCGGTGCTGACGGATGCGTACGGGCGTGGGGTGACCGACCTTCGCGTCAGCGTTACGAAGCGCTGCAACTTCGGGTGCGTCTACTGCCACGACGAAGGGCTCGGTCCGGTCGCCCGGCCGCGGGCACGCCACGAGGAAGAGATCACGATCGCGGAGGTCGAACGGCTTGCCGCGGTCGCGCGAGAGTTCGGGATCCGCTCCGTCAAGTTCACCGGTGGAGAACCCCTCGTCCGGCAGGATCTGGAGTCGCTGGTCTCCGCGACGGTCCCGCGGATACCGGACGTGTCGCTGACGACGAACGGCTCGATGCTCGCGGCGCGAGCCGAGCCCCTTCGCGACGCGGGCCTCAAGCGCGTGAACGTCTCGATGGACTCGATCGACCCCGAGCAGTTCCGGTCGATCCGCGGCGGGGCGCTGGCGCCGGTCCTCCGAGGGATCCGGGCCGCGCTTCGCGCCGGGCTCACCCCGGTCAAGGTCAACATGGTCGTCTTCCGGCCGACCCTCGATAACCTCCCCGCGCTGATCGACTACGTGGGGGGGACGGAAGGGCTGAAGCTCCAGCTGATCCAGTTCATGCCCGAGCTGGTCCCCCGGCGCGACTGGGCGGTCGACATCGGATCCGTCCGCCGCTGGCTGGAGGAGAACGCGTCGCGGGTCCGGGTCCGGGAGATGCATCACCGCCGCGTGTACCGGTTCGACCGAGCCGAGGTCGAGCTGGTCGACCCGGTCGACAACCCCGAGTTCTGCTCGAACTGCCACCGGATCCGCGTCACCCACCGTGGCGAGCTGAAGGGCTGCCTGAACCGCGATGACGATCTCGTCCCTACGCGCGGTCTCGACGACGAGGGCCTGCGCGACGCGTTCCGCCGGGTGATCACCCGGCGCGTGCCGTACTACGGCGGGTTCGTCACGCACCTCGTCCCCCTCCCGCAGGTCGGGACTGGCGGCCGTGCCTCCCCGGTCGATCGTTCGGCGTCCGCCCCCGCGGGTCCGGGTCGCTCCTGACCCGCGGAGCCGCTCCGCGCGGGCGGGTTTAAACCCCCCGCGGCTCTCGGGCTGGGGCCGTGCGGGCGGTCGATTTTGCCTGGGGGAACAGCCCGAGGTTGAGGGTCGCCGCGATCGCTTGGAAGGGGCCCTGGAGCGAGAGGAGGGTCCGGGCCCAGTTCGAGCGGATCGCCCGCTGGACGAGGGAGCACGGCGTCCGGACCGGGCGCTGGATCCTCGGAGGGCCGGGCGGGGGTAGCTGGGAGGTGGCGATCGAGCTCCGCGGGCCCGCCCGAGGGTCGTCGGGGGTCCGGACGAAGACGCTACCGGCCGCGAGGGTCGCGCGCGTCGTGTTCGACCCGGAGGTCGTGTCGCCTCGCGTCGTCTACCACGGCCTCCGCGACTGGCTCCGCGGCCAGCGCCGGGACGGCACGATCCGCTCCGTGGGCTCGAGCCGAGAGGTCTACGCCGGCAGCCCCTGGCGCGACGCCCGGGCGTGGGCGCGCACCGAGGTGCAGTTCGTCGTTCGCCGGTGAGGACCCCCCGGGGTCGGGAACGAGCGTTCAAATCCCCCCGGGGGCTAGGTCCGGGAGACGATGGCGGGAAACACGCCGGTCCCGAGCCCGCCGGACGGGACCCTCGAGCAGGCGACCTTCGCCGGGGGTTGCTTCTGGTGCACGGAGGCCGTGTTCTCCGAGATCGCGGGAGTCCGGCGGGTGGAGCCGGGGTACTCGGGCGGGACGGCGGTCCGCCCGACGTACGAGGACGTCTGCACGGGCCGGACGGGGCACGCCGAAGCGGTGGAGGTGACGTTCGACCCGCGGACGGTCTCCTACCACGACCTCCTCGTGGTCTTCTTCACCACCCACGACCCGACGACCCGGAACCGCCAGGGGAACGATGTCGGGACCCAGTACCGCTCGGCGGTGTTCTACCGCTCGCCCGAGCAACGCGCGATCGCCGAGGGCGTGGTGCGCGAGATCGAGGCGGAGGGGGTCTGGCGGGGGAAGGTCGTGACCGAGATCGTCCCGTTCTCCGTCTTCTATCCGGCGGAAGAATACCATCACGACTACTTCCGGCGCAACCCCGAGAAGGCGTACTGCCGGGCGATCATCGCGCCGAAGGTCGCGAAGTTCCGACGAGCGCACGCGGCCCTCCTCACGCCCGCCCCGGCCCCGACCGTTCCGGGCGGTCAGGCGTAGACGGCGAGCGCGGCGAAGTAGAGCGCAAAGCCGAACAGGATCAGCGCCGAGGCCACGGCGATCGGTCGACGGGCCGACGGATGCCCCCTCGTCCCGGCATGGACGGCGAACGGGAACGCGACGACCCAGAGGGCGACAGCCCCAAACAGCCCCACGAACAGGACCGGCCCTCCGAGGTAGGCGAACGCGAGCCCGGCGGAGATCCACCAGACGATCTGGAACGGGTTCGTGATCCCGAGGGCGAGGGCCCGCGCGAACGTGCGGACCCCGATCTCGTCCTCCCCCGGGGCCTCGGCGGGCGACCTCAGGATGCGCATCCCGAGGTAGACCATGACCACCGCTCCGACGGCGTAGACCCAGCGCACGACCGGAGCCAGGTGGACCTCGGAGTACAATCCGAACACGATCCCGCCGAGCACCAGATCGGCACTGAGCGCGCCGAGTCCCGTCACGACGCCTCCCCGGTAGGAGCGCGCGGAGATCGAGGCGATCAGCGCGTTCATCGGACCGGGGGGGATCGTGAGCGAGAAGCCGAGGACCATGCCGAACCCGAGGTCCGTGATGACGCTCATTCCACCCCCCGGACGGGCCCCCCGAGCGCCGCGGGTCTTCGGAGGGCGACCGGCCGGCGATCGCTCGGTCTCCGCACGACCGCGATACGCCTCCTCCGCCCCGGAATCGCCCCCGATCGCTAGGTCCACGGCGGAGCCGGCCCGGGCGGAACGGGCTCCGCAGAACGAGCCACCGGCGGTTTCCAGACGATGGCGAGCGCGCCCCCGAACAGCGCGAGGAGGAAGCCGACCACGAAGCCGCCGAAGGCGAACGGTACGCTGACCCCCGCCAGTACGATCGTCACGATCCCCAGCCCCGTCTTGGCCATCGGAAGGAGGAGCATGAGTCCGCCCATCGCGATCGTCAGCAATCCGGCGACGAGGCCCACGTAGAACCAGCCGCTGTGGAAGCCGATCGTGAGGGCGAGGATCGTCCCGAGGGTCGCGAGGACCAGCCCTCCCAGCGCGATGAACGCTCCGCCCAGGATCGTCAGGGCCGCCGCCGCCAGAGGACGCGCCACGAGATCACCCGGGAGCTGCCGAACGGATCCCGGGCCCAGGCATCGCCCGACCGATGCGGCTACCTCCGATCCCGATGGGCGGCCGGGCGCCGGCATCCCGTTCGTACCGGAACGCGGACATCGCAGAAGGGTGGCCGCCCAAGGGTCGCGAGCGTATAGAACGGTCGCCCGACCGCCCGGCTCCCCGCGCGGCCGGGCGGCGCGAAGGGCCGCCCGACGAGGCAAACCTATTTCGAGCCCCTCGACGCTGCGGAGGTCGATGGCGCCTCCTCCCCCCGCCGATGTCGTAGGTCCGCGGCCCGTGGAACTCGTCCTGTACCGATGCCTCGTCTGCGGTTTTCAGTCGCTGCGGGGGGACGACATCGGGGAGCACCTGATGACCCATACCGAGGCGGCGAAGTACACCTTCTCGAGCATCGTCAAGTAACCCGGCAGGCCGGCGGCGCTCCCGGTCGGTCGAACGGTGGACCCGGGGGCGGGCCAGGTCGTCCGCCGCCGGGCGACCCGGGCTCCGGACGCGATGAGGCGGCCGACGCGGAACGACGCCGCCTCGCCGCTCGATCACGGGGCCGGCGTGAACTGGAGCGCGATCGAGTTGACGCAGTGCCGGGTGTTCCTCGGAGTGAACCCCTCGCCGCGGAAGACGTGGCCGAGGTGGGCGTCGCACCGGGCGCAGCGGATCTCCACCCGCTGACCGTCCGGGTCGGGTACCCGCTTGACCGCGCCCGCGATCTCCTGGTCAAAGCTCGGCCAGCCGCAGCGCGCATCGAACTTGTCGTCGGACCGGTACAGGGGCGCGGAGCACCGCTTGCACGAGTACGTCCCTCGGCCGGAGAAGTCCTCGTACTCCCCGCTGAACGGGCGCTCCGTTCCCCGATGCACGATCACCGCCTCCTCGGCCCGGGAGAGTTTGCGCCAGGACGTCTCCGTCTCGCTCATCAGCCCGTGAATCCCCGAGGAGCTCTTGAGGTTGGGGCCGGGATCGCGGGCGGCGTCATCGCGCCGCGGTCGACGACGCCGTACAGGGCCGAACCCGCCGAGGGCGCGGGAGCGGTCCCGTCGGGCATCGCGCGGAGCGCCGGATATATATGTGCGGAGTCGCGAGGCATCGCCGATGGAGCGGGTGTATGAGAAGTCGATAGGGACCGCGCTGGTGGCGATCGGACTCGGCCTCCTTCTGTTCGGTTTCTACCAGGCCTACGAGTACACTCAGTCCCCTCCGTCCGGCACCTACAACATCGTGAAAGCCAGCGGCGGCAACAACTCGTTCAACATCACCTTCAACGGACGGTTCGTCGAGGCGTTCACGTTCGTCGGGATCGAATACCTCGTGGGAGCCTCGGTCCTTCGGGGCGGATGGAACCTGATCACGCCCAAGGCGCAGACGATTGCCGTACGGGTCAAGCCGCGGTCCGTCCAGGTCGAGCCGGCGGGATACCCGGCCCCGCCCCCACCGCCTCCACCCCCGCCCCCTCTGGCGTCGGCGCCTCCGCCGCCGGCGCCCCCGCCCGCGGCCGCTTCCGGGGGACCCGGGACGCCGCCCTAATCCGAGACCGTCCGGCCTCTCGGTCCCGGAGCCCCGGACTCGGGCGGGCCGGGTCCGTCCGGCCGCGGGTCGAGAGCCGCGAGCCCCCGGCCGGCGTGGCGGAGGCCGAGCGCTTTATCCCGCTCCGACCCTGACAACCCTGATGGGACTGTCGCGCGAGACCGTCGACCAGCTCCTCGCGGAGAGCCGGACGCACGTCTGCCCGGGTGCTCCCGAGACGTGCGTGAAGATCGTCGCGATCGCCGACCTGCCGACCCGGTTCGGCGAATACCAGGTCGTCGCGTTCTGGAACGACGGCGCGAGGCAGGACCACGCCGCGTTCGTCCACGGGAACGTCTACGAGCGGGAGAACGTGCCCGTCCGGATCCACTCCGAGTGTCTCACCGGGGACGCGATCGGCTCGCTCCGCTGCGACTGTCGCGACCAGCTGATCGCCTCGCTCGAGAAGATCGGGCGTGAGGAGGCGGGGATCGTCCTCTACCTGCGGCAGGAGGGTCGAGGGATCGGGTTCGCGAACAAGATCCGGGCCTACCAGCTTCAGGACGCCGGGTACGACACGGTCGAGGCGAACGAGGCGCTCGGATTCCGTCCGGACGAGAGGGATTACGAGGTGGCGGCCCACATGCTCGGATCGCTCCACGTCGGGTCGATCAGCATCCTCACCAACAACCCGGAGAAGCTCGACGACCTTCGCCGCCACGGGGTGAAGATCGTCCGTCGCATCCCGCTCGTGATCGCGCCGACGTCCCAGAACCGGGAGTACCTCGAAACCAAGCGGATGAAGATGGGCCATCTATTGAACTACGAGCAGGGGGACGCGATCGCCGATCCTCCCGGGGAATCCCCCCGGTAGAGCGCGGGGGCGCTCACGAAACGTGGGCTTCGCGGTTGTGGCGTTGCAGGGCGGAGACCGAGGCCAGGCGCGCGCCGCAGACCGAGCAGGCGACCCGCTTGGGTCGCTCCCCGGAGCCGGCGCCCCCGGGACCGCCGTGCGAATCCCGGAGGTGCTCGTCGAGGATCTCGGGCGAGCGGAACGCGGCCCCGCAGTGGGGGCACACGGCCTGCGTCTCGTCGTACTCCACGTACGGCACGGTCACGGAGAGGGGAACCCTCGCTATCCTCCTTTCGGACGCGGCTGATCGAGAGCGTCCGAGCTCGGCGGAGGTCGTGCCGGTGGGGTCCTCCGCCCGCGCCCGACACGCCGCGCGAGCGAGCCGTCCCGCGCGGCTTACTCGACGACCTTGGTGACCGCCTTCGCAGCGCGGAACTCCGCCGATCGGTGGGACCCGTCGCACAGCGGCTTATGCTGGGAGTGGCCGCATCGGCAGAGCGCCGTCAGCACCTTGCCGTCCACCATCACGAGGTTCGGCCCGTTCTCGCTCGATAGAACTTCGACCTTGGGCATACCCTAGAGGATATGCCAACCGGGGCATAAGCTCGGCTCCGAGGCCAAGGACGTTCGGGCCTCCGGGGGAAAGCGAGAGTGAGGGAGGTCGCCTACCTTGCCCTCGCGGTCGGGATCGCGCTGGTCGTCCTGTTGGTTCTCTTCTACGGGTACGTGTACCGGCGCAACCGCGCGCTCGGAGCTCCGGGTCTGGTCTCCCGAGTGCGCCTGGTCTGCCCCAAGTGCCGCCAAACGTTCGACTACGACTTCGTGCCCGGCGCCTCGATCTCGGCGGTGCGATTGGGAACCTCGCGGTACATGGCCTGCCCGCGGTGCCGCCGGTGGTCGATCTTCGACATGACGGCGAGCCGCATTCCGGCGACCCCGGCGGACCGACTCTGACCCGGGGTCGGCCGTGGGGCCCCGCCCGGATCGCGACGGGAGCCTCGGACGGGCCCCCGGTCACCCCATTCGAGTCGGGCCTCGGGACGACCGGTCGGCCTCAGGAGACCGTCTCCCCCCGGGCCCGCGTCGGCCGATCCGTGCGGGAACCCCCCGCCGACCGTGTCCGTCATGCTCGTCGGTCGTCGGCGTCGGACGCCCCCGGGCCCGAGCCGGATCCGGCGACCGGCCCGGAGCACCGTGCCCGAACGGGCCAAGGTCTGGGATCGGCAGGACTACCGAAGGCACGGACACAGGGGTCCGGGCCTCGTCGGGGGGAACTCGCGGGTTTCGTGGAGCAACCTCGTTCGACCAACGGGAGCCGCGCGGCATGAGTCCGGGGGTCAAGCTCGACCGCGAACCCGCGCTTCCCGGGGCGGTCCGGGCGCTGGGGGCTCCGGGCGCGCCGACCTGGGGTGTGTGACATCGCGGTCGTCCTGGGCCGCGAGAGGCTCGACGATCTTCTTCTCGATCACGGCTAGGGTCACCGAGAGCGTGGACGAGGCTACACCCATCCGGGCGGCGAGTTCGGTGAGCGAGATCCGACGCGGTACGTCGAAGTAGCCTTCCGCCACCGCGCCCCGCAGCACCTCGCCTTGACGGGGCGTGAGCAGCCCGGGGGCTTCGTCGCCGAGTCCTCGCCGGATCGAGTCGATGCGGAACGCGACGCCGGCCCGCCGGAGCGCGGTCATGAGACGACGCACGCGCGCGTCGGCGCCCACGACGAGCCACGTCGCCCGCCCGTTCTCCACCGGGAACGGGAAGCGGCGCAGGATCCTCAGCCGCTTCACCAGCGGGACGAACGTGCGACCCGCGAAGAGGATCCGATAGATCTCCGCGGACGGGCTCGCGTCGATGAGCTCGACCGATCGGACGTCCGGGAGCCTCCGGAGCCTTTCGCTCCAGCTGACCGACGGGAGCATCGGGAAACGAACGTCGAACAGCACCCGTCGTGGCGAGACCTCGAGGCGATCGAGCACTTCGAAACGGACCGACGGGTAGGCCTCGGTCAGCGGGGCCATCCACACGTCCCGGGGAAGGGCCACCCGAATGCGGCAGGAGACGGTCGCGCCGGGACGCTGCGAGCGTCGCGGGGTCGTTCGCCGGGTCTCGGGCCGCCTTCCCATGCCGAACGGTCTAGCTAGCGGGTCCAAGATACAACGTTCCCTCACCGGGGCCGGGTGGCCGGGCGGCCGGGCCGAGCCGCGGACCGGAGGGCACCCGAGGGGGATTCCGATGATCCGGCTCTGGCGGGTCTACGATCCCCCGTCCTCGTCGGACGGGGTCCGCATCCTGGTCGACCGGCTATGGCCCCGGGGGCTGACCAAGGAGCGGGCGCGGGTGGGGGCCTGGCGCCGCGACCTCGCGCCCAGCGACGGGCTTCGGAGGTGGTACGGGCACGACCCGGCGAGATTCACCCGATTTCGGGAGCGATATCGCCTCGAACTGCTCCAGCGGCGGGAAGCGTTGGCCACGATCGCCATCCAGGCGGAACGGACGACCGTGACGCTGCTGTACGCCGCGAAGGACTCGAGCCGATCGAACGCCGCCGTCCTCCGCGAGCTGATCGAGGAGGTCCTCGGCGGCGGTATCGCGAAGGGGAGATCCGGCCGTGGGCCGGCCGCCCGCGCGGGGCGGGGAACCCGCGCGTCGTGAGGGATCGCATGGGAACCCCCTCCGCCCGGTCCTCGTCCCGCGAGTCGGACGCGGGGCCGCGCTCCGCGGGGCCCCCCGCGTCGCCCGACGGTCCCCGGTTCCGGAGGTTCCTGCTGGCGGTCCGGCCGGGCGAGCCCAACCCGCGGCTGTGGGGCGTGGTCGGCGACCTGCTCCGCGAGGGAACCGAGGGGCTGGTCTGCCACGTGGTCCTGCGGTCGACCTCGGCCGCGGCGAACGATACGGACGGCTTCCCGGCGAACCCGGAGGAGACGGCGATCAACCAGGAGCTCCGGACACGGTTGATCGACCGCCTGGGGGTCGGCGCCCGAGAGATACCGATCCGCATCCTTCACGGCGATCCGGGGGAGCGGATCTGCGAGTACGCCGAGTACGCCGAGTGCGACCTGATCGTCCTAGCCCGGAGAGCCCGGGCCTCCTTCGGGCGGTGGGCCCAGGGCAGCGTCAGCCGTTACGTCGCCGGCACGTCGCGCCGATCGGTCCTGCTGGTCGGCACCTGAGGGGCCGGGGGCGTTGCTTCTCCGCCGCGACCTGCCGGCAACGTCTCCGGGCCCATCCCAGGGCCCCCGCGGCGCCCTCGGCTCCTCGGACGGGGGAGGGCTCCGGTGAGCGACGGCCGCCTCGCCCCGGCGCCGCATCTCGGCGCGGAGCAGCTGGGGGACTTCAGCTCCTCCGATCGGCGGATGCTCACGATCGCCGGGTTCGCGGTCGTGGTCGGCGTCCTCGGCGCGCTGGTCGCCGCGGCGCTCTACGACCTGATCGGCTTCTTCACGAACCTCTTCTACTTCGGCCGGCTCTCGGTCGCGTCGGTGCCCCCCGCGAACACCTGGGGCGTCCTGTCCATCGGCGTACCGGTCGCCGGAGGGCTGGTCATCGGAGGGATGGCGCGGTTCGGGTCGGAGCGGATCCGGGGGCACGGAATCCCCGAGGCGCTCGAGTCGATCCTGATCGACCGCAGCCGGGTCGCCCCCCGGCTCGCGGTGCTGAAGCCGATCTCGTCGGCGGTCTCGATCGGCACGGGCGGTCCGTTCGGCGCCGAGGGCCCGATCATCCTGACCGGGGGCGCGCTGGGCTCCGTGTTCGGGCAGTTCCTCGCGCTCACCGCCTCGGAGCGCAAGACCCTCCTGGTGGCGGGCGCCGCCGCCGGGATGGCCGCGATCTTCAACACGCCCGTCGCCGCGGTGCTCCTCGCCGCGGAGCTCCTCCTGTTCGAGTGGAAGCCGCGCAGCCTCGTACCGGTCGGCGTCGCCAGCGCGACGGCGACGCTCCTCAGCTGGTACCTGGTCCCGGCGCACGGGTTCGGCGCGTTGTTCCCGATCGCGGCGACCGCCGCCCCGACCGGCGCGATCCTCGCCGGAGCCGCGGTCGTGGGCGTCCTGGCCGGTGCGCTCGCCACGCTCCTGACCCGGGCGGTGTATTTCTTCGAGGACGCGTTCCGCCGGCTTCCGATCCACTGGATGTGGTGGCCGGCGATCGGGGGCGCGGTCGTCGGCGTCGGCGGGCTGGTCGTCGTCGAGTCGCTCGGGGTCGGGTACGGCGGGATATGCGCCCTCCTCGGCTGCTCGAACGCCCAGCTGACCGCGGTGTACCCGGCGGTGGAGATCACCCTCGTCTTCGTCGTGACCTTGCTGGTCGTGAAGGCGATCATCTGGGCGGTCGCCCTCGGCTCCGGCACCTCCGGCGGGGTCCTCGCCCCGCTGCTCATCGTGGGGGGGTCGCTCGGGGTGATCGAAGCCCGCGTACTCCCGTTCGGGTCGACGCCGCTGTGGGTCCTCGTCAGCATGTCGGCGACGCTGGGGGGGACGATGCGGTCCCCGCTCACCGGGATCGTGTTCGCCGTCGAGCTGACGCACGACGTGAACGCCCTCGCCCCCCTGCTGGTCGCCGGGGTGATCGCGTACGGCTTCACCGTCCTGTCGATGGACCGCTCGATCCTCACCGAGAAGGTCGCTCGCCGCGGCGTCCATGTCGCCCGGGAGTACTCGGTCGACCCGCTGGAGCGCATTCCCGTGCGGGCCGTGATGCACACGGCCGTGCGGCCCGCGGACGGCGACCTGACCGTCGAAGAGGCCCTCCGGGCCACCGACGGGTCCGAGCGGACGGGTGCCGGGCTGGCGCTCCTGGGCGAGAACGGGAGGTCGGAGGGATTCGCGTTCCGGGGGGACCTCGAGCGGTTCCTGGCGCTCGGCGGCGACCCGACGACCCGGGTCCGGGCCCGGGCGGTACCGCTGGCGAGCGCTACGTACCCGGACGAGCCGCTCCGCATCGCGGCCGACCGTCTGGTCCAGCTCGGCGGGGCCGCCGTCCCGGTGGTCGACCCCGGCGAGCCCGCGCACGTGATCGGGTTCATCACGCGCGAGGCGCCGTTCGAAGCCCGGGTCCAGTGGAACGAGCAGGAGCGACGGCGCGAACGGCTGCTCGGCTGGCCCCTCGGCCCGGCGCTCCGTCGCCGGCGACACCGCCGCGCGACCGGGAACGTCGGGCCCCCCCGGGACGAAGCGGTCCCGCCGAGGCCCTAGCGCGGCGGGGTTCGCGGCCTAACCGTCGCCCGGTCTCGGCTCGTCTACGACGGCCCCCCGCCGGGGGGTGGCTCGGCCCCGGGGGTCGACGGAGAAGGCTGGGTCGGTTCGGCCGGGGGCTTTCCCTTCCTCGACCGCATGACGAAGGCGGTCGCTCCCGCCGCCACGACGATCGCCGCCGCGACCCCTCCCACAAGGTAGTAGCCCTCGTCCCCGGGGAGGCCCAAAAAGCCCTTCTTGGCCGACGACGGGACCGGCGGCGTGGTCGGGGTGTAGGTGACGGTCACGGTGGTGGGCGTGCTCGACGCGTTCATCTCCGAGGGCCCGGTCAGGTTGTAGCCGGCGACCTGCGCCCACTGCACGCCATACGTCCCGGGCGTGAAGTACTGCACCGAGGACGCCGTGGCGAACGACGGGTTCTGCGGGTTGCTCGCCGGCCCGCACGTCGCGGGCGTCGTGCACGTCACCGTCACGTTCCATCCCGCGGCGACCGCCGCGGACGAGAGGCCGTTCTCCTGGAACGTCACTTCATCCGGGTTCTTGACGAACACCACGTTGATGGTGATGTTCGCCACCGGCGAGCCGACGAAGTTCACGGAACCCGTGCCGTTCACGCTGTAGCCGGCGGGGCCCGCCGTCGAGGTCCAGCCGAAGTCCGCGCCTCCCGTGGACGTGACGGCCGAGATCGAGTAGCTGGTGAGGGTGCCCGCATCGAAGCTGAACAGGTCCGTGCCGTTGTAGGTCTGGTTCGTGTTGAAGTAGATCGTCACCCCGGCCGTCGCGACCGGCGGGTAGAAGCTCATCGAGCCACCCGAGGCGGTCGTGTTGATGTCGCCGACCGCGTCCAGGTGAAGCGCGCTGCGGTTGTTCGTGAACCCGATCTGCCAAGCGACGCCGGCCGGTAGCCCCGTTTCCGTGGCGGTCACGTGGGGACCGGTAGGCACGGCGTTCGCGGCGTACTGGATCGTGTAGTAGAGGGTGACCTCCCCGGGCGTTCCGATCGCCGGGTTCATGTCGATGGTCGAGAGGTTGAGCCAGGGGGCCCCGAACAGCGGCGTGTACGACTGTCCGTTCTCCACGAAGAAGTCGAGCGCGTTCGCGACCTGCGTCAGGAGGTTCCAGTCGAGCACGGCCTGCGTTCCCGAGGCGTCGAACGTGTTCGCCAGGTTGGCGATCAGGACGTCGTACGCCACGCCCTGGCACGCGTTCGAGAGCGTGCCGTTCTGGGCGACACTCGCCCAGTAGCTCAGGTTGTCGAACGCGGCGGCGATCGTGCTGATGTCGTAGTGGCCGCAGGTCGCGTTCGTCTGCGAGCTCGTGTACAGGTTCGCGTTCGTCGCGTTCTGGAGGATCTGGTTGTGGTCGGGCACCGTGTAGTCGCCGTTCGGGTTGTACATCGGGTTGAAGAAGTCGTACGCCGCCGGGTAATCCTCCGTCCAGCCGAACCCGATCGACATGAAGAACGGGTTGGAGGCGGTCTCCGCGTCAAGGAACTGGTCGAAGTCGATCGGCTCGGTGACCACCTGGAGCGCTCCTCCGGAGATCTTCTCGATGTAGCTCGCCCAGTCGGTCACCTCGGGCGAGAACAGCGGCTGGCCGTTGAACCACGGCAGGTAGAAGCTGCACGGGTGGCTGGAGGTGCAGGCGCCCGCGAGCGTCGCGTTGTAGAGCGACGGAACGTCCGGCGAGCCGCCCGTCTTGTTCACGAGCGCGTTCCAGTAGTACCCCGCGCTCCCGAAGGTCGTCGACGAGGGTGCGACGATCGTTCCCGTCGGGACGCCTCCGTTCTGCTCGTACGGGTACGAGACGTTGACCGCGTAGTCCCCTAGCGAGGTGCCGCCGAAGCTCGAGGCCGTCCCGCCCATGCCTTCCGGAAGAGGCAGGCCCGAGAGGAAGTCAAAGGCGACACCATCGACCGTGTTGAACGTCGAGTTGTAGTACGCATACGGGAACGTCGCCGTGATGAAGTCCCGGAGCGCCAGGTTCGAGAGCGCCGTCGCGGCCAAGGGCGTGCCGGGGAGCGAGCTCAGCGGCGATAGCCCCGTCGTGTTGTAGGTCGCGTAGGAGACGTTCAGGTTGAGGTCGGTGAAGAACGCACCCTGACCGGCACACGAGAGGCTGCTGCACGGCACGTACTGCCACAGGCCCGAGGCAACGTCCGAGAGGATCGTCGAGGTGTGGGTCGTCTCGAACCCGGCGAGATCGGCGGTTCCCGCCGAGATCGCGTTGAGTCCGAGGGTGTCGCCCTCCTCCGCCGTCTCCCAGGTGACGTCGACGTTGGCGATGTAGTGACCCGGAGCGGGTAGGCAATCGTAGTCGGACACCGCTTCCGAGGCGCTGACGACCTGGGCGAACGCGAGGTCGCCGCGGCATCCCGAGGGCTGCTCGTAGGCCGGGTTCGCTTCCAGCGTGTAGCTGATGTACGGATCGACCGACACCGCGTACGGTCCCGATCCGACCGGCTTGAAGTCGATGGCTGCGCCCCCGTAGGGCGCGACCGGGTAGGTGGAGGCAACCGCCGTCTCCCAGGTGTCCCAGCCATACGGCTTGAGCGACGCAAGGTAGTTCGTCCACGCCTGGTTGTCCGTCGTCGTACCGCCGTCCGGTAGGAGCGTCGAGCCGTCGCCATCGCGTGCCGTGCTGTTGAGCCAGCCCGCGGTCATCCCCGTGCTCGCGACCGACGTCACGTTCCCGTTCGCGTTCACGGCTCCCGTGTTCACCAGCATCTCCGCGCCGTTGTAGGTGAGGTAGCCGGACGAGGTGATCCAGGCTCCGTTCGCGACCAGGAACTCGAGGAAGTTGAACCAGTCCTGCTGCTGCCCGGTCGTGCCCTGCCCGGTGGTCACGAACGTGATGCAGCCGTTGCCCATCGTGGTCATGGCGGTCGCCGGACAGTAGGCCGTGTCGTTGACCAGCATCGAGCCCAGAACGCGGGCCGGAGTGTTGTTGTACGGGTAGTGGACCCCGCCGTCCCAGGACGGGTTACCGGTCGGCAGCAACGCCTGACCGAGGATCCATCCGGGATCGGGGGAGTAGTCGGCGAGGGCCATGTCCCGCGCGATGCTGAGCATGACGTCCGTCGGATAGACCGACCAACTCTTGCCCGTGGACGGGTCGTAGAAGTGCGCCGCCGGGTCGATCACGAACGTCCAGTAGATCGGCGCGCCCTCGTTGGGGCTGGCCGGGCCGTTGGTCGCCTCTCCGGATCCGGAGATGTTGGCCGAGTACCACGCGGCGCCGGTCGCATTGTAGATTCCCGTGAAGTTGCCGCCGTAGTCCTGGTTGCACTGGTTCTCGAGAGCGCTGTCGGTGGAATTGTAAATGTTCTGCCCCGGAACGCACGTCGCGAGATCCGCCGAGAACGAAGACGTGGCGGAACCGTTGTACGTCACGAGGTCCTCCAAGGCGTTCGAAAGAGGCTCGTCGCTCGTGGAGTCGTAGGCGAGCTCGGGGTCCTCGTGGAGCGAGCCTCCCGGGGAGACCTCGTAAACATCCAGCGTTCCCTTGTGCGGCGACGACGGGACCGAGGCCGCCGGCGCGACCTGCGTCGTGGACGCAGCCGACGCCGTGGTCGCGGCGGTGCTAGCACTCGTCGGGTTCGACGACAGGCTGGACGGTACGCTCGCCGAGGGAGTCGCCGCCGAGCTCATCGTCAGCAGGCTCCCCACGCTCAAGACCATGACCGCGGCCGTCGCAACGACCAGTACGCTCGTTCGCCATCCGATCGCGTTCAATTCCTTAGGCTCCCTGCCGTAGGTTGGCATGGCACCCCTTATCGAGTCTAATAGTGGCCCGTGGCCTCTCTTATTCTTTTGTCTCCTTGGCATCCACCCGCTTCAGGGGCCGGAGCGCTGGCCGCGCCCGTGCCGAGGGGGGCCTTCCTCCCGTGAAGGCGCCCCGGGGCCCACGGTTTCCTAGCCGGCGTTACCCGACCCCCGGCAGGCGTCCCTCCCGGGGTGCGAGCGCGGTCCGCCGAGGTCGGTCGGCACCCCCCGACCGTCCGGACCGCGCCCGAGGCGCCCGTCGCGCAAGGCTACCCCGGAACTTCAACCCCCGGGGAGTCAGCCCCCGTGCCGCCGGGCGGCGCGCCGGGACGGTCCGATCCCGTAGGCGACGGTCGCAGGAACAAAGGTCCCGCCGAAGGCAACTACGGGGCCGGTCCGAGGCGTGCGGTCCGCCCGAGTGGACACGGGGGGATTTGAACCCCCGACCTCTGCTTTGCGAAAGCAGCGATCTTCCGCTGATCTACGTGCCCGCGGACGCGGGGGAGGGAGGAACGAGTTTAACCCCTTCGCCGGGACGCGGTCCGGTGGGAGCGGGTCCCGTCCGGAGGCTACGGCCGCCCGGCCAGCACGCGGGCGTGTCGGGCCAGCTCGGCGAGGTGGGCGGCCAGGATCTTCCGGGTCGGCTCGTCCGTGAGCCGCCCTTCCGCGTCGAACTTCTGGGCGGCGAACGGCACGAACACCTCGGGCCGGTTGATCGGGAACAGGTTGAGGAAGACCATCGACTGGCGCAGCTCGTACTGGGCGCGCGCCCCGCCGATCATCCCGGTCGAGACGCTGACGATTCCCGCGGGCTTGCCGTTCCACGAGTTGTCAGGATACGGTCGGGAGACCCAGTCGAGGACGTTCTTCTCGGCGGCCGAAAGACCGTAGTTGTGCTCGTTCAGCGAGAACAGGACCGCGTCCGCCGCCTTCACCCGGTCCTTGAGCTTTCGGACCGGCGGCGGAGGGGTCGCCTCGTCGTCCTGGTTGAACACGGGAAAGGCCGCGATGTCGGCGATCTCGATCCGGCACCCGGGCGGGGCGAGCTCCCGGGCGGCCCGCAGGAGGCTCGCGCTGTAGGCGTTCCTTCGCAGGCTCCCGGGTAGGCCGACGACGGTGAGATCCGGCACGATCGGTCCTGCGTTCGGAGTTGCGGCGGTCGCTTAAGCTCGAAGTTACGGCCCCGGAATGTGGTGGCCCCGGCGTCGGTCCGGTCTATCCGGTCGCGGACGCCGCCCCGCGGGAGCCGGTCTCGGGTAGGGTGGACGCCGGCGGCTTCTTTCCGGTCGCCCCGGCCGGGCCCGACGGCTGCGGCGTCGGGGGCGACGAGCGGCCCCCGCCGCCCTTGGGCGACGACGGTCGGCGCGTCAGGACCAGGGAGTGGTCCTCCGAGTCGTAGCGGAACAGGTCGGCGTACCGGCCCCAGTTGACGATGTTCTGGACCGCGTCGTCCGCTCGCGCGGTGGTGAACGAGAAGATCTGCACGAGCTCGTCGTCGGTGAGCCGGTGGTCGGGATGGCTCTCCAGCGCCCGGAGGAGGGTCCGGAACAGGGTCGTTCGCTTGAGCTGCTCCCGGAGGAGGGCCTTGCGCTCGCGGATCGACGCCGCCACGAACGTGCGTCCCATCTCCGTGAACGTCGCGCGACCGTCGGCGACCTGGACGAGCCCGAGGACCTCGGAGTACTCGAGCGCGGGGAATATCTCGTCGATCTCGAGGTCGAGGTCGCGCGCGAGCAGCGCCACGTCCTCGGAACCGCTGTGCGAGTCCAGGAGGACGAGGAGACCGAACATCTCGGTCGGGTTGCACTTGGGGTAGCTGGTCGGCACGGCCGTCCCTGGTCGGAACTACCTCTTCCGAAGGCCCACCCGCTATAAGGTTTAGGAGGCCGGAGCCGACCCTTCGGCCGCCGCCGACCCCCCCGTCAGGGGCCCCGGCTGCGTGATCAGGGAATAGACCCGATCGGTCAGGTCGTAGAACGCGGCCGATTTGCGGTCCCGGGGGCGTGGAAGGTCGACCGCCACCTCCGCGAGGACCCGCCCCGGCCGCCGCGACAGCACCACGATCCGGTCGGCAAGCTGGATCGCCTCCTCGATGTTGTGCGTGACGAGAAGCACCGCGTCCGGGGGAAGCTGGGGATCGCGCCAGAGCTGGAGGATCTCTTCCCGGAGGCTCTCGGCCGTCAGGGCGTCCAACGCGCTGAACGGCTCGTCCATCAGCAGGACCTCGGGGTCGACCGCGAGGGCCCGGGCGAGCCCCACCCGCTGGCGCATCCCCCCCGACAGCTCGCGGGGGTACGCCTCCTGGAACCCCTCGAGACCGGTGACCGAGATGTACCGCTCGACCTGCGCGGCCATGCGCTCCTTCTCCCATCCGAGCGCCTCGAGGCCGAACGCGACGTTCTGCGAGACCGTGAGCCAGGGGAACAGCGCGAAGTTCTGGAACACCATCGCCATGTGGCCGCAGACGGTGTCGACCGCCTGCTCGTGGAACGTGATCCGGCCCCCCGACGGCCGGTCGAGGCCCTGGATCAGCCGCAGCAGCGTCGACTTGCCGCACCCGGACGGACCCACGATCGCGACGAAGTCGGAGTCCTTCACCTCGAAGGAGACGTCCTTCATGATCGAGATCGAGCCGTGGCCCGAGGCGAACGACTTGTCGACGTGCTGCACCTGGATGAGCGACATCGCCTCCGTCCCGGCTGCCCTCAATCGATGCGGAAACGCTCGACCGACCGGCGGTAGAGCGGCTTCCATATGAGCTCGTTGATGGCGATCACGGTCGCGACGAGCGCCAGGAGGGCGGAGACCATCAGCGGTACGCCGTTCGGCTCGACGTACCCGATGTCGATCAGCTGCCCGAGGCCGAGCACGCTCAGCGTGCGCGACGGGTTGACGCTGAGATACTCCGCGACGATGAGCGTGTTCCACCCGCCCCCGAAGGCGGTGATCGAACCCGTGACGAGAGCGGGGAAGACGCCCGGGAACAGCACGCGCCGGAAGAACCGCCGGCCGCGGATCCCGAACGCCCGGGCGGCCTCCTCGAGGTCCGGCGGGATCGAGCGGACCCCGGAGAGGAGGTTGAAGAAGAGGTACCACAGCATCCCGGTCATCAGCATCAGGATCGCGACGCCCTGCGCGCTCAGGTACGGCACCAGAACGAAGATGATCGCCGGGAAGAGCGCGGTGGCGGGGAACGACGCGATCACCTCGACCACCGGCAGCCCCAGGTGCGCGGCCCGCCGGCTACGCGCTACGTGGATCGCGAGCGGGAACGCGATGGCGAGGCAGAGGGCGTACGCCACCACGACGCGAAGGGTCGAGGCGCCCGCGGCCGCGGGGAGCTCGAGGAGCTGGTGCTGGACCGACGGCGCGATCGGCCCCGTGTAGACGTGGAACACGGCGATCACGATCGCGATGAGCATCAGCCAGACGATCACCAGGATCGCGCCCACCGAAACGTAGGAGATCGCCGTCCGCCGAAGCGGGCTCGGGCGCCGGCTGGGCCACACCCGGATCGCCGCGAGCTGGACGAGCGGCGTGCTCAGGCGCGAAACGCCGGACCGCACGCCGCGCGTGACGTACGACGCCGCCCGTCGGAACCGGCCCCGACTGTACGGCGCGGGGATGAGGTCGCCCTCGCCCGACGGGACCTGGTCGTAGCGGTACTTCTGGGCCCGACGACCGAGGGGACGCCAGACGAGAAAGTCGAGCGCCACGATCACGAGGACGAGCGCGATGAGCCCCGCGACGAACTTGGCGCCGTTGCCGGCCGCAGCGGCGTAGGACAGATAGCTCCCGATCCCCGGAAGTCCGGCGCGGTTGGTCGTGAAGATCTCCGCCTCGACCAGGAAGAACCAGCCCCCCGTCCACGAGAGGACCGAGTTGTACACGAGTCGGTTGACCGTCGCGGGGAACAGGACACGGCGGAACTTCAGGAACCCACGGAGGCCGAACGTGTCGGACGCCTCGCGCAGCTCGGTCGGGAGCGTCTTCAGCGACTCGTAGACGCCGAACACCATGTTCCACGACATCGAGGTGAAGATCAGGAACACGGAGGCGAGGTTCGGGCCGAGGAACATCGGCCCGGGCAGCGACAGGAACAGGACGATCACCACGGGGAAGAATCCCAGGATCGGGACCGACTGGAGGATGTCCAGCACCGGGATCATCACCCGCTCGCTCGTCCGCCGCGTGGCCGCGTAGTAGCCGTAGCCCAGCGCGAAGACCAGCGAGAGCGCGTAGGCGGCGACCATCCGGACGAACGAGTACGTGACGTCGACGCTCGCCGTGGGGAGGTACGCGGCGATCCGTTCGATCGACACGGCGGGAACGACGGTCGCGGTCACGATCACCGCGAGCGGGAGCGCGACGTAGATCGCGACCGACCGGGCCGTGGACCCTCCGAACGGGTCAACGCCCGCCGGCTCCGGCCGGTCGGGGCGAGGGGCCGGCGACTCGGACCCCGACGCGCGGATCCCACCCGTTTCGGCCGCTGGGACCGTCGCCGGTTCCGTCATGCGACCTCCCACGCAAGGACCTTCCGCCGACCTCGCTCGACTATATGGGCCGGCGGGTGAAGCTCGGTCGATCGGGCCCGGAGTCCGGGAAACGACGCCCCGACTCGACAACGGTTATCAACGACGCGAAGCTAAGAGCCGCCGTAGCCCCGTGGTGTAGTGGCCAATCATGCGAGACTCTGGATCTCGCGACGCAGGTTCGAAGGCCGCGGGCCGGGCGCGACCCGCCGGCCGAAACTCCTGCCGGGGCTACCTCTCCTCCGATGGGAGGCTCACGGTGCGGGGGTGCTCCAGCACGGCCAATCCGCTGCCGCTCGGCGGCGGGGTCAGCGAGGCAGGGCTTAGGACCCTGTTGCCTAGGGCATTCGCCGGTTCAAAGGGCCGGCCGGTCGCCTCGACCGGCCGCCAGGAACTCCGGCCCCCCGCATTCCCCCCCGGGGGGGGGGGCCGGCGATGACGGGACCCGGACTTCCCGCCTCGCCCGAGGAGGTCCTCGCGCTCGGGCCCGAGGAGGCCGACGCGCTCCTCGAGGAGCTCGAGCGCACGGTACCGCGCCACCCGGCGTTCGTGACGATCGGGGGACCCGACCTCGAGCGCGCGATCGTCTTCGGCGACTCGCACGGAGACTGGCCCTCCACCCGGGAGGTCGTAGCCCGGTTCGAGGCCGGCGGACGGGGCACGGTGCTCGTCGGCCTCGGCGACTACATCGACCGGGTACCGGACGACTGCGGCGCCGGATCGATCGCCAACGCCTTCTTCCTTCTGTCGACCGCCGCGCGCTCCCCGGCCCGGGTCTTCCTCCTCCAGGGGAATCACGAGACGACGCGGCGGATCGCGGCGAGACCGCTCGACCTTCCGACCGAGGTGAAGCGGCTGTGGGGGGACGACCCGTCGCGGTACTCGCGGTTGATGGGACTCCTCGAACGCGGCCCCCTAGCGGCGGAGACGAGGAGCGGCGCGTATCTCGCGCACGCCGGGTTCCCGCGCCACCTCGAAGGGACTCCCTGGAGCCGGGTGTTCCGGACCGTGGACGATCCCCTCCTCGCCGAGGTCGTCTGGGCGGAATGCGCCGCGTCCCGGGCGCGAAGGGGCGCGGCCGAGCCGTGGGGCGCTCCGGACCTCGACCGGTTCCTGGCGGCGAGCGGTCTCGCGCTCGTCCTACGGGGCCATGACCCGGATCTGACGGGGAAGGCGCTCTACGGCGAGCGGGTGATGACGCTGCACACCACGCGCGTCTACGAGGAGTACGGCGGGGTCATCACCGGCGATCTAGCCCTCGACCGGCCGGTCCGTTCGGTGGTCGACATCCGCCTCCACCACCTCTCGACCGAGGGGCGGTCGTTCCCGCCGCCGAGGAGCCGGGCCTCGCCCGGCCGCACCCGGAACTGAGGCTCCGGCGCCGAAGCGGGTCGCCTCGGGACCGGTCCACGCTCCGGTCGGGGTCGGCCCGAACAGCGCCGCCTCGGCCGCGACGATTCCCTGCGGACCCGGGGCGCGAGCGTACCGGTCGAGGCGTTCACGGTTGACGCGGAAGAACGCCTCGCCTCCCGCGAATCCCTCGAGGAGCTCCACCGCAGTCCCCCGCGCGCCCAGCACGAAAAGGGCGGCGCCCGCGGCCTCCGCGGTGTTGAGCTCGGCGAGCCGCCCGTAGTGCTGAGGGTTCGTCGCAAGCAGGAACGGCAGACGCCGGGGGTGCGCCGGGGACGGTCCGTGGGCCGACGGGGCGATGGCGCCTCGATCCGCGAGCCGGTTCCACGAGCAGTCGATCGCGATCACCCCCGACCGAAGCGCCGCCGGCCGATCGGCCGGAGAGAGCGGAGTGGAGGCGTGTGGGTCGAGCACGATCGCCGCCGGGCCGGCGTCGCGCGGCGACCCGATCTCGTCGGCGAGGCCGCGCGAGAGCAGGCGACGGCCGGTGCACGCCCGCGGGTGGTCCTCGCCGGTCACTACGAGCCAGAGGCGGATCGACCGTTCACGTCGGGGGCTGCGCGTACTCCCGGAGGATCGCATGGAGCTCCCGCGTGAGGCGCAACGCCTCGGCCCTCGGACGCTGCCAGAGGTTCCGGCCGAAGATGATCCCCGTCGCCCCAGCGTGCATCGACGATCGGACCTTCTCGAGGAGCTCCGCATCGCCGACCTTCTCCCCCCCGGAGACGAGCACGAGCGCGCGTCCTGCGCTCTCGACGACCTTGCGGAACGACGCCTCGGGCGACAGGGCGAGGGTGTTGTACGGCGGCGGGCTCTCCGCGTCCTTCTCGGAGCGGACGGGGTAGTTCACCTTCACGACGTCCGCCCCGAGCTCGAGCGCGACGCGGGCGGCGTAGTCGACGGCGTAGAGGCTCTCCCGACCCCCGCGCTTCGCGACCCCGTCGCCCCGGGGGTAGGCCCAGACGATCACCGGCATCCCGAGTCGCTCCGCATCGCGACGGACGTCCGAGAACTGGAGGAAGTCCCGGTCCTGGGACGGCGACCCGACGTAGACGGTGTAGCCGACCGCGTCGGCGCCCATGCGGACCGCATCCTCCACCGTTCCCGTGAGCGCGCTGAACGCCTGGGCGTCCGAGGGGATCGAGGTCTTCCCGTTCAGCTTGAGGATGAGCGGAACCTCCCCCGCGTACTCATGGAAGTACTTCTCCGCGAGGCCGATGTGGAGCGCGATCGCGCTGAACCGGCCCTCCTTCGCGAGCTCGTACTGGTACCGGGGGTCGAGGGCGTCCGGATTGGCGAAGAAATCGACCGGTCCGTGCTCGAGGCCCTGGTCGATCGGGAGGACGAGGAGCGTGCCTCCCCCGGGCCCGTGTCCGTAGAGGAGCCGCTTCAAGCGGGTCTTCTTGCCCGGCGAGAGGCCCAGCGACGACAGCGACGGCCGGGCGTGGCGCTCGACCGCGGGCGGGCGCCCGGCCGAAGCGGGCGTGGGCGCGGACCCGCGAGACAGGGTGTCGCTCATCGGGCGTCCCGGACGCGAACCCGGACTCGCGATTTAACGGTTGGTCTCCCCGGGCCCCGCCCGGCGCATCGCCCGCCCCCGCAGAACGCTTTATCGCCCACGGCCACGCTGGGAAACCGTCCGGTCCCCTCGGCGTCGAACGATGCGTCCCCGGGTCATCATCCTCGCAACGATCGCCCTCAACGCCGCGCTCTTCTCGGGCAACCTCGCGGTCGCCGCGGTATCGGGGAGCCGCACGGTGCTCTCCCAGGCGATCTACACGCTGACGGACCTGGTCGGCGGTCTGTTCCTCCTCTGGGGCCTCCGGGTCTCGAGCCGGCCCCCCGACCGCGAGCATCCGTTCGGGTTCGGCAAGGACCGGTTCTTCTGGGCGTTCGTCTCGACGGTCGTCACGTTCACGGCGGCCGGGATCGTGGCGCTCGTCGAGGGGATCGGCCAACTCGTCGCCCCGTCGCCCGTGACGCACCTGGGGGAGGGCGTGCTCGTCGTCGGCGCGACCCTGGCCGCGAGCCTGGCGGGGATCTGGGTCACGCTGCGCGAGCTCAGGCTCTCGCGTCAGACGCTCCAGACCCTGCTCGAGTCGTCCAACCAGGGGCTCAAGTCGATCTTCTACCAGGACCTGGTGACGATCTACGGGTCGCTAGTGGCGTTCGCCGGTCTCCTCGTCGTCGACCGGACCGCCGACTTCCGGGTCGACGGGGCGGTCGCCGCGTTCGAGGGCCTCCTCCTGGTCGTCACCGGCCTCGTCCTGACCGCGGAGAGCCGGGAGTACCTGATCGGCCGCGCGCTGGCGCCCGAGGTCGCCCAGCACGTGCTCGGGATCGTCCGGGCCGACCCGCGCGTCGCCCGGGTCCGGTCGCTCCAGTCGATGCAGCTCGGTCCGGACGACGCGCTCCTCGCGCTGAGGATCAATTTCCAGGACGGGCTCACCACCGACCAGCTCGAGTCGGCGATCGACCAGGTGACCCGCGCCCTCCAGGCGACCTACCCGATCCTCCGCCACGTGGTCATCGAACCGGAATCGTAGCCCGCCGGGCCTCGACCCACCGGAGCGCGGTCAGCGCCCCGAGGACCGCGGCGATCGCGCCGAAGAACACGTAGAGGCCGAGGTTCCCGAGCCGGGCGTAGAGCGAGGTCGAGGCGAGGAGGCCCACGACCATGCCGAGCGAGATCGTGAGCGAGTAGATCGCCATCGTCGTCGCCCGGCTCAGCGCGATCGCCAGGTCCGCGAGGGCCGCGAGCGCGGCCGGGCCGTACGTCAGGGCGAGGAGGACGCTCGCGCCGATCCCGGCGAGGAGCGGCGCGCGGGTATCGCCGCCGGGATATGCGGTCAGGAGCCCGGCGAACAGCATCACGAGCCCGAATCCGAGAGCCCCCACTGTCATCATGCGGGTCCGCCCCCGCCGGTCGGCGAGACGGCCGAAGTACGGTTGCGAGACGATCAGAAGGCCCCCTGCCGCGGCGATCACCAGCGCGAGGTACCCCGGCGCGACCCCGATCCCGGTCGCGGCCGGCAGGAGGAAGATCAGCGCGGTGCCGATGAACGCGTAGATCGCCATCCAGGGCAGGGTCACGACCAGGACGTTCGCCCGGACCGCGCTGCGCACGACGCGCCGGAACGAGAACGAGCGCGGCCGCCGGGCGCGGGGGAGGCCCCGGACCAGCCGGCTCGCGACCGCGAGCCCGGCGACGAGCGCGGCCGCGCCGCCAACGAAGATCCAACCGAGCGCGCGATCCGGGAGCGCCGCGCCGACCCCGATCCCGAAGGCGTAGCCCGCGATCCACCCGAACAGGTTCATCGCGTCGAACCGTCCCATCTCGTACCCTCGCTCGTCGGTCCCGGCCTCGTCCCCGACGACGGCGAGGCTCGCGGCCAGGATCGCCCCGCTGGCGAATCCGAACAGGAGGTTCGCCGCCCCGATCGCATCGACCGATCGGGTCGTCGCGATGACGAGGAGCAGGAGCGCCGCTCCCGACATCCCGCCGAAGAGGACGGGGAACCTCCCGATGCGGTCCGCGACGGCTCCCGAGAACAGCACGGTCGTGAACTCGCCGATCGGGGCCAGCGCGCTGACGATCCCCGCGGTCCCCAGCTCGCTCGGGGTCGCGGCCTGGGTATGGCCGGTGAGGTAGGTGTAGAAGACCGCCAGCGTGATCCCGAACCCGAATCGGACGAAGAACGTCGCCGTGAGGACCGCGAGCAGCGGCCGAGACCGCTCGGGCGCGCCCGGAGGTCGGGCGCCGGCTCCTTCTCCGCCGTCAGGCACCGGGCGGGGGTCGCTCAAGGAGCTCGATCCAGACATCGTTCGGGTCGAGGATGAACGCGATCCGGCCCGAGCCGCCGGAGAGGCGGTACGGCTCCTTCGCGACCCGGACGCCGTTCGCGCGGGCCGTGCGGAGGAAACCGTCGAGGTCGGCCACCTCGAACGCGAGGTGGTCGAGCTGCTCGCCCGGATCGAACGTCTCCTTGCCCTCCCAGTGGGTGAGCTCGATCCGCGCCCCGCTCGCCGGATCGAGGACGAACGCGATCTCGGCGTGGTTCTCGGGGATCGGCCGGCGCCGCTCGAACGTAAGGCCGAGGACCCCGGTGTAGAACGCGAGGCTCTCGTCCATCGCCCGGACCGTGATCGAGGTATGGAGGAACTTCATCGGCCGCGTCGTCCGGGACGGCCGCGGGCTACAAAACACCCGGGGGCGTTCACGGGTGTCCGTACACCACGCGCACGGGCGAGGTCCCGGCGGACCAGCCGTCGTCGACGCGCACGAACCCGACCCGCTCGAACTGGAGAATGTCCCGGGGTCGCGCGCTCGCGACCGAACGCTCGGCGAGACCCTCTGCGTGGTCGCCCTCGATCCCGAGGATGTCGACCGAGACGGCGCCCTCGCGAGCGACCCACTGGAGCCGGGGGAGCTTGCGGTTCTCCCGGCTCGTGAACCCGGCCCGGATCGCGGAGCCCGGGGCTGGGTCCGCCGGAGGAAGACGCACGTTGACGAGGTCCTTCAAGCGTACCTCCTCGCCGAGGTGGCCGAGGACGTCCTTCCGGGCGAGATAGAACGACGGCCCCGCCCGCACCGAACGGTTCCCCAGCTCGGGGCGGTCCGGGTGGTTGGGCAACGTCACCGAGGCGAGGTCGAACGGGTAGCCCTCGACCTCGACCGGCACCGGGTCGGCCACGAAGGCGCGCCGGACGGTGGTCGCGTCGATGCGCTTACGGTTCTCGGCGTAGAGCGTCTCCGCCGCGACCTCGATGTCCGCGAGCGAGAGCCCGAACGACAGGATGAACGCGCGGAGCGCCTCCATCGAGATCCCGCGCCGGTCGAGCGAACGGAGCGACCAGGTTCGGGGGTCGGACCACCCGTCGTAGAGCCCGCTGCGGACCTCGCGGTTCGCCTTGCTCTTCGCGACCTTCGCCTCGCGCACGCGAAGGAGTCCCCAGTGGAGGAACGGAGGACCCGCGACGCCGAGGAGGTCCCAGATGTAGCGCTCCATCCGGTCCTCGATGACGAGCTCCTTGCCCCGCAGGACATGCGTGACCCCGAGCTCGACGTCGTCGACGGCCCACGAGAACTCGAGCATCGGCCACACCCGGTATCTCCGACCCACCCGCGGGTGGTCGAGGTCGCTGATGCGGAACAGCACCCGGTCGCGGAACGCGGGGTCCGGGTCGGCGAGGTCGGTCCGGAGCCGCAGCACGGCCTCGCCCGGACCGTATCCGTTCGCGAGCATCCGCTCCCACGCGTCCAAGGTCTCGGAGGGGGTCTGCATCCGCTCGGGGCAGGGGCTCCCCTTCGCGCGGTTCTCGCGGAGGGTGTCAGCCGGACAGCGGCAGACGTACGCTCCGCCCTTCTCTATGACGCGCCGGGCCCAGGGATACTGCGCCTCGACCCGGTCCGACTTGTAGAGGATCGCGTCCGGGCGGACCCCCGCGAGCTCGCAGTCCCCCCGGATGAGGTCGAAGAACTCCGCTTCGACCCGCTTCTCCGCGGAGCCGATGGTGTCGTCGAAGACGAGCAGGATCTTCCCGTGGTACCGGGTCCGGTAGTAGTCGTGGACGAACAGAAGGCGGCCGTGCCCGATGTGCAAAACGCCGTTCGGGAACGGGGCGAGCCGGAGCACGACCTTGCCGTCGACCGCGTTCGGGAGGTCGGGGAAGACGCCGCCCTCCTCCGTCCGCGAAGCCGAGGGACGGGACGCTTCCGGTCCTCCCAGCCGATCCAGTCGGTCCGACAGCTCGGACGGGGGGACGCCCTCCAGCGTGGCCACGAGGTCCGAGACGAGCGAGCGGACCTCCTCGGCGCGCGCCCGGAGGGACGGGTCGGTCGCGAGCAGCCTCGACACGACCGCCGAGGTCTTCGCCGCGCCGTCGTGGGCGACGGCGTTCTCGAGCACCGCGCGCTGCGCACGCCGCGCGACCTCGGCCGGGAGCGTCACGACCGGTCGACTCGAGGACGGGTTATAGGCGTTCGCCGGACCGGGCGCTCGGAGGCCGGCGCCCCTCGCGTGCGCCGTCGCCCGCCATCGCCTGCCCGACGGCCTCGGCGAGCGTCAGCTCGCCCCGGAGCACCCGGTGCGCCGAGCTGCGGGAGATCGTGAGCCGGCCCCCGCTGCCTTCGCGGCTGAGCCGCTGGAGGTTCGCGATGTCGCCAGCCGTGAAGCACGTCGTGAGGACGTCGCGCACGGGGGACCCCCGCGTCCGCGCGATCGATCGGGCCGCGGCTGCATCCCGGGGTCGGCGCCGTCCGCGCGGCGTCGTCCCGTTCTCATCGACGATCTCCACCGTCCGTTGCCGGGCCAGGAGCGAGTTCACGACCCGGTTCCGCGTCGGCGGGTCGCCCGCGCCGACGCGGAAGAGAAGGTGGCGCGACGGAAACCAGTGGCGGAGCTGCGTCGCGAGGGCGCCGGCCGATTCAGGGCCCTCGAGACTCCCCTCGCCGATGCACGCGTCGCCCGCCATGATCGCGTACCCCGGTCGGGGTCCCGGGTCGATGCCCACCACCATCGGCTCCACCGGATCGCTCGCCCCGAGCCCTTGGGCGATCGCCGCGGCCAGCGCGCGGCGGTCTCCCCCCTCAGCGACGGTCAGTACGTTCGGATGGTCGATGAGCGCGCGCTCCGCGGCGGACGTCAGCACGACCGCGACCCGGTCGGGTATTCGGTCCCCCGGAAGCAGGCTCACCGAAGGGAGACGACGCTCTCGAAGGAATCCCGCGAGCTCGTGGTACAAGCTCGGGTCGCTGGTGATGAGCGCGACCGACCGGCTTCTCACCGAGGTACCTCACGGTGTTATACCGAATTAACCTTGCCCCCGGTATCATGGTGACCTGCCTCCACTGCGGCGAGACGGGCCCCCAGGGCGCCCTCTTCTGCCCGAAGTGCGGTTACACGTTGCCGCAGGCGGAAGCGACCGGAGGCGCCGTGGCTCCCCCTTCGCTTCCGTCCCGGAACGCCGCGGGCCCTCCATCCCCGGCCCCCGGGGCCGCCTCGCCCTTGCCGTACGTTCCGGTGGCGCCGCCCGGGGCATACGCCGCTCCCGTGGCCGCGGTCCCGGGAGCGGTCGGTCCGATCCGTCCTCCCCCGCTCGCCAAGTACTGCGTGCGCTGCGGCACGCTCATCGCGCAGCCGGCGGTCTACTGCCCCGTATGCCAGCAGCCCCAGCCCTGAGACGCGGCGGTCGGCGGGGCCGGCGGTCTGCCCCGATGGTCCGGATCGCGGGGGAACGCATCGCCGACCTGTTCGCCCTCGCCGAGAAGGAAGCGGGGGGCTCCCATCCGGAGCTCGCGAGCCGTTACGTGGCTCTCGCGAGGAAGATCGGAATGCGTTACAACGTCCGGCTGCTTCCCGAGTACCGCGAACTGTACTGTCGAAGATGCTCGGTGTTCTGGATCGAGGGACGGACGGTCCGGACCCGGCTCCGCGGCGGTCGGCGGGTCCGCACCTGCCTCGCGTGCGGACGGCCGCGTCGGGTGCCGCTGCACCCTAACCGAGTCCCCACCGAGGAGGGACTCCCGGCCGGCCCGGTCGCGCGCCACGACGCGGCCGTGGCCGAGGTGGAGATCGAAGGCCCCGACGAGACCGACGCGGACGAGGAGGGCGAAGAAGGATAACCCCGGCCTCGCATCCGCTCCGCGCGCCGGGGTGGCCGAGCGGCCAAAGGCGGCAGACTCAAGATCTGCTCTCGCAGGAGTTCCCAGGTTCGAATCCTGGCCCCGGCATACGAGCTTTGTCGGCCGCTCCACCCGAACCTACGCTTACTCAGTCTACGCAGATAGTCTGCGCAGACCCCTCGCAGCTCCGGAAGGGCTCTCACGTGTGACGGGCTCGCTCGGTACGGGGAGGTTGGTCACGTACTCATCCCCGGTCTTCGGGCCACCTTGGCAAGAGACAGCGACAGCGAAGTCGAAGGGGTCCTCCCTGCAATCGGTCGTGGGTACCCCTTGGGTTCATTACCCAGGACGACGTGCGGGTCGCTGGTCACTTCACCGATCCCGGGTACGGTGGAGAGCCAAGAGGGGCACCGTGCCGACCCGGGAAAGTGCGGCGAGCGGAACGAAGGTTCGACCAATCGGGAGCGACCCGACATCCATCACTAACTTGGGCCGTCGCTATCGTGGAGCAATCTCGACGTGCCGCCCACTCCGCAGTGGCTACGGGTCACGGTCGACCTGGCCCCGACGGGCTCGCTTCTGGACGAGCGGGCGGGTGGTAGCCACCTCGATCTTCTGCGTCGCATTGATGCTGCTTACGTCGCTCGTTCCCGACGCGCGGGCCTCGGAGACGGGGGGCTCCGGCGGAGGAGCCGCGACTCCGAGTTCCTCTCTCGTACTGGCGGCATCCTCGTCCGACGGCTCACGACGACGAACGTGGGTTCCAGTCCTGAGTTTGCCGCCGTCGACTCCCAGAACGGTTGGGTCTACGTCGCCAATTATGGCGGGTCGACGGTCAGCGTCTTGAACGGGACCGGGGGGACCGCCTCCGTGACCTCGGTCACGGTCGGCTCGGAACCGCTGTGGGTGACGTACGACAGCGCGAACCACGACGTCTACGTGGCGAACTACAAGTCCAACAGCGTGAGCGTGATCAGCGGGACCAAGGTCGTCGCCACCGTGTCGATCGGGAGCGAGCCGCTCCTGGCCGCCTACGACCCGGCCAACGGCTACATCTACGTCCCGGATTCCGGCACGACCCAGGTCACGGTGATCAACGGCACCACGAACACGGTCCAGGGCACCGTGACGGTCGCGTCGGCCCCTCACTCGGTCACCGTCGACCCGGCCAACGGCTACGTCTACGTGCCGCAATGGAGCGGGGGCGTCAGCGTGATCAACGGGCTGACCCTCGTCAAGGACGTAACGGTAGGAACGGAACCGCTCAACGCCGTATACGACAGCGGGAACGGTTACGTCTACGTCACGAACTCGTATTCCAACACCGTCAGCGTTCTCTCCGGGACCACGGTCCTGGCGACGTTGAGCGTAGGGTCGACGCCCAACGCGGTGCTCTACGACCCCGTGAACGGCTACGTCTACGTTTCGAACGCGGGTGGAACGACCGTCAGCGTGGTCTCGGGAACGTCGGTTCTGTCGTCAGTGACCGTAGGTTCCGAGCCGCTGTTCTCGGCCTACAACCCCGTCAACGGTGTCGTCTACGGACCCATCGCGAGGGGATCGACCGTGGCGGTGCTCAACGGGACGACGCTGGAGACGCCCATTGCCGTGGGCTCGGCGCCCCACGACGCCGTCTACGACGGGCCGACCGGCCAGATCTATGTCGTGAATACCGGCTCGGACAACGTGAGCCTGATCCCGGTCATGACGCTGGTCGCCTCGGAGCAGGACTTGAGCTACGACTCGATCACGCAGACCGGCGGTGGGATCAGTATCGGCTGGAGCTATCCTCCGCTGGCCTGGCCCTGGCCGGTGAGCGAGATCTTCGTGATCGTGTGGAACTCGACCCAAACGATCCTGACCCCGCTGGCCCCCGCCACGACGGGGAGCAACGGTTGGTCTGGCGCGGTCAACCTTTCTCTCGCCCTGGGATCGGGTCAGCGCTATGATTTTTCGGTCACGATCAACGACACCAAGACCAACCTATCCTCCTCGGTCGACTCGTTCGTCTATCATCAGGATACGAGCAAGGACGGCCTTACCGACGCCGAGAAGCGGGCAGGCTGGACCGTCCCCCTGGCATCAGGCGCCGAGAAGGTCACCGCGAATGCCACGCTCTTCTCCACGAACGGGCTGGCCAACGACTACCTGGAGGATGAGTACAGCCTCAACCCGAACACGCTGGACTCCGCCGACAGCGACATGCTCGATCTGTGGAACCTGACCTTCGACTTGGGGGCGAACTCAACGAATCCTGCGGTCCCCGATAGCAAGGACTTCCATCTCTGGTGGGAGACCAACTCGAGCTACGACCCGTTCGAGGGCGCCCCGGTCCCCGACGACCCGAGCTGGGGGCATGCGCCCCTGGCGACGGGCTCGGGCGGTACCGGTCTCTCGAACATCTCCTGCACCCTGCAATCCTGCGCCGGTAACTCGAGCTACTCGGCCGGGGTGCTCTGGTCCCGGCAAGCGCTGAGTACCTTCCTCAATATGTCCGGGACCCTCGCCGCCACCTCGAACGGCGAGTGGCTGCGAGGCATCGTTGCCACGTACGACGGCCAACGGACCCTGACCCTGTGGGGCAAGCTCTCCTGGGGGGCCAACCCCTATGCCGTTTCCACGCCCAACGACGGAATCCCGGACGGTGCCCGGGTCAACCCGGTCTACTCCGCTGGGCTGGAGCTTGATTTCGGGAACGGGTTCGTCCTCAACCCGAACGGTACCTCGAAGGGCTGCGGGAACATACCGGAAGGCGGCGCGATCGCGGGGTATTTCTCGGTGCCGGACGCCCTCAACGACGGACACTCCGGGATCCAAGGCTACACCGCGCAGGCCAACAACCCCTCCTCCGGCTGCGGGAGCTTCGCGGACATCGGCTACGTCCTGACGACGCCCGTGAACAACACGCTCCAGTTCCAGCCGGTCACGATCGGCTTCGTGGCGAACATCTCCACCAACTCGGCGCCGGACACCGAGTCCCTGCCGGTGAACGGTTGTCACGACGAGGTCAACCTCTCGATCGACATGCTCGATCCGCCTCCGGTGCTCTACACGCTGGGAGGTGTGGGCGTGACGAACATGTACTGGGGAAACGGGAACGGTCAATGTCAGCAAGCCGGGAGCGCCTCGACTCTGATCACCCTCGGTGTCTCGGAGGTCAACGTAGGAGAGAAGTCCCCGACCTACGTCTGGGTACCGGACACGAACAGCACGCTCGGCCCCGGTCCCATCGGGATACGGCAATACACCGGGGAACAGTCCTTCGTGAACATCGTGGTCGCGGACGGTGCCTCGGGTTCGCCATGGGGCAGCCAGGACCCAACCTCGCCGATCCCCTACCCGGACGCGCCGAATGCCAGCTACACCGTGACGTTCGATCCGGGCCTCACGAATCTGCTCATGCCCCGGAGCGCCTTCCTCTCCTCGGACTTCGGTCAAGCTCTGGTCGGGTCGTATCTCGGATACTCCGGCGCAACCGCCCCGCCTCTGCTGTCGCCCAACGAGACCAGTCTGCCGACGTTCGGGGCTACGGACCCGCTGGAATCCTTGGCATGCTACTGGCAGAACCGGTCCGTAGCCGCCTCCGGCACCACGGACATCTGTGAGTCGGAGAAGGGCACTCCCGCAGCCACCCTACCTGTCGTCTCCGTCGACGCCGCACCCAACGCGACCGCGTCGAATCGGGGGGGTCTTCCCACGGACCCGGGATTCGAGAACGCCTCGACGGCGGGGGCCGCCATCCAGGCGGTTGTGACCCTGAACCTCAGTTCCTGGTCGGACGCGAACCTGATCCTCGCCTCGTTGCTCGACAACACGACCGGTGGAGTGAACGGATCGTTCGTGCTCATGACGAGTGAGCTGGCGAGCCTCGGGCTCGTCTCCGCCGTCATGACGGCTCTCGCCAACGCGACGTACCCGAGCGGTGGCGTGTTCGGTCTGCCGGTCAGCCAGGCGACCCCGCCGTCACCTCCCACCAACTGGTGGTCCGCGACCTGGAACACGGTCAGCGGGATCGGCAGCGTGATCGTGAAGGGCGTCGCCACCCTGGTCGGCGTTTCCTGGAGCGTGGCGAGCGCCGCGCTCGACTTCATCGACTACGTCGGCGCGGGCCTGGCTCATCTCGGCGCCCAGGTCGTCTCAAGGACGACGACGGCGCTCAAGACTGTAGGCGAAGCGCTGGAGAAGGCGCTGCAGGCGCTGCTCACGTTCCTGACGGACCTGGTCGAACGCGCTTTGGCGGTCGTGGTTGACCCAATTGTGAGTGCCGCGAAGAGCTTCGATAGCGCCCTGGGGGCGGCGACCAACGCGACTGTCGCCGACGTGAGTGGAGGGGGGAGCGTGACTACCGCGCATGCGGAAGCGTGGGCTTCGGCGTTTACGCCGATCGCCACCATCAGCGTTGCATTTGGAGTTGCGGTCACCGCTGCATTAGCGCTCTTGGCACCCTTCGAACTGGGGGCGAATTTCTTCGTACCTCTTCTGATGGGGCTGATCGGCACACTCGCCAGTTACCTCGTTCCCGGGTTCTCCTCCGGAATATCGCAGTTGAGTGCGGAAGGCGTGACTGATCTCCAAGACGGACTCCCGATAAATTCGATCCCCTCGGTGGTGTTCGAGGCTCTCGCGGAATCAACTGCCATCGACGTGTCATTAACGGATCTCTTCTTCGTCATGGCCAAGGCAGTAAGCTTGGGACTCACAGTAGATGTGGCCAACGCGCTTGTGGACTCGCTTATGATCGACCTAGTCGTCTTTGTGGTCAGCATCATCGCGTGGGCCTCCCACTTCGCCCCTATCGTGCTCGCCGCGCTCTTCTTCAGTCTAGTCGGCTTGGCGATTGCGATTAATGCGTCCAAGACCTCCAGAACGGTACCAGGACTCGACCTGTTTGGAGAAGTCACATCGATTCTGGCGGTCATTGGCGCCGGCGCCGCAGGAGCGGACCTGGCACTCGTGGAGGGGTGGATTTGAACGCACCCCTCCCTCCCGCCGATCTCAAGTTCGATCTCCGCACACTCGCCATGCAACTCGACCGGGTAAAGGGGAAGCTCCGAGCGATCTACTGGCTAGCGATAGGGTTGGTCGTTTTTCTCATCCTCTTGTTTGTGCCGGTCACCATTTTCCGGACCATTACAGGAACGATCGGTGGTCTCGAGCTAGGAGTAACGGTCGGAGTGTCCGGACTTTGTGGATACATCGCCCTCCAAGTGATACAGGGCCTAGGAAAAACCTCTCCTTCGGCGATTTCCATCACGGTGAGTAACCACGGATTCGAGCTGATGTTCCCTAGGGACAGAACGGTCCGGGTCGATTGGTCGGACCCGCACGTCACCCTGGAGCTCTTCGACTTCAGTGGAAGTCTTCCCCCCTCTCCCCCCGTCGACAGCCCGTTCGGAGTGACTGTGAAGGGGGTCGATTCGGCGCTGACGCACGAGGCGTACCACATCGTGTATGCCCAAGCGGAAGCGCGGGGGCTCATTCGGCGGTCCGCGCCCTCCCCCAACATGTGGTATCCCCGGGGCGTGGTCCCGGTGGTCCACTACGTTCGGGCCGACACGGTCTGACGATTGAGCGTGGCCCTCCCTACTTTGGCGAGACAATGGGTCTCCAGCCCTTCGAGCCGCTCGAGCTTCCGGATGACCGAGTGGCACCACTTCCGATACAGAGAACCGTAGAGGTCGTTCGCCGCGAGTTGCAGGGTCGGATACTGTGTGCCCGAGATCCCCACTGGCACCGAGGTGGTGAGTTCTCTGTCCACAGTGTGGGCATGTCGATATGAGGCTTGGCGCGTCCCGTCTGACCGATAGAGTCGGGAGCCAGCACGCGCGGTGAATCTACATCGAGCGATTCGATCGAGCCGCTCGATCGCCTCGGCAGCGGACTTTGAGAGGAGAGTCTCGGTATTCGTCTCAGCTCACCGCCTTGGTCCTGCCATTAGAGAATCCCATGACGCCCACTCCTCTTCCTGTAGTTATCGGAGGTGCTGCCTGACGAGCGAGGCAACCAGTATCTCATCCAGACTCTTACTTGTTCAGCCCCTGGGCGGCCACGGAACAGTTCATGGATCCGGAGAGTGCCGCGATCAAGTCATATGTGCTCGTCTCCCTGAATTTCCCGCCTGGATCTCGCCGCCGAGCGCGCCGATTTCGTCGCGGCCGAGAACTAGGTGGAGTCAAGTCGAAGCAGATGGAATTCGATATCCGAGTCGTCAACGCCGAGTTGAACCGGATCAAGCGGCGTCGCAAGATGGGAGGGTCACTTGTCGTGGCGTTCATTGTTGCACTGGTACCGTTGTTCTACCTAGTCTTCGAGCGCTCCCTCGGGCAGGGATCCTCACCGAACGTTCAGCTCGCCCTTGTGGCTTTGATTGGTTATCTTGGATTTGCCGCCGCGATTCTTGCCACAGTTCTGTCGTCGTGGCGGTTACTGCGACCGGGCGCATCTTCGATCCTATCGAACGACTCTGATTTCGTGCTCAGCTATCCGGACGGGCGCCGGGAGCGGTTCGATTGGACGGACTCCCACCTTTCCTTTGAGTTGCACGACTTCAGCCAGGTGAACGGGTCTCTTCTGGTGACTAGCACCCCTTATTTCATCGTGATCCGAAAAGCTCACTCCGCTCTAACTGCTGATGCATACCGCGCCCTGATGGCTCAGGCCGAGAGCCGGGGCTTGGTCGTGACTCGCGGGAGAGCTAAGCGCCGGCCGTTCATGGGATTGAGTTCCCCCCTCGTCTGCTCTATACGGGGCAACAGCTCCGCTGCCCGATAGTTGCGGATAGGGCTGTCGTACGTGTTCAAGCTCTCTCATAGCTGACGGTGTGACCTGCCGTTTCTTCTCCACCAAGTACGTGTTCAGCCTTGTCAGTAGCCTGCCGAGCCGTCGGCCCGCCCCCGGATCGAGCGTAAGTTGGAAATCCAGCCTCTCTCGCTCCTGCGGGGCGAGGAGTCCGTGGCCGCCGTTCTCTCGCCCGTGCGTTTGACCCCGGACGACAAGCGGGACCAGATCGTCATCTCCAAGAAGGGACGTAACATCTCACGATATTGGCCACTGACCGAGTGACCTTCCCTCGCGGCGTTACGTACCCAAATTGTAAATCCGGGGAACCATACCACCGTGCCCGAGGGGCGCCTTGCGCACACCCGATATCGTCCTGCTCCTCGGGACGGTCGACTATTCCGGCCCGCTCGACCGCGAGCAGCGCCGCGAGCGGATCCGCAAGCTTAAGCGGCTCGAGAAGATCGAGGAGGAGGTCCGCCAGTCCGCCCACAAACGTGAGCTCATACGAGTCTGAATGGGGCCCGTGTACGGTGCTTCCGGTGGACCGGATACGGCGACTCGAAGTGGGCGAGCCACATCGCGACGCGATGTGGATCGACAGTTGGATTCAAAGAAGTGCGCATTGCTTGGGGCGCGTGACCAAGGTCGATGATAGACTCCGCTACGGTCCCTACTCGAGAGACCCGCTTCAGCGAGATGCAATTCGAAAATCAGGAAACGGCTGGCTGGAAGCAAGCGCATTGGAGACGGATGCTTCCAATCTTTGCTGCCATATCGTACGGTATGGCAGCGGCGGGGTTTCTCATCGTCTACTTTTCGGTCGGCTACCCTCCCCCGATCGATATAACGGAAGCCGCGGTCTTTGTCGCGGGGTGGATGGCGGGGATCCTCAGTCTTGCCTTGTTCAGTGTGGGAAGAAAGAAGGCGGTTTCGACCATCGGTATCGATGACGCAGGAATCACTCTGACGACCATTGTTGGCCATCGCCAAGTTCTGCGTTGGGACGACCCTGGGTTCCGGTTGATTCTGTGGAACCGTGGTCCGTCACTCGAGTCGCTTCAGAGCAACGGCGACGCCGGTGTACTCAACGCCCCACGCGCGTTCGTGGGTTGGCCCACGAAGATGGCTCGTGACGCCTTGCTCCGAGCGGCACGAGAGCACGGCATTCAAGCCTGGACATGGCATCCCTGGTCCCTGTTCACCGTATTTCCCACGTCTACACTCTTAGCTCACAAACTTTCGATCTCAGACCGCCTCAGGGGATTGAGGACAATTCGGCAGGACTCGTAGAGGGGTCTCTGACCTGGATCCCGTTTCAATCAAGGGCAACAGGAAGGAGCCGGGCCAATCCGAACTCCTTGTGCATCCGGGGCTCGTGGGAGACGGGGCGGGGAACGCCGTCGGTCTCCCGCTCCCCCACTCGGAAGCGCACTACCTCGACCCGACGTAAGCGCATCATCGTTTTCTCGGGGCTCAGCGGGATCCGAGCGTCCCTCAGTCGTCGACGTACTGCCACCCACAACAGATACGCCATGCAACAGACCAGCAGATACGGGACGACCCGGTCCCGCTTGTAGTGCTTGATTACCACCAGGCCGAGGGCACCCTTTCCCACCCGCCAGACCTTCTCGACCTCGTCCTTGTCGAAATGGGCGTGCGCCAACTCCTCCTTCTGCATCGCCACCGACGTCCTCCTTCACCGGCACCGGTAGATGGGCCGGTTTCGGCGCCGAAGATTTGGCCACAGGTTCACAAAACATGGGGGTCAGTCCTCCGTCGTTCCGGCGCGTGACGTGCCCGTCATTCGTGATTCCATCGGCACAATGGGAGTGCGGGCGCCAGCCTTCCGTCGCACCCGTAGCCATTAGCCCACGCTCTGAACGTTCACCGTCGTCAAGTGATGGAGCACCGACAACGTGTACAAGCTCTGAGGTGCCGGGGTTCGGGGACACGTTGCTATCCGCACCATCCTCGACGACCAGCCTCGCCAGCTCGAGGTGGCGCGCGCCTAGCTTCGGGCGAACACGGAGGCCCGAGCAACCTGTAGTGTCGCTCACGAGCGGAGGCGCTCGATGTAGGACTTATGCTACGATTTCGGTTGGCTTGGCGGGGATTGGACTGGTCGCGGCAGCCGCAGACTTCGCTCTCACGGTGGCATGATGATCGCAACGCAAGGTCCCCCGGTTCTGGGGACATTCGACGTTCGCGCGGTAAACCGGGAGTCCGACAGTCCCAAGCGGACGAAGCGGCGATGGTTGATTGGGATTGTCATCTTCCCTCTTCTCTGGGCGCTAATGACACTGGTCGAAGGAAATCTACTTAACTAGCCTCGACCACGACCCTTTGTGGGCCGAACCCGGGGGCACCGCACCGCCTCCGCCGACGTCAAGCGCGCCGCGCTCCGCCTCCTCCGTCAGGGCACTCCGGTCGCGAAGGTCGCCCGAGCGTTCCGGGTCAGCCGGTACGCCCTCTGGAAGTGGCAGGTCGCCTATCGTCAGGGGGGCGAGGAGGCGCTGGTCCCCAAACGGATCCCCGGACGCCCTCCCCGCCTCTCCCAACGCCAGTTGATGCGGCTCGTGTTCTGTCTTTCCCGAGGACCCGAAGCCTACGGCTTTCGAGGTCAGGTCTGGACCCTCCCCCGCATCGCGAAGGTCATCGAGCGCGAGTTCGGAGTCCGTCACGACCCCTCGTGGGTCCGCCGCTTGCTGATC
>JASHOP010000030.1 GCA_030041075.1 Thermoplasmata archaeon | reverse complement strand
ATCCGTCGAGGGACGTTCCGCAGCGAGCGGGAGTTGATCGCCATGCTGAAGCTCTACATCGAGCGGTACAACGAGGTCCCTCGCCCGTTCCAGTGGCGGGCGACCGCCGACGAGATCCTCGTCAAGGTTACCCGGAACCGGATAAGCTTAGGTCTGGCTGGTACGGCACACTAGTCGTCAATGGTTGCCCGATATCCTAGCGGTTCTTCGACGCCTTCGGCCAGAGGAGTTGGAACTTCGCGATGTATATGCATTTGAGGAGGAGTTGCGAAACCTCCATCCCAGGATTATCAATATTCAACCAATGACTCGACAGCAGCTGCAGATCTTAGTAGCCAATGGGCTGATAGAGAGAGTTCGACCTGGCATCTACAGAGGGTCGACGAGGTTCTGAATTGACGGACCCACTCGAATCCATTGAGAATCCGCGGCAGCGCGAGTTGCTTGCCCGAGTCAGGCAGATGGATGGAGCTGTGGAGTCCAGCAGTGCACTGCGTGCTTCACTCCCGGGATTCAAGGGGCAGAAGGGAATCTACAAGCCTGCTGGCTCTACCTATGCGCTCTGGGTAAGACAGACTCTCCGAAGAGCGTACCCCGATAAGGAACTGGTCGTCAACCCAGACGGCTCTTGGGTCTACGATTATTCGCCAGAGGGGCGAGCGGGCACCCCGGACATGAACCTCGACACGAATCGTGCCCTGTTGCGTTGCATGAAGGATGGAGTTCCGGTCGGGGTCATCCGACAGGTACCATCCGCAAAGAGCCGATTATATGAGGTCCGAGGACTAGGTTACGTCACCGGTTTCGACGGGAGGCATTTCCGTCTTCAGGGAGAGGCTATCGACATTTCTCAAAGACCCACCACGACTCCCAACCTTAGGTTCGAGCCGTTCGACAAGACTTTCCCCCAGCTTTCCACATCATTGCGGAGAATTCGGTTTGAGCGATTCAAGGTGGCGATTCGAAGAATCTATCACGAACGATGCAGTCTGTGCAATCTGGGCTACCACCTAGGACAGGCTCCCCTCGCTCTTGAGGCAGCTCACTTGATTCCAGTTGAGGCCCATGGGACGTCCAAAGACATCAGGAACGGAGTTCTGCTCTGTAGCAACCATCACGCTCTTTTCGACAATTATGCCTGGACAATGGACGAAGACCTTCGGGTCCATGTTACCTTGGATCCGACATTTCGAAAATCTGCTGCGTCCAATCATGTTCTCAGTGTCGAAGGGAGGAGGCTACCGAATCTCCCCGACCAGAGTCTAGAGTCACCCGCCCCCTTGGCAATTCAATTCAGGCTAGATCTCTTCGAGAAGCACCAACTGAGTCGCGTAAGACGAGACCAGGCGAGAAGTTGGGCTCGCTCGACTGGCGAGAGAACGACTGGGGACGCCACCCGCATGAGCGGGGATAACCGACCCCGGATTTAATCGTCTCGATCTGTGAGACGCCCCACTAGGAGTTACTTTCGCGAACGGCGTTGCTGTGTAGTTTGGGGAGCCCGTCGCGGGTACGCTCTCGGGCGCAGGGTGATGCGCGTGAAAACGACCGTCACTCCGTCAACGCGATAGAACCCCCGGTATTCTCCGAGGTGAAACCTCCACTCTCCCGGGTGTCGAGGTCCTTGGCGGACCCGCAGCCAAGGGTAGGAGCGAAACGGGTTCCGGAGCAAGTATAGTAGCTCTTCCCTGAACAATCGCTGGTAACGTGGGGGAAGAGTCAGGAACTCCTTCTCTGCAGACTCGAGGAACACGAAATCGTATGGGGTCACGCCAGCCCCGCACGTTTCATGACATCGTGCCCAGTGATCCGCTTCTCCTCTCTCCAGCGTCTCTCGATCTCTCGAAAGAACTCATCGTCATAGCAAGTCTCCTCTAGGAGGCCCCGAATCATGTCATCGAAGCTCTCTCCCTCGCCCTTCACGGACTCCAGGAGTCGTCGAGTTCTCTCGGTCACCGTGATGGTTGTCGGCCGGGTAAGCGATGCTGACACAAGTGCCAATTGAACTCAATTGACTTAAGGCCTTCGCCACACACTTCTCGTGCGGTGGACGCGCGGCCTTTGAGTACAATGCCTGTTGCCACGGGGCCCGTGGACTATCATCCATTAGGGTCACGACCGACGCCGTCGATTGCTGGCGCACGATTATCAGGCTCCGAACCATTCGAGCCAGCTACATCCCATGCCCGAGCAAGGCCGACGGGTCTTCGCAACGCAAACTGGAAGACTCGCCAAGATCGTTGACGCTCCCCTCCGGTACGTCTACGACTGGTGCACCGACTTCCGGCCCGATGACGCAAAGCTCGCGAGGTCCGAGCAGAGGCATCGACTCGTGAGTGTGAGTCCCCAGCGGCTGGTTCGCGTTAAGGTCGCCAGCAAGGGAGCTAGAAATCCCGCGATGAACGTCGAAGTGGTTCGACTTCGTCCGCCGAACGCCTGGCACAAGGATACGATCGGTGAGGAGGATCTCGACTCTATGGACTACAGACTCACCGCGCTCGGTCCGAACAGGACCCGAATTAGCCTGTTGATGGTCGAGCGGTGGATGGTTCCCAAGTTCCCTACGAAGGCCGATTGGCTTCGCTCTTCGAATGAGTATTGGGATGAGCTTGTGCGGGCCATCGAAAAGCGGTACCGAAGCGGGAAGCCGGCCAAAGGCTAGGGCACCCGCCTCCCCACCAGCTCTCAAGGCCGCGCTGTTGGGCTTCTCAGCCGACGACGGTCGTTGCAAGCAGGATCGCACCTTCTTCCTCGCGCGTCATATCCGTGGGCCGCCCGCATATGCCTCGTCGGAAACGTCAGGCAACATTCGACGCTTCTCCACCGAACCGGGAGCGGGCGTTCCGGCGCGTCGCGGCCAGGTCGGCTCCACCGGGTTCCCTCGCAACGTCCTCGTGTTCGGGCGTTCAACCGGCAGGTTCTACTCCGAGAATCTCGAGCCGAACCGAAAGCTGAGAGTCTCCCGATCGATCGCGGTCGCGCTCGTCAACCTTGCGGCTGTGGACCTCATGCACGAGGATGCCGCATCGGCCGAGGGGCCGGCGGCCGAGGGCCGGGACCCGGTCGAGCACCGTCAGGATCGCTTTCTCCTTCCGTACGCCCTCGCCCGGATCGCGCAGCTCCGTCTCGCGCGATCCGACCCCCGGACGGCGACCGAGCTCCTGGGGGCGGCGAGCGGGCAGATCGACCGGACGGGGAGGGCGACGGGTCCGTACGAGGAGCCCGAGTTTCGCAAGAGCGTGGGAATGTCCAACGGCCTTCTCACCGAGGAGGAGTTCCGTAGCCTGCGGGAGCGTGGGTCTCGGGCCGACTTCGCGGCGGCCGTAGCCCTCCCGCGACGTTCGCTGCAGTCGCGCGGGCCTGGCCCCCGGCTCGATCCTGCCGATCGCACGGTGGGTGTGGCCGGGGGAGGTCCTGTTTCGGTGGGTCGCCGTTCGACCTGCCTCCTCCACCTCTCACCCCGTTTCGGTGCTCGTTGCCGCCCATGGTCAAGATCGGGAGCTCCGGGGTCTCGACTTCGGGCTCTCGGTCGCTGGATCGGCGGTCGGGGGAGGGTCGAAATACTAAGTGGCGGGTGAACCCATCCCGCGAGCCCCGGCGCGACCGGGGGGGTCAGAGAGTGAAGGTTCTGGTGGTCGGGGCGACCGGACTCCTCGGGAGCGAGGTATGTGCCAAGCTCGTGGCGAACGGGCACACGGTGCGCGCCGTGGTCCGTCCTACGTCGGATCCCGCCCGAGCGGGCCCCCTGCAGTCGCTGGGCGTGGAACGGGTCACCGCGGACTTGAAGGACGGAGAATCTCTCCAGAGGGCCTGCCGCGGCGAGGACGCGGTCGTCAGTACGGCGAGCTCGACCTTCTCGCGCCAGCCCGGAGACTCCATCGAGACGGTGGATCGGGATGGACTCAAGAATCTCATCGACGCGGCGCGGCGCGAACCCATCAACCGGTTCGTTCTCACCTCTTTCTCCGGCCAGATCGAAGAGCCCTCTCCCCTTCGCGACGCCAAACGCGGCGCCGAGAGGCACCTCAAGGAGAGCGGCCTCGAGTTCACCGTCCTTCGCCCCAGCTTCTTCATGGAGGTCTGGCTCAGCCCGGCGGTCGGCTTCGACGTCGCGAACTCCAACGCCACGATCTACGGCCCGGGGACGCGGAAGATCTCGTGGATCTCCTACCGCAACGTCGCCGATTTCGCGGTGGCGGCCTTGACGAAGCCTTCGGCCCGGAACCGGGTGATCGAGCTCGGGGGACCCCAGCCGCTGTCGCCGCTGGAGGTGGTGGCGGCGTTCGAGAAGGAGACCGGCCACAAGTTCGACCTCAAGCACGTCTCCGAGGCCGACCTTAGACGCCAGCACGCGACCGCCCCCGACTCTCTCCAGAAGTCGTTCGCGGCGCTCATGCTGAGCTACGCCGGGGGCGACGAGGTCCCGATGACGGATCTGCTCCGGGAGTTCCCGGTGGAGCTCAAGTCGGTCGGGGTCTACGCGCACGAGGTAACGTCGGCCTCGCCGCGGAAAGGATCGTAGGCGTCGGGCTAGTCGGCCGATCCTCGCTCCGGGCCACGGACCTCGAAGGGGGTGGCCCCTCCGGTGCCAATCCGGCCGAGGATCCTCTGGAAACGCGTCTCGCCTCGCAGACGGTCGAAGGCGGGCTCGTGGGCGAGGAAGCGCAGTTGCATGCAGCGATCCTCCACCGCCCGGTCGAGGCTCTCCCACGCCCGGTCCCCCTGGCCGAGTCCGAGGTGAATCCCGGCGACCGTGACCTGCGAGACGTACCGTTGGCGGCTCAGCTCCTCGAGTTCGCGGAGCACGACCTCCGCGTCCTGGCGCCTTCCCGCGAGCAGGTACGCCTCGCCGAGCCTTCCGAGAACGTAGCCGCTGCCGCGGGACAGGGTCCTCGCCGCGTCGAGCTCCTGGTCGGCCTCCGCGAAGCGGCCCCGGTGCGCGAACGCCAGCCCCTTGAACAGATGCGCCGGGAAGTACTGCGGATCGATCTCCAGGCTGCTGGTGCACTGCCGAAGGACCGCCTCGTAGTCGCGTTCGTAGTACAGGACCCCGGCCAGCCCGTTGTTGATCGGCAGGGACAGGGGATCCAGCTCCAGCGCCAGTTTCAGCTCCGCCTTGGCCTCCGCGAACTGGCCGAAGGCGCTGTGCAGCTCGGAGAGCACCTGGCGGGCTCTCGCGTAGTTCGGGTGGGAATCCGCGACCGCGCGCAGCTCCCGGAATCCGTCCTCCCAGTCCCATTCGTAGAACGATTTCACCACCGCGAGCACGGTGCGCGCCTCGGCCAGGTTGGGGTCGATCTCGAGCGCCTTCTCGCACGCGGCCCTCGCCTTCGGCATGCCGTCCTTCGGCGGCACGAAGCCGTACACGGTGAGGGGCAGGTACGACTCCCCGAGCCCGGCGAACGCCAGCGCGTAGGTGGGATCCCGCTCCAGCGCCTCTCGGAAGTAGCCGATCCCCCGGTGGAGTCCCTCCTCGGTCCGCTTGTTGGCCGAAAAGCGGCCCCTAAGATAGAGCGCGTGAACGTCCGGATCGACCGGACGCGCCGCGAGGACCGGACCGCCCGCGTGGGCGAGCAGGTTCACCTGCAGCGACTCGGCGGCATGGGCGGCGATGTCGGCCTGGATCGAGAGCGTATCCTTGAGCTCCCGGTCGTACTGCTGGGCCCAGAGGTGTTCGTCGGTGGCCGCATCGATCAGCTGGACGGTGATGCGGACCCGACCGCCCGCTTTGCGAACGCTCCCCTCGATGATCGTGCCGACGCTGAGCTCCCGGGCGATCTCGGGGATGCCCTTCGCGCCCTCCTTGTACTTCATCGCGGAGGTCCGGGAGATCACCTTCAGTCCCCCGATCGTCGAGATCGTCGCGATCAGCTCCTCGGTCAGGCCATCGGCGAAGTACTCGTCGGCGGGGTCTCCGCCCAGGTTCTTGAGGGGGAGCACGGCGATGCGTCGCTTCTGCGGGAGGGGGCCCGACGGGGCGGATTCCTTCGTCCAAGGAAGCCGCAGACGGTAGACCTCCACCGGTGTCTCCACGTTCTTGAGCTCGCGGGGCCCCAGGCTCACCATCGGACAGTCGATCTTGTGCTGGACATCCTGGAAGACCCGATTCGTGACGCACACGCCTCCGGGCTCGGCGAGCGGCTCGATCCGCGATGCGACGTTGACCGCGTCGCCGTAGACGTCGTCCCCGCTGTGGACGACGTCCCCGACGTGGAGGCCGATGCGCACGAGGATGGCGTCCTCGGGGGCCACGGACAGGTTGCGATCGTGGAGCAGCTGCTGGACCGCCACGGCGCTGCGGACCGCCTCGAGCGCGCTGGAGAACTCGACCAGGAAGCCGTCGCCCATCGTCTTGACCTCCCGGCCGCCGTACTCGACGAACACCGGACGCAGCAGCCGCCGGTGCTCTTCGAGCAGCGCGAGGGCGCGCGCCTCCTTCGCCTGGGCGAGCTTCGTGAACCCCACGATGTCGGTGAACATGATCGCCGACAGACGGCGCGGTCGTTCGTTCATGCGTTCCCGGCGAGCATACCGCCGTGCCTGAGTTCGCGCATGGTGGGAGGGGCTAAAGACCCCGTGCGTGCGGCATGTCGCGGGGAGATCTGGGAATCGGACGACCCGACCACCGGAGCGTATCGCCGCGGGCGGTCCGCCCCCTCCGCACGACGCTCCCGCGAGGGCGACGAACCGGATCTACGGCCCGGTGCGCACCGCCCACGGCGTCCATCTCCACGCCTCTCCCACGGGCCCGACATGCCCGAGACCGGGAAACGGAAAGTGGAATCCATGAACGAGCGCGTGCTGGCTCGACGCCCGCCTCAGGAGTCGTCGGCGCGCCTCCGCGGCTTCGGTCGGCGACACGTCCACCGCCGCGCTCCAGTCCGGCTCCTCGATGTGGAGCGGGTGAAGGATCGCATCCGACACGTAGAGCAGGTGCTCGCCCTGCGACGATACATCGACCGCCAGGTGCCCGGGCGTATGGCCCGAACTGTCGACCGAACGTACGCCCGGCTCGATCTCTTCACCGGGTTCGATCAGGTCCACCTGGCCACGGAGGGGCAGCAGGTGGGAACGTCCCACGCTCGCCAGCACCTTCTGGAGGTGGGCCGGGATGCGAAGACGAGAGAGATCGGGTTCGGCCGTCCAGAACTCCCACTCGGACCGGGCGATCTTGTAGCGAGCGGCCGGGAACGCCGGCCGGCCATCGGGCCCCAGGTTCCCTCCAACATGATCCGAATGAGCATGGGTCAGGATCACGGTATCGATATCCTCGGGCGGGAGTCCGAGCGATCGAAGATTCGCCCGTAGCTTCCCGGTGGTGGAGGACAGCGCTCCCCCGCCGGTGTCGATCAGGACCCGGCGCGACCCGGTATCGACCAGAAGGCAACTGTAATCCGAAACGAATTCGGTCCACCGATCCAACCGAACTCCGTTCGCCAGGAGCTTCTCTCGAAGTCGCTCCTCCGGGGCATCGAGGAAGAACGTGAGGGCCGGGTTCGCGTAGGTATACGTGCCGTCGCTCACGACGACGCAACGAAAACTCCCCAGCCGGAACTCGTAGCTCGCGGCGGGCATGGCCTCGGGTTCATCGACCGCCCGGGGCTAAGGGTTTCGGGCACGGGACGAGCGTCGGCGCACATTCGGCCACGGAGAATCCGGGCTGTGCCGGGTCCCGGCACCGCTCGGGTCGATCGGCGGGCTCGGGGACCGTAGGCATGGGTCACTGGAGTCGAAGGATGCCCACCGGCCAGTCGACAGCCCAGTAGTAAGGATCTCTTTGCCACATGGTAAGGGATGGTGACCGCGGTGGGCCCCCCCAGCACGAAAGGCCAGGTGACGGTTCCCGAGGGACCGGGTCTCCGCTATCGGAACGCCCGGGGCTGCGACTCGGCGGTTCGCGCCCCGAACCCGGGGACCGGGACCCGAAGGGGCTCCGCCGTGCCGAGAACGCGGCACAGCCCGCGGCGTATCCCCGTACCTTGCCCACGCCCGCGATTCCGGAGCTCAGATCCGGCCCGCCCGGCGAAGGACCTTGAGGGCGGTCACGGTGATCCATCGGCTTGGCCGTCCGGGGAACTCGAGGCCGAGCGAGAAGCAGGGGGTGCCCAGCCCCGCGAGGTACTCGTCGCCCTCCAGGTCCGGATGCAGGGTGTCGAGGTCCCACGATCCGTCGGGATTCCGTCGTCCCTCGAGCCAATCCAGGGCCCTCGTCAGGCGGGGGTCGTCTCCGTTGCCGAGCGAGGTCGCCAGGTCGAGCCCGACCAGGACGTCGTAGTAGTAATGCACGGGAAAGTGAAGCCGAAGCCAGGGAGCGTAGGGCGCGCGGCCCTCGCGCATCAGCTCGCGATCCAGATAGAACTCTAGGCCTCGTCGGATCGCCCGGCGCATCTCGGGGCTCCGTCGCTCGTCGGGGATCGCCGCGAACGCCGCCAGCGGCCCCCACGACTCGAGCGTCCCCGTCCGGGAGGGCCAGCAATGCCAGCCGCCATCGCTCTTCTGCGCGGCGATGAGCCACGCAATCGACCGCGCCACGCGGCGGTCGTCCCCGAAGCCGAGCCGCACCGCGATGCGGACGTCGCCGGCCGTGCAGCAGACCTCGCTGTCCGTTCCCCCCATCTCGTGAAAGCGAGGGCCGGACATCCGGTCGAAGTAGAGACGGGCCCCGCGCGCCACGCGCGCGTCGGAGCGGTCCATGCCCAGGTCGGCGAGAACGTGCAGAACGTAGCGGGTCGCGGTGTACTTGGGCCCCTCCATGTCCCGGGCGGTCGACGTCGGGGTCGTCCACTGGCCGCCCGGGAGCTGCAGGGCGAGCAGTTCCGCGGCCCAGCCCGTGCGACCGATCTCGCGGCGGGCGGCTACGACCCGAGGATCGCCTTCCGGGCGGCCGAGAAGCTCGCGCAGCACGCGGTACCGGACGCTCGGATCGCTGTCTCGGAGGAGCCAGTTCCTCAACGCCGCCGGCAGAGGGACCTCGCGGGACGCGCTCCGGGCCATGGCGTCCCGAGCGCTCCCTACCTTTTCAGGACTTTCCGCGCGAGGCGGCCTCTCCCCGAGCCGACTCGGGCTCCGCCTCGACCGGCGTCTCCCTGGGCCGGCGTCGAACGGCCGAATGCTTCGCCACCTACCGCTGCGGCCGCGTCTCGGTCCCTCGGGAATCTCTACGGCCCCGACACGGGATCCTCGGGAGGGCCGCTCTCCGGGAGGTCGAGCCGCCGGGTCCGCAGGATCGAGTATAGGATCAGGCTGAACCCCGCGGCCTCCAGGGTCGCGCTCGAGATCCACGCCGACAGGAGGTTGTGCGTCGCGAGCTCGTAGACGATCCCGGCCACCCCGGCGCCGACGGTCACGACGGCGAACCCCGCTCCCAGGAAGGCGAGCGATGCGTCGTGCGTCCGCGAGTAGGCCCGGAGGCTGGCGTACGAGATCCCGGCCCCGATGAGCAGGACGAACCCCTCAATCCCGCGGAGCAGCCAGATCGCGCCGATCATCTCGAGGAGCGCCTCACTTCCGCCCACATCCCTTGGATCCGGTCCGCCGAGTCCTCCCGGACCACCACGCGCACGCGGGGCCGGGCGGGGCCGAACTCGACATGGATCTCCTGGAGGCGGCTGCGAAAGAGCTCGACCTTATGGCCGTCGTGGGTGAACGCGAGGCGGCTAACATACACGAGACGCTCCTCCTGGAGCTCCCGGAGCTTTCGGTAGATCGAGCTCTGGGGGAGGTGGGTCTCCACGACCAGCGAGTGCCCGTCCCGCTCCCCGGCCCCCAAGGCGGAGAGGATCGCCAAGGCGACGGAGTCCCCGATCGCCGCGAGCACCGTTCGCTCCTCCGACGAGATCTGGGATGGGTAGGGCGGCACGGAGTTCGCAGACCCTGGGCGGCCCTCGTCCATACTCTCCCGGGACGATCCCGTGACGACCGCCCGGATAGCGGCCGACGGCCATCAGGGTATCGTTGCCGGGACGCGCCATCGAGACCGTGGCCGTGAGTTCGTCGGGAGACGAAGTCGTGGGGGGATCGCCGACGGGTCCCTCGCCCCTGTCCCCGCTCGCTCGGGAGCCCACGGAACGGCGCGGGCCCCGGGCTACGAACGCCACGCCCGGGGCCCCGCCTGCCGCGATGGGCCCTCCGGATTGGCGTGCCTGTTGGGACCGCATCGCTCGGGTGGACGGTAGCATCCTCCTCGGCCTCTGGTAGCGGACGATTCCCAACCGTGGGACCCGACCCAAGGAAACGGCCGACGGGGCTATGAGTCGGTCGTCGCTTGCCCTCCCGTGAGGTGAATCGAGATGGCGTTCATCGACGATCTCAGTCTGGTGGTCGACCTCCTGATCCTGGTGTGTGCCGCGGTGTTCTACACCGGGGTCATGGTGTGGTTCGAGTTCCGGCGCCACGACGGACTCCGGGCGTACGCGCAGCTGCGCTCGGGCGGGGCGCTGCTCGGGCTCCTGGGCGCAGCGATCGGCCTGTTCGCGGTCTGGGGCGAGCTCACCTGGCCGATCAACGGGTTCCCCGGGGCGACGTCGTACGACCTGTTCTTCTTCGACATGCTGTTCCTCTTGAGCCTCGTGCTGGTCGCCTTCGCGTTCCTCATCGCACGGCGGCTTCCCACGCACTTCGCGGGGATGTTCTCCGTCATCGTCGGGCTGGGCGTATGGTTCTACGGGGTCCGGGCCTACCAGCTCGGCCTGACGCAGCAGCCGCTGGAGACCCTCCTGATGTACCTGGCGTTCGGCGGCATGGCGATCCTCGCCTACCCCGCGACCCTGTTCATCGACTGGTTCGTGATCGGTCCCCAGGTCGCGGGAGCCGACGCGCTTCCCACGAAGCCGGTGCCGGACTATCCGTGGATCTGGAGGGTCCTCCTCGGGCTCTTCCTCGTCGCCGTCCTGCTGGCCGGCATCGCCGCGGTGCTGTACGGGATCGACATCGTCTGGGGCCACCTCGCGGCTCCGCCGTGAGGGGGTCCGACCGGATCCGGCCTGGACCGATCGCGCCGCGAGGATCGGGAGCCCCGAGGCGAACGCGCGTCCCGGAGGGGGCGACCGGGTCCGCGGCCGTGGAGCGAGCCGGCCCCGGCCGCGCGACCGGGGCGACGACGCGCCCCCGCCTCTATCTCGATCCGGGCCCGGGCGGACTCGGAACGGTCCGGGTGAGGGGTTCCCTGGAGGCTATCCCCGGGGACGACGACCGAGCGTCTTGCGCCGGAGCTCCTCCTCGAGCGAGTCCGCCGGTCGGTCGAATTGCCGGGGCGGGGTCCGGAGGGCGGCCTGAATCCAGAGCGACGAGCCCCGGACCGCCGCGTCGAGCTCCTGCCCGTCGGTCCAGCCCAGCTCCCGGATGCGCTTCGGCGGGATGGAGACGGTCCAGCGGTAGTACGTCGTTCCCTCGTAGACCCGGTTGATGACCTTGTGCAGCCTCATCGCGCTCCGCGGCCCGGCTCCGGGCCGTATTTTAGTACTCTAAATTCGGACTTACTTATATACGCTGCTGCCCCGAGTACGGGACGGATGCTGCCGTCGTACCCGGAGTCGCTGCGCCGGACTTTCGCGCGCAATCTCCTGCGCCACACGCTTCGCCTCAAGCGCGGCGAGAACGTCCTCATCGAGACCTGGAGCGGGACCCTGCCGTGGGCGGTCAGCCTCGACCTCGAGGCTCGGATCCTGGGGGCCCGCCCGCTCCTCTCCGTCAAGGACGAGTCGTCCTACTGGCGCAGCTTCCCGGAGGCTCCCGCGAGCCAGTTCGGTCGGATCGGGGCCCACGAGTGGGCGGCGCTGTCCGCCGCGGACGCCTACGTCTGCCTCTACGGGCCGCAGGACGCCCTCCGCGAGGAGCGGCTCCCGGCGGCCGCCGGGCGGCGGACCGAGTCGAACAACCACGAGCTCATGCGGCTGATCCAGAAGCACGGCATTCGCTGCGTCCGCTGGGACCTGGGGCGAACGAGCGAGCTCTGGGCCCGGCGCTACGCCGTCGACCTGCGTTCGTGGCGCCGCGAGCTCATCCACGCGGCCCTGGTCGACCCGCGCGCGATGCAGCGCGACGCGACGTGGATCGCACGACGCCTCGAGCGCGGGCACGAGGCGACGATCTCGCACGCGAACGGGACCCACCTCGTCCTCCGGCTGGCCCACCGGCGGCCGAAGGTGGACGACGGCGTGATCGACCCGGAGGACGTGCGGGCCGGCAACATGATGATGATCGTCCCGACGGGCGTGGTGAGCGTCACGGTCGACGAGCTCCACGCTGAGGGCCGCCTGGTGTCCAACGCGACCGGGGTCCTGTTCGCCCGGGGGCGCGAGACCCCGCTCTCCGCCGGACGGTGGACGTTCCGCCAGGGCGCCCTCGATGGATTCGCCTGTGCCCACGGGGGGACCCAGCTCCGCCGGGCCCTGGCCGAGCTCCATCACCCGCCGGTTCGGGTCGGCCAACTCTCCGTGGGTCTCAACCCTCGCATTTCGAGCATCCCGCTGCTGTTCGACCAGAGCCGGGGGACGATCACGCTCGAGATCGGACGCAACGCCGCGATGGGGGGCCGGAGCCGCGGTCCTCGCCTCATGGCCTACCTCGACCTGACCGGAGGTAGCCTGCGGATCGACGGGGAGCCGATCGTCGACCGGGGAAGGATCGTTGCCGCATCGCCCGGACGCGCCCGCTCGACCTCGCGGTGATTCCGCACCCCGATGCACCGGGTCCCGCGCGACGTCGCGAAGCCCAGGACCGGGATCGAGAGCCGCACCATCGACCGACGATTTAGAGTACTAAAATATCGTGATGCTCAGGAATTAGACTACTAATTGTAAAACTGGTTAAGTAACCTGCCGTCCCCTGTAGCCGCATGCACGGCGAGACCCAACTCCTCCCGCTGTCCAGGCCGGCCGAGGAGGGCCCCGATCGCCGCTCCCTTCCCGACAGTTCCGAAGAGGCCACGCCGGCATGGGTCGCCCTGTCCCCTCCCGAGACCCCCGCGGGCGACGATCTCGCGGCGCTGACCTCGAGCGCGACCCGACGTCGCTACCTCCAGCGCCGACTCTTCCGCGCCCCGGTCTCCGGAGTGGCCGGAGGGTTGGTGGAGCCGATGCCGACGGCCGGGCCCGACGGGAACTGACGATCGCCACCGGGCGGCGGGGCCGGCCCGACGGGATCCGGGGCCGTCGGGACGGGCCTGCGGGTCTCCCGGTCCGCGTTCCTCCGCGGCCCGGGGCGACAGGTCCCGCGTCGTGGGCCGACCCGGATCGTCGGGGACCACGGGACGGACCTCGTCGCGGCCCCGGCACGGGGCGAAGACGGTTTCCACCCCGACCGTCTGCGGCCGCCACGCACCGCGGACTCGAGATCGGGCTGCACCTTAAGCCGGGACTCCCCGAGGAGAACTTCGTCGCCGAGGCGATCGGTAACCTCGCCGCCTTCCGACTCCAGGCGGACCGCGGCGAGCGGCTCGAGTGGCAGGTGCTGCGCGTCGAGGAGTCGGGCGGCCACCACTTCCGCCTCGTGATCCGGCACCCCGACCGGGCGCTCGACCTCGGACTTGGCCACGACCTCCAACGCCACCTCGACGTGCTCTCGGACGAAAGCGTCGGGGAACTGCGCCACCGGTACGAGGAGGCCCGGAAGGGGGGGCTGAAGCCGACGCCGCTCCGCCACATCCGCGAGACGGTGGACTTCTGGCGGGACGATTTCTGGAACTGGATCGGCTGACGGCGTGTCCCCGCCCGATCCGCCCCCGTCCGCTCCGGAACGTACTCCACGGGTCCGTCGGTGTCTCCGGTCGTTGACGAACCGTCGCTCGACCGGATTCGGCCACGACGATCCCGTGGCACGGAGGGAAGACCCGGACGCGGATCGCCGGGCCTCCGCCGGCTCCCGTCCGGATCCGGGGGTAGGGGCGGCCGGACGGTCAGCCCGCGGACGGGTCCTCGAGGATCCGGTCCAGCAGGCCGATCGGCGGGCATCCCGAACCTAGGACGGCGTCGTGGAACGCACGCAGGCTCCCTCCGAACCGGCTCCCCAGCACGCGCCGGCGCGCGTCCAGGATGGCGAGCTTTCCCAGCGTGTAGCAGAAGTACTCGGGGTCGAACGTCCCGCGCAGCGCCTCGCGGCGGGCGGGCAGCGGGTCGAGATGCCCCTCCACCTCGAACAGCTGGGCCGCCCGATCGACGGTCCAGCCCGCGGTGTGCAGCCCGATCGCCGAGAGGAGGCGGCAGTTGCGCAGGAGGGCGTCGTGGAGCTGCGCCACCTCCGCCCACGCGTCGCCGCCGTGGAACCCGGACTCGACCGCGAGCTGCTCGGCGTAGTGGGCCCACCCCTCGACGAACGACGGGGAGCGGTAGACCTTGCGCACGAGCGAGCCGGAGGTCGACCGGAGGTGCAGGAACTGGAGATAGTGACCGGGATAGACCTCGTGGACGGTGATGTTCCGAAGCGCCGGCCGGTTCAGGGAGCGGAGCCACTCGGCCTGCTGCGCCGGGGTCCAGCCCGAGTCGACGAGGGTGACGAAGTAGACCCCCTCGGGCGTCTTCGCGTCGAACGGGCCCGGCGGATTCAGGCTCGCGGTCGTTGTCGCGCGGCCGTAGACGGGCGTCTCCTCGACGCGGCAGACCGCCGGTTCCGGGATCGACACGAGCGCCTTCGCGGCGACGAACGCGCGGGTCTCGTCGACGTACGCGCGGGCCGAGGCGAGGACCTCGTCCGCGGCCGGATGGTCCCGGCTCATCAAGCCGTAGAGCTCGTTCGGTCCGACGCCCTGCGTCCGGGCGATCTCGGCCAGCCGATCGCGGTTCCGGGCGAGGTCGGCCTCACCCGCCCGTCGCATCTCGTCGAACGGGGCCTCGATCCCCTCGCGCACGAACAGGAGCCGCTGGAACCGTCCGGGGCCGAGCGCGAAGTCGTCGGTGGCGCCGGGGAGCTTCTCCTCCCGGAGCCATCGGAGGAACCCGGCGAGCGCGGACTCGGCCGTCGCCCGGGCCTTCGCGACCCGCCCGTTCATCCCGGCCGGGGCGGCGAACGCCTCCGCGTCGGCGAAGTGGCCGGGGATCCCCTCCCCCATCGACAGCGCGATCTCGACGAACGGGCGGGGGAGGGCGCCGCGCATCCGGACCCGGCCCTGGTCGAACAGCTTCGGGAGCGATTCGAGGAGACGCACGATCGCGGCGACGCGCTCGGCGACCGGCGCGTAGTCCCGGACGAGGTACGAGGTCAGCGAGACCGCGCCGACGTACCCCATCGGGTTGCGGTCGAGGTCGGTCGACTCCCGGAGGCCGAAGAGCGGATCCTCGAGGAGGAGGCGCAGGAGGAACCGGTCGATCGCGCGGGATGGCGTCAGCGTACCCGGCTCGATCGCCTCGACGCGGGCGAGCAGCCGGTCCGCCCGCGACGCCCACGATTCCGTGGCACCGGTCGAAAGGTCGGGCAGCCGACCGTCGTACGCATGGAACCCGAGGTCGACCGCGGCCGAGGGCTGGATCTCGAAGACGTGGTCGACGACCTCCCGCTCCGCCACGTCGAACGAGTCCGACGACGACATGAACGGGGATTGGGAGCGGGGTACGCTCAAAAGCTGTAGCTCTCGATAGGAACGCCCGGGCCCGTCACTCGACCCAGGTCATCCGGCACTTCGGGCAGCTGCCGTGCTCGAGCGCGGTCCCGCAGACGAAGCACATGGCGTACGGGGCGTGCCGGTCCCGGGGCGCCGGTTCCGGTGCCGGTACGCGCTCGGGCAGGGGAGGAGGAGGCGCCTCGGATGCCGGTGCGGCCGGGAAGGCGGGCTTCGCGACCCGCGACGGCGGAGAGGGGCCGGACGGCCGGGTCGGCGGTGCGGTCGCGCGTTCGCCCGGGCGCGGCGGCGGTACGGCCGTCCGCGGCGCACCGGGTCGGGTCGCGGCACCCGGCCGGGGCGTCGCGCCGGTCGAGGACGAAGCCGTGCGCTTCGGGGGAGGGGACGGCTCCTCCGGCTCCTTCCGCCGGCGCCGGAAGAATCCCATGCGGCCCGGGAAACGTCGGGCGCCTTTACTCTTGAGGGGCGCGCCGTACGCCCTGCTTTCTGGAGCCGGAGCATGGGACGCCGTGGCGACGCCGGGCGAACGGCTGAGATCCCTCGGACTTCGGCTTCCGGCTCCGCCCCGACCGGCGGGGACGTACGCCTCCGTGGTCCGATCGGGAAGTCTCGCGTGGGTCTCCGGCCAGATCGTGCTCGAGGGCGGTGCTCCGCTCCGCCCCGGTCTCGTCGACCGCGACGTCCCGGTCGACGTCGCGCAGGGGATCGCGAGGCAGGCGTCCCTGCAGGCGCTGAGCGCCCTCGCCCAAGAGCTCGGATCGATCGACGCGATCCGGCGGGCCGTCCGGGTGGGGGTTTTCGTGGCGAGCTCTCCCGCCTTCGACCGTCAGCACGAGGTCGCGAACGGCGCGACCCAGCTCCTGGTCGAGCTGTTCGGCGAGGCCGGCCGGCCCTCCCGCTACGCGGTCGGGGTCGCCGGGCTCCCGCTGAACGCTCCCGTCGAGGTCGAGATCCTCGTCGAGACCGGCTGAGCGGGGCCGACGCCGCGTCGGGCCCCCGGGTCGGGCGGCGGCGCTGCTTCCCTTCTTAAGCCGACCACGGCTGCTCGGACCCCGTGGAGACCACGCGCTGGCCCGGTGTGCATCGGGAGGGGCGCGACCTGTACACCGTGAACTTGGAACCGGGAACCCGGGTCTACGGCGAGACGCTGCGGACGGTCCGGGGCGTGGAGTACCGGCTCTGGGACCCGTTCCGGTCGAAGCTCGCGGCGTTCCTCCTCGCGGGCGCGCCGGAGAGCGTGCTCCCTCCCGTCCGGAGCGGCCTCTACCTCGGTGCGGCGCACGGAACGACCCTGAGCCACCTCTCCGACCTCTGGCCGGACGCGGCGATCTTCGCGGTCGAGAAGAGCCCGTCGTCGTTCGCCCCGCTCCTCGCGCTCGCGCGGCGGCGGACCAACCTGTTTCCGCTCCTGGCGGACGCCCAGCTTCCCGAGCGGTACCGCGCGGATGTGGGCGTGGTCGACTTCCTCTACCAGGACGTCGCGCAGCGGGACCAGGCCGGGATCCTCCGCGAGAACGCCGAGGCGTGCCTCGCGCCGAACGGGCGCGCGATCCTGATGCTCAAGGCCCGGTCCGTGACGCAGCGCCGGTCCCCGAACGCCATCGTGCGGGAGACCCGCGGGCGGCTGGAGGGAGCCGGCCTCAGGGTCGACGCCGAAGCGTCGCTCGCGCCGTTCTCCCGCGACCACGTGGCGCTCGGGCTCCGCCGCTGAGCCCGGCTTCCAGCCTCCGCCGGAGGGTGCGCGGGCAAGAGCCGGACCCGGCGTCCGTGCCGCGGGGGGTTGCCTACGCTGCGGCGCCATCGCGTTCGGGATCGGCTCCGCGGGTGGTCCGGTTCGCTGCCGATCGTCCTCGTCGCCCTGACCGCCGTCGTGCCGGGCGGTGCGCACGGCGGCTCGGAGATCCCGCGGACGGCCCCCGGCGCGACCGCATCGACCCCGCGCGCCGGACCCGTCCTGGCCGTGGCGCCCGCCGACTGGTGGATGGTCGAGGGAACGAACGTCACCCTGCGCGCGAGCTGGACCGGGATCCCGCCCGGCTGCGTCGCGGCGCCCGACTGGTTCGGGTGGTCGATCGCCAGCGTCGGATCCGCCGGCTCGCTCGCGCCCGACAACGGGTCGATCGTGAACTTCACCGCGGGCGGGGTGGGGAGCGAGGGGACCGCGGTCGTGGTCCGCTCCGCCGCGACGGTCGGATGCGGGTCGAACCGGACCGTGGCGTTCGGGAGCGCGACCTCGAACCTGACGGTCGGCTCCGAGCTCACGGTTACCGATCTCTCGATCGCCCCGAACCCGATCCGACCGGGCGAGGTCGCCTTCCTGAACGGCTCGATCGTGGGCGGGGATCCCCCGTTCACCCTCCGGATCGCCTGGGGCGACGGGAGCGTCAGCTGGGCGAACGAGAGCGGTCCGGGTCCGTTCTCGGTCTCGCGAACGTTCGCCGCCGGGGTGTTCGCGCCGGGCGTCGAGGTCGAGGACGCCGCGGGGTTCACCGCGAACGCTTCCGTGGCCGAGCCCCTCAACGTGAGCTCCGGGTTCGCCGTCGCGATCCGCCCCGCGAGCCCGGTCGCGGAGGTCGGCGTGCCGGTCGGCTTCGCGATCGGCGAGGTGAACCGGCCCCCCGGGTACTCCTCGATCGTCTCGTGCGGCGGCGGCACCCCGGTCGGGAGCGCAGGGTCGGGCCCTCCCCCCGCCATCACCTGCTCGTTCGACCAGTCGGGGACCTCGGGCGTGTCGATCGAAGCGGTGGGGGCGACCTCCCCGTACTCCGTCGCCAGCGCGTTCCTCGCCGAACCCGTGGCTCCCCCGCTCGCCGTGACGCTCCCGGGCGTCCCGGCGCCGCTGGAGGTCGGGCTCTTGGAGCACGTGCCCGCCGTCGTCTCCGGCGGCGTCCCGCCGTTCAACGTCTCCTGGGACGTGGTGGGCAACCGCAGCACCCAGGCGATGGTCGTTCCCCGCGACGGGACGGTCTACCTCGCGGTCCGAGCCTCCGGGGCGGGGGCCGACGTGCTCGAGCTCGCGGTGACGGACGCCCTCGGCGTCTCCGTCGTCGCCGCTCCGGAGACGCTCGACGTGCTGGCGCCGCTCGCCGCGGAGGCCGCGGAGGCGAGCTCGGTCGGGCCGGACGGCGAGGAGGTCTACCTCTCGGGCGCGGTCACCGCGGGAGACCCGCCGTTCGCCTGGGCCGTCGTGCCCGGCGTCGGCGCGCTCAACGCGACCGGACTCGCGGGCACCCTCCCCGAGATCGGACCGTTCGGATGGAACGCGACCTACCGACTCGAGGGGACCCTGCCGACCGAGGTCGTCGTCGTCGACGCGGCCGGCGAGCTCTGGGCGGCGAACGAGTCCGCGAGCCTTCTCCCGCCGCTCGGGGTCGCGCTCGGCGGGCTGGCCGGCTCCGCCTCCGATCTCGAGGCCGAGATCTCGCTGACCGGCGGGGCCCCGCCGTTCGCCTACTGGGTCAACGACTCGGACGGAGCGTCCCTCAACGGCACCGTTGCGGCCGACGGGATCGTGACCGTCCCGATACCGGCCCCGCCGCCCGGTAACCTGACGGTCGACCTCACCGTACGGGACGCCTGGGGCGCGTC